>JAOAPR010000106.1 GCA_025463005.1 Bryobacterales bacterium | reverse complement strand
GAATTGCCCGAAGGGCTGACCGAGTTATGACGTTCCATGTTCTGACGATTTTTCCCGAGTTCTTCCGCGGGCCATTTGAACATGGGGTGATCGAACGGGCGCAGCGGGCCGGCTTGATCCAGATCCGGGTGCAAGACTTGAGGACCTGGACCGAGGATCGGCACAGGACAGTGGATGACCGGCCGTTCGGCGGCGGCGAAGGCATGGTCCTGAAGGCGGGTCCGATTTTTGAAGCGGTGGAATCGGTCTGGCCCGATCGGGCGGGAACCGCTGGCACGAGAGTGGAGCAGGAGAGAACGACGCAGCAGAGAAAAGTGGTCCTGCTCTCGGCCCAGGGCCGGAAGTTCGACCAGGGGGTGGCCCGCGAATTTGCGGGTTTGAGTGAGTTGTTGCTGATCTGCGGCCGATACGAGGGCGTGGATGAGCGGGTAGCCGAGTATCTGGCCGATGAAGAAATCTCGGTTGGCGATTTCGTGCTGAGCGGCGGTGAGCTGGCCGCGGCCATGGTGATCGACGTGGTGGCCCGGCTGAAGGAAGGCGTGTTGGGAAATCGGGATTCGGCGTTGTATGAGTCGTTCGGGGAAGACGGGCTGTTGGACTGCCCGCAATATACCCGGCCGGCTGAATTCCGCGGCTGGAAGGCGCCGGAAGTGCTGCTGGGCGGGAATCACGAGGAGATCCGGCAGTGGCGGCGGAAAACGGCGCGTGAAAAAACTGCGCGGCAGCGGCCGGATTTGTTAAGAATTTAGGACAGGCCATCTGATCGCCTGTCGATAACGATATTGAAGGGAAATCTGACTATGGACAACGCAGTGCTGACGAAGATCACGACCCGCAACCTCAGGAGCGGCCATCCCGAGTTTCGGCCCGGTGACACCCTCCGCGTGCACGTAAAGATCAAGGAAGGCGACAAGGAACGGTTGCAGGCGTTCGAAGGCACCCTGATCGCGCGCAATAACAAAGGGCTGGGTGAGACCATCACGGTTCGCAAGGTTAGCTTTGGCCAGGGTGTCGAGCGTATCTTCCCGCTGCATGCGCCCGTAGTCGATCACATTGACGTGGTGCGCACCGGGCGAGTCCGGCGCGCAAAACTGTATTACCTGCGAGGCCTGAAAGGCAAAGCCGCCCGCTTGCGGGAACGCGAATCCTGAGCGCTTCCGGGCGGACCGCATGCCGACCAGCCGTCATGAACGCGACCTCCGGCGTGCTGGCTACAGGGCCATTGCGGGGTTGGACGAAGCCGGCCGCGGGGCGCTGTTCGGCCCGGTATTCGCCGCTGCCGTGATCCTCGATCCTGAAAAACCGATTCGCGGGCTGGACGATAGCAAGCAGCTTGCACCCGAGCGCCGGGAGATCCTGGCAGGACGAATCCGGGAGCGCGCCCGGGCCTGGGCGGTGGCGGCCGCCGACGCCTTCGAAATCGATCACTGGAACATTCTTGAGGCCGCGCGTCTAGCCATGCGCCGCGCCGTGGAACAATTGCCCGCGCCCTGCGATTGCCTCCTGGTGGACGCGGTGAGGCTGGACCTGGCCGTCCCTCAAAGGGCGCTGATCCACGGCGACGCCCTGTGTTTCTCCATCGCCGCCGCGTCTATTTTGGCCAAGGTCGCCCGCGATACTGCCCTGGACGCGTGGGATGCGGTGTTTCCCGAGTACGGATTCAAGGACAACAAGGGCTACGGCACGCCGGAGCATCTGGCCGCGCTCGAGCGGCTGGGCCCTACTACCTTGCACCGGTTCAGCTTCGAGCCGGTACGAAACTTGAGCCGCTACGAGTCGTGGGCTGGCTATCCTATCCCCCAACAAGGCGAACTGTTCGCATGTCCCTGACGCCGGAACCTTCCGTCCCCACCGCCAGCGGAGCCCGGCGGTCCACCCGAACTCCGCGCCTGCTTCGCCTGTGCTTTGCAATCTTTACCTTTGAAATCGGCCTCTTCCTGACCGTTTTCCCGTGGGTGGATATCTGGAGCCTGAATTACTTCTCCGGATGGATTCCGGCGCTTGAGAACGTCTGGGATGATCCGTACTTCCGCGGGGCGATCACGGGGTTGGGCCTGGTGAACATCTACGTCGCATGCGCGGAAGTGTTTCGGCTCTTCCGCCGTTCCTCTTAAGCCCCTTAAAATCATCACCTAACTGTTCGTGCCACAAGCCCGTTCCCGTTAGAGTAGTACCTTGGCATGGCCTAGTACTAGGGAAATCCCCTATTGACCTAAACCTAAGTACTCCCTAATATTAAGTGGAAACTCTTAGCGATAGGTCTAGGTGGTTCTTCTCAATAAGGACCATTCTGGGTGGAAAGGTACGAATGAGAAAACTTCGGAGTTCGTTTGCACTCTGTGCTACAATTTCCGCAGTAATTGTTTTGGCGCTCACTTTGAGTGCCGCAACGTATGGAGGCGTCCACATCGGTCCGTGGCCGTTCCCGCCGGATGATCCGCCGTCTGGCGGCAACATCGCGAGCGGCGTTCACATTGGTCCGTGGCCGTTCCCGCCGGATGATCCGCCGTCGGGCGGCAACATCGCAAGTGGCGTGCACATCGGTCCGTGGCCGTTCCCGCCAGATGATCCGCCGTCGGGTGGTAACTTGCGGTTGGTTTAATTTTCCTTCGCCTGTGTCCAGCCTCCCGCGGGCTAAGGGGGGCTGGGCATGAGCTTATTCTCCGATGTAATCGGAGTTAGTGGCGTTTTTCTTCAATTAGTCCTCCTTTTCCTCCTCATCCGTGGCCCCTTTCGACGGTTTTTTCTAATCTTTGCATATTGCCTCGCCCAGACCGTGCAAACAGTCCTGGACGGTTTAGTGCTTCGCCAATACGGGTACGCGAGCCCGCAATACAAAATGGTCTTTTGGACCGATGCCATTGTTGTAGACCTGCTCCTGTTTCTGCTGGTGGTCATGCTGATTTACCAGGCCATGGAAGGCACTCTCCTCCGTGGCATGATGTCACGTCTGGTGGGCATAGTTTCGCTATGCATCCTTGTACTTCCGTTCGTGGTTTTGGGGGGCCCGTTCTTCGGCACGCGCTGGTTGAACGGAACGGATCAGATCCTGAACTTCGGCGCCGCGATCATGAATCTCGCCTTATGGACGGCGCTCCTGGGGAGCAAGAAGCGGGATAAGCAACTGCTGATCGTCACCGCAGGTCTGGGCGCGCGGGTAGCGGCCACTGCCGTTCTATTGGGCCTTCGGCAGCTTACGGAAAGCGGAGGAAGCGCTCGCGAGATCGCGGATCTCGCGGCCCGGTTGACCATCGTCGCGGGCGCGCTGATCTGGTGCTGGGCGTTTCGGCCCGGACAGGTACAGCCGGCCCCGCAACCCGTGCTCAAGACTTCCTGATACTGATCCCCAACTCCCGCAGTTGCCGCTCGGGAACTTCGCTCGGAGCGTCGCACATCAGATCCGTGCCCTTGGCCGTCTTGGGGAAGGGAATCACCTCGCGAATCGACGTTTCGCCAGCCAGGATCATCACCAGCCGGTCGAGCCCGAGCGCGATCCCGCCATGCGGCGGAGCGCCGTATTCCAGAGCTTCGAGCAGAAATCCGAAACGCTTGCGGGCCTCTTCTTCACTAAAGCTCAGGGCCGAAAACACTTTCGACTGCACATCCTGGCGATGGATACGAATCGAGCCGGATCCTAGCTCGGTCCCATTCAGAACCAGGTCGTAGGACTTGGCGCGGCAGCGCGCAGGGTCCGTGGTCAGCTTTTCGAGATCCTCGTCGTGTACGGACGTGAACGGATGATGCGCTGCATTCCAGCGCTTTTCTTCCTCATCCCACTCGAACATCGGGAAATCCACCACCCATAGGAACTGGAAGTTCTTCGGGTCGAGAAGCTGGTGCCGATCATTGTACTTCTGTGCAGCGAACAGGCGAAGCTGCCCGCAAGCCATCAGAACGGTCTCTTCCGGCCTCTGGCCTTTCGGTTCTCCTCCCCAGCCTGCAAGGAGCAACAAATCTTCCTCGGCGGCGCCCGTTCGTGAGCGCACCGCGCTCATCGGTTCGGGGAAATCCCGATCCAGACGCTTGGGATCGTCATACACGCGCAGCCCGCGCTCCTGGCCGTACGCCTTGAGCTCGTCGCGCTCCTTACGGCTGATCTGGCCCACCTTCGGAATACGAATGGCCACCAGCGGCAGCCCTTCGGCCGTTAGTCCGGCGCCGGGAAACAGATCTTCGACCGGGTGGAACGGCGGAATGCGCAGGTCAGGCTTGTCGCTGCCATAGGAGCGCATCGCTTCGGAATAGGTCAGCCGCGGGAAGGTCGCCGGTACCTCGTATCCAGCCACGCGGCACGCCGCGCCGATCAGCGGCTCGATCACTTCGTAGATGCGTTCCTGCTGCGGAAAGGACATCTCCAAGTCGATTTGCGTGAATTCGGGCTGGCGGTCGGCGCGCAGATCCTCATCCCGAAAGCAGCGAACGATCTGGAAGTACTTGTCGAAGCCCGACACCATCAAGAGCTGCTTAAAGATCTGCGGCGATTGGGGCAGGGCATAGAATTTCCCGGGATTGACGCGGCTGGGAACCAGGTAATCGCGCGCGCCTTCCGGTGTCGAGCGCGTCATGAACGGCGTCTCGATCTCAAGGAACCCCATCTTTGTCAGGACCTCGCGCACGGCGAACGTGATCTGCGAGCGCAGGATAATGTTTCGCTGCATGTGCGGCCGGCGCAGGTCGACGTAGCGGTACTTCAGGCGCGCGTCTTCCTTTACATCGACCGTCTCTTCCATCGGGAACGGCGGGGTGCGCGATTCGTTCAGAATCCAGAGTTTCTCGACGACGACCTCCACCTCGCCGGTCTCGATCGCCGCATTAACGGTCTCCGGTGCGCGGCGTTCGACCAGGCCTTCCACCGCAATCACGTATTCAGACGCAAGCAGTTCCGCTTTGGCATGCACGGGATTATCGCCATCGCCGCGGAAGACGAGCTGGGTGACGCCTTCGCGGTCGCGGAGGTGAATAAACAGGACGCCGCCCAGGTCGCGGCGGCGATGCACCCAGCCCATCAATATCACGCGCTTGCCGGCATCCGCTGCGCGAAGCTCCCCGCAGGTGTGGGTGCGGCGCAACTCGCCTAAAAAGTCGAGAGGTACTTGTTCCATGTTTTCTAATTAGATTTAATCCGCGCCGCGAGCTCGGAGCGTTGTAGCTTCACTTGCTCGCCCGACGCCATGTCCTTTAGCGAATATGTTCCGGTGCTGACTTCATCATCACCCAGGATCAGCGTGTAACGCGCGCCGGTCTTGTTGGCGACCTCTAAAGCCCGCTTCAGCTTCCGGTCCGCGGAGCGCTCGACGGAAAAACCCTGCGAGCGGAGCTCGGCCGCGAGCGCGCCGGCGTGCTGTTCGGCGGCTTCGCCCAACGGCGCGAGGAAGACGTCCACCGCGGGCTTGAAGCGGTCCGGATGCGATTCTTCAAGGATCATCACCAGGCGGTCCTCACCGATCGAGAAGCCGATGCCGGGCGCGGGAACCTTGGAGCCGATCGCTTCCGCCAGTCCGTCATAGCGTCCTCCGCCCAGAACCGAGTTCTGGGCTCCCAGTGACCCATGAGTGATCTCGAACGTCGTGCGCATGTAGTAATCCAGGCCGCGCACGAGCCTTGGGCGCACTTCATAGGCGATGCCGCGGGCATCCAGATGAGCGCGTACGGTTGCGAAGTGCTCGCGGCATGCGTCGTCGAGATGATCGAGGATCGAAGGCAACTCATTGATATACCCCTGGTCTTCTGGGACCTTGCAGTCGAGCACGCGCAGAGGATTCGTGACCGCGCGGCGCTGGCAATCGCTGCACAATTTCGGCGCGACCTCGGCGAGTTTTTCCCGCAGCAGCGCAAGATACGCCGGCCGGCAATGGGAATCGCCCACAGAATTGATGAGCAGATGGAAACCTTCCATTCCCGCGCGGCGCAGCAGTTCCACCACCATCTCGATCACTTCCGCATCCACTACCGGCGATTCCGAGCCGATGGCTTCGGCGCCGATCTGATAAAACTGGCGGTAGCGGCCCTTCTGCGGGCGCTCGCGACGGAACATCGGACCCATGTAGTAGAGTTTTTTGACGCCGGGAACCTGGTCCAGGCGATGCTCGATATACGCGCGCATTACTGAAGCAGTCGCTTCGGGGCGGAGCGTGAGGGAGCTGCCGTCCCGATCCTCCCAGGTGTACATTTCCTTGCCGACGATATCGGTGTCTTCGCCTACGCCTCGGGCGAACAGCGCGGTCTCTTCGAACAGCGGCGTGCGGATTTCCTGGTAGTTGTAAGTGCGGAACACTTCGCGCGCCACGTTCTCCACGTGATTCCACGCGGCGCTGGCGGGCGGAAGAATGTCGCGGGTGCCTTTGACCGCCCGAATCATATTTCTACTCTGTCCCCGCCCGAACGCTCCTGATTTGGCGCGCAAGCCTGGGCGTGGACACAGAGCGGTCTGTCCCCTTTTTAAACAGCGATGCGCAGCTCATTCCGCGTCTTCCTTATACTGCTTCGCGCGCTCGGCGTATCCCGCGACGCCCTTCTGAAAACGAATCTTCTCTTCCGCGCTCACCGGACGACGCGGCTTGGCGGGCGTGCCCATCACCAGCATGTCGGGCGGCACTTCCATGCCCTCGGGAACCAGCGCACCGGCGGCCACCACCGCTCCACGACCGATTCTTGCGCCGTTCAGCACCCGCGCGCCCATTCCGATCAGGCTGTCTTCTTCTATCGTGCAGCCATGCAGAACGGCGGCGTGGCCGACACTCACGCGGTCGCCGATGATGGCCGGAAAGCCTTTGTCGGTGTGAATTACTGTCCCGTCCTGGATGTTCGTTTCTGCTCCCACGCGAATCGGCTCAATGTCCCCGCGGAGTACCACGGCGGGCCAAATGCTCGAGCGCTCGCCGATCTCGACGTCGCCAATGACGTGAGCGCCGGGGTCAACGTAGGCGGAGTCGGCGATTCTGGGCTTATTGCCTCGGAAACTGCGAATCATGATCGGAAGGGGGTAACACTCATGCTAACAGAAGCCGATATCCTCAAGGTATGTGGCGAATGTGGATTCTGCTCGCAGCGTTTTGTTGTGCGCTCAAAGCCGATGACCACACGCAGCAACTGGTCGCGAGCCTGAGCCGCGAGGCGGACGCGTTTCGGAAGCTTGCGCCAAACGTGGTGGGCCAGGAAACGCTATTCCAGCGCGCGGTGAAGCCGCCCAAGGGAGGATTCCGCATCCGCGTGGGGGCCAGTGCACAGAATCCTCAGCAACCCGTTTGGCAGGAACGGCACATTCTGTCCGAATACAGCTTTGCATCGTTTGCCGGCGAGGGCGGGGCGATGCACGAGCTGCGCCGCGTGACTTCCGTCGACGGGCGCACGGTGCAGGACAGCAAGAAAGCGCAGCAGGAGCTCGCCGCGATCGTCACTGCCGCCGACGACAAACGGAAAAAGGAGCTGCTGGAACAGTTCGAGAAATACGGTTTGGTGGGCGCTGTGACGGATTTCGGGCAGCTCCTGCTATTGTTCACTTCCGGCGACGTTCTGCATTACGAGTTCACCTATCGCCGCGTGGAGAATCAGGGGAACGCGCATTTGCTCGTTTTCGGCTACCAGCAGATCGATGGTCCGGAAGGACTCACGGTCATCGACGCCCGACAGGGAGAGGCAGCGCGAAAGCTCCGGATCGCCGGGGAAGTGTGGGTGCGCGAGAACAACTTCGTTCCGGTACGAGTCACTCTGGCAACTAGTCAAGACGATATCCGCGAAGAGGCCTCGGTGGATTACACCATGTCGCCCTACGGCGCGCTACTACCTTTCTGGACCGAGCACCGCGAGCTGCGCGCCGGCAAAGTCGTCGCGGAGAATAAGTTCAGCTACGCCGATTTCCGCAAGTTCGACGCCGCCAGCGAAATCAAGTTCCAGACCAAATGACGCCGGTCGTGTATCTTCACGGCTTCGCATCGAGCCCGCTCTCGAGCAAAGCGCAGTTTTTTCGCCGCAAGTTCGCTGAACGCGGCATTCAGGTAGAGATTCCCCAACTGGACGAAGGCCGATTCGAAGATCTTACGATTACCGGGCAGCTCGGCGTAATCGAACGGGCCGTGGGCGAACAGCGGGCGATCCTGATGGGTTCAAGCCTGGGTGGATATCTGGCGGCGCTCTACGCGGCTCGTCATCCGTCTCAAATCGAGCGGCTGGTACTACTTGCGCCCGCTTTCCAGTTTTCGCGGCGCTGGCGGGAGCGCTATTCGAAAGAAGATTGGGAGCGCTGGCAACACGAAGGGTCCGCGCCCGTTTTTCACTACGGCGAGGGGCGGGAACGCCGCCTGAATTATCATTTTGTAGAAGACGCTGCCCAATATGAGGACGAACCGGAGTTCGCCCAGCCCGCTTTAATCTTCCATGGATTGCGCGATAACGTCGTACCTGCCGCGATTTCCACAGCTTACGCGGCTCGTCATCCCGGTGTCAGGTTGGTCCTTATGGAATCCGGGCATGAGCTCACGGATGTCGTGGAGCCGATGTGGGCGTATATCTCGAATTTTCTCGCCGTTCCAGAATCCATAGGGCCCGAGTCTATAGGAGTATCTTTCGATTAGCCTGTGATAGACTCGAAACAGGGCTGGAGCGAGTGGGCGAAAGTTCCAAAAACTGAAACCCCGGCCCGGCTGCGAACGTCATATTAGCGACCCGGCTTTGCGGGCGCACGAGAGCGAACGTGTCAGAGCAGCTTCCAGAAGAACGGGCCAATAGCGGCGGCGGAATACCGCCTGAGGACCCCGATATACACCTGCAGCACTTGCTGGTGCCTGCTTCGATTGAACTTCCCTGGTACAAGAGCATTGGCCAGGGCATCAAAGATCTCATTAATCCTCCCAAATTGCCGCCGCTGGAAGTCACTTCCAAGCCGGTACCAATTGAAAGTTTGAAGGGCCTGTACGGGGGCCATGAAACCACGGCAGGGATCTCCTCCGTGATTATCCACGTCGCAGTTGTAGCGCTGCTGTTATTCGTCGGCACTCTGAAGCCGGTGCAAAAGGCGATGAAAGACGCCGTGGTATTGTTCGCGCCGGACTTGAAAGCGTATCAGCCCAAGCCGAAACCCGATCAGTCCAAAGGCGGCGGCGGCAGCCCCCAGAAATTGGAAGCAACCAAGGGTCAGCTTCCTAAAGTGGCTCCCAAGGTGTTCACTCCCCCTATCCGCACGGTGGAAGATCCGAAGCTGACTGTGAACCCGACCATCATCGCTCCTGAGCTCCCCAATATTACTGCGTCGAATTACGGCGATCCGCTGGGCAAGCTCGGAATTCCCTCGGCCGGCAATGGAATCGGCAGTGGAATCGGCTCCGGCAAAGGACCTGGCGTAGGTCCGGGCAGCGGCGGCGGATTTGGCGGCGGAGCTTATAGGATCGGCGGAGGCGTCAGCGCCCCCGTTCCGATTTTCCGGCCAGAGCCCGAATATTCCGAAGAAGCCCGCAAAGCCAAGTGGCAGGGAGCGGTGCTGCTGCAGCTCGTGGTGGACGAAAACGGCGTCCCGCAGGAAATCAAGGTCGTTCGTTCGCTGGGGCTGGGCCTGGACCAAAAGGCCATCGAAGCGGTGCAGAAGTGGCGCTTCAAGCCCGGGCTGAAGGACGGCAAGGCGGTCCCGGTTTCCGCCAACATCGAAGTCAACTTCCGCCTGCTGTAAGGCATCACTCAAAATCTGAGCAACGCTGGCCTCCAATCTGGGCTACGCTGATACTACCGTGTCCGCGCGCCCGTATTCCCGCCGATCCGGGCTGGTTTTGTTCTTCGCCGCCCTTGTCCTGCTGCTGATCTTCGGGCGATCCCTGTTTTCCCTTCTGATCGATTACAAATGGTGGGGTGAAATGGGCCAGGTGGAAACCTGGCGTCGGATGTGGCTGTACCGCTACGTTCCGGACTTTCTGCAATGGCTGATCCTCGCGCTGGTCCTGTGGGTCGCGCACCTTGGCGGCATAAGGTACGCGGGCGCCGGCCTCCGCCGGGGCGGCCGCTACAACTTGCTGGTCGCTGGGGCGATCCTGCTGGTTTCGCTGGTCCTGGCCGCCGCGTCCATCGACGGCTGGGTCGTCGCGCGATTTATCGGGGGGCGCGGGATTGAGTCGCCGTGGCGAGATCCGGTTTTCGGCCGCTCGCTGGTGTTCTATTTCTTCGAGCTTCCGTTCTACACGCAGTTGACCGGGTTCCTCGAAGTCTGCGCGGCAGCCGGAGCAGTCGTCTACTACGTCACCGCACGCGTCTGGCAGGTCAGGCTGCGCTTTCCCGAGCTATGGGCGTCCGGACAGCTTAACTGGGACGACATGCGCCGCCTGGGTCGGCTCGAAACCGGAATGTTCAAAGTGCTGCTGGCGTTTTTCCTGGTGGGGCTGGCGGCATATTTCTGGCTGGGCCGCTATGAGCTGCTGTACACCGATCATGGCGAGCTGATGACCGGCGTCGATTACGTCCAGCAACACCTTGGGCTGCCTCTGCAAACGGCGAAGGCTCTTGCGGCGGTACTGGCGGCGGTGTTGGTGCTCGCCGGACGTCGCAAGCTGGCGATGGCCTGCGCCTTGGTGCTGGTGGCGGACGTGGTGATTCCCCCGGCAGTCAATGCGCTCCAAGTTCGTCCGAATGAGCTGGCGCTGCAGCGGCCCTTCATCGAGCGTCACATTGAAGCGACGCGAGCTGCTTACGGCCTGAACCGGCGCGCGCGCGAGGCCGAATTCCCGGCGCGCAAGGAAGCGCCCATCAATTTCACGCGCAACGCCTCCATGCTGGATAACGTCCGGCTGTGGGACTGGCGCGCTTTTCATGACACGCTCAGCCAGAGCCAGCCGCTCCGGCCGTACGCATACGGCGAAACGGACGTCGATCGCTACCAGATCGACGGCCAGATGAGGCAGGTATTGTTGGCCCCGCGGGAGCTGGATCTGACGCAGTTAGGCGATGCCCAGAACCGCTGGGTGATCGCCCATACGATCTACACCCATGGCTACGGCCTGGCGTTGGCCGAAGCCAGCCGCATTACTCCCAGCGGGCTTCCGGAACTGCTGATCCGCAATGCTCCGGTCGAAGTTCTGACTCCCAGTTTGAAGGTGACCCGTCCGGAAATTTACTACGGCGAAGAATCCCGCGATCCGGTGTTCGTGCGGACCACGCAACCGGAGTTCAACTATCCATCGGGCTCCGAAGAGGTGCACACGCGCTACGAGGGGCACGGCGGAATACCGGCTGGCTCGATGGGTGTGCGGCTGGCCTCGGCCCTGGCGTTCGGAGACCCGAACATTGTGCTGTCAGATGCCTTTACGCCCGAAAGCCGCATGATGATCCGGCGCGGCATCCGCGAGCGGCTCACCACTCTGGCTCCTTTCATCACCTGGGATCCGGACGCCTACCTGGTCATCGGCGACGATGGGCGACTGGTCTGGATCATTGACGGCTATACGCTGAGCGAAGCGCATCCCTACGCGCGGCCGATCCGGTCGACGGGCGAGGGCGAGTACAATTACATCCGCAACTCGGTCAAGGCCACCGTGGATGCATATCACGGCGACGTGAAACTGTATCTGTTTGACGATCAGGATCCATTGATCCTGGCGTACGAGCGGCTGTTCCCGGGACTGTTGACGCCGGCGGCGGAGATGCCTGCCGACCTTCGGCGGCACACGCGCTTCCCGGAGCTTCTGTTCCGAGTGCAGGCCGAGCTCTACCGTACCTATCACATGCGCGTGCCGGATTCTTTCTACAATCGCGCCGATCTGTGGGATGTGGCCACGTTCACCAACGGCCAGGCCGGCAACCCGCAACCCGTCACACCCACCTACATGGTCGCTACCTTGCCCGGCGAGAGCCAACCGGAATTCCTGCTCACGATCCCGTTCACGCCGCACAACAAACAGAACCTGATTGGGCTGATGGCGGCGCGCTGCGACGGCGAGCATCTCGGCGAGATCGTTTTCCTGCAGTTGCCCAAGCAGGAAATCATTCCGGGACCGTTGCAGATTGAGGCTCTGATAAATCAGAATCCCGTGATCTCGAAAGACCTGTCGCTGTGGAACCAGCAGGGCTCGCAGGTGCTGCGCTCGCAGATTCTGGTGCTTCCCATCGACAACACGTTTCTGTTCGTGGCGCCCATCTACATACAGGCCGCGCAGGCTCGCATGCCGCAGCTCGAAAAAGTGGTGCTCGCGGCCGGCAACCAGCTGGTCTACGCCGACACGTACCAGGAAGCGCTGGCACAGCTCGCCGCGCTGCAGCGGGGAACGCCCCCACCACCTCAGCAAAATGTGTCGCGTGCCGCTCCGTCACCGGTGCCTACACCCGAAGGAACCGACACGCGCATTGAAAGCATCCGCGGCCATCTGGACCGCTATCGGGCTCTCTCGGCGCAAGGCAAGTGGGCGGAGGCCGGCAAGGAACTGGAAGCGGTCGAGGCGCTGGTGAAGCAGTAGCCAGCATCGCTCCATTACTGTCGCGGCTCTGTAGATCGCCTTTCCGGGCCGCGAGAGTCATCGAGCGGTTGCGCGCGCGCAGGAAGGTTCAAAACCTGAGCGTTCTGGATCGCCGGGCAGCCTGAGTTTCGAACCGCGTTACGATGAATGTTGGATGGGTGCCCATTTCCATCTACATTCTCACGGCGGTAAGGCGACCGGCAGGATCCTGCTGGTCTCGCTGCTGGTCACCCTTGTATTCGTCGTGGTGGAAGCTCTGGCGGGCTTACGGTCCGGCAGCCTGGCACTCCTCTCCGACGCGGGCCATAACTTCACCGATGCCTTCGGGCTGGCCCTGGCGGCAGCCGGTTACTACTGGGCCGCCCGGCCCGGCGACCATGTCAGAACTTTCGGTTATCAGCGCACCGGTGTGCTGGCGGCGTTTCTGAACGCGCTGCTGCTGGTGGTCCTCTCGGGCGCCTTGCTGTGGGAGAGCTATCAGCGCCTGCTGAACCCGCAACCTGTGTCGGAAAAGACCATGCTGTGGGTCGCCGCGCTCGGTATCCTGGTGAACCTTGCGATTGCGTGGAGCATCGGCGGGCATAGCCACGACCTCAACCTCCGCGCTGCGTGGATCCATCAGATGGGCGATGCCGCCAGTTGCGTCGGCATCATCGTGGGCGCGGTGATCATCCACTACACGGGCTGGCTGGCGATCGATCCGATCCTTTCGATTGTGATTTCGCTGGTGATTGTGTGGACCGCTTGGGACATCTTCAAGGACTCGCTCAACATTCTGCTGGAGGGGTTGCCGAAAGGCTTGCGGCTGGCCGAAGTCACCTCCGGCATTCTGGGCGTTTCCGGAGTGATCGAGGTGCACGACCTCCACATCTGGAATCTGGGCACGGAAGATCGCGCGTTGAGCTGCCACGTGCTGATCGAAGACGTGCCGCCCTCCGCCAGCGAGTCGATTCTGCGGGACGTCAACTGCGTGCTGCAGGAGCGTTTCGCGATCTATCACACCACCATTCAGTTCGAACACACCCGCTGCGCTCTGGCCGATATTTCGTGCGCCCCCGGCCGTAAGGCGTATTGAACGCGATGCTCTGATTCGCATGTGCTTATTGGCCCGAAACGTGCTTTCCGTGGCACGCGTCCCTTAGATTGTTATACTGAGAAAACACCCGCTTGTCCCTCATTTAGAATGCTCAAAACCTGTGCCCTTATTTCACTGTGTGCCTGTGTGGGCCTGGCCGCCGATTTTGTCACTGGTCAGGGCGCGCGCCTCGTTGTAGGCCAGCGCACCTTCACGGACCAACTACCGGGTGCGTCGGATACGCTGCTGGGCGGAGTGGGCGGGGTGGCTTTTGCGAATGGCACGCTGTTCGTCGCCGATTCGAACCGCACCGGCCTCACGCCGCTGAACAACCGCGTTCTGCTGTTTAATACGCAGCAATTTCCAGGGCCGCTTGATCCTATTCAGCCGTACCTTGCGCGCTGCGCTGTGTGCGTCGGCCAAGCCAGCGTGGTGTTGGGCCAATCGGATTTCACCAGCTCGGACTTTAACATTACGCAGAGCGGCATGCGTCTTCCAACCGCCCTCGCTAGCGATGGAAAGGTCCTGGCAGTGGCGGATACCGCCAACAATCGCGTGCTGATCTGGAAATCGATTCCCACGGTGAACGGCCAGCCCGCGGACATCGAGCTCGGCCAGCCTGATTTCAATACGGTCCTGCAGGGCTCGCAAGTGGTCGTTGACAACAAGAGCTTCCGCGGTCCGCAAGGCGTGTGGGTTCAGAATGGCAAGCTGTTCGTTGCCGACACTCAGAATCATCGCGTCCTCATCTGGAATTCGATCCCCACGCAGAACCGGCAGGCGGCCGACGTCGTGCTGGGACAGGCGAATTTCAACGTCGCGGTCCAGCCGGACCTGACCAAAGGGAATACTGACGCTCACGCCAACACGCTGCTGAATCCGGTGTCTGTTTCAAGCGACGGGACCCGGCTGTACGTAGCCGATCTGGGCAACAATCGCGTGCTGATCTGGAACTCGATTCCGACCGCAAACCAGCAGGCGGCCGACGTTGTCGTCGGGCAGAAGGACTTCGATACCGGGATCGCGAACGACTCCAAGGATCTGTGCCCTTCAAACGGCACCGACTCCAGTAATAATCCGACGTATCCCGCGCGTTGCGGCAAGACCATGGATTTCCCGCGCTTCGCGCTCTCCGACGGCACGCGCCTGTTCATCGCCGACGGCGGCAACGATCGCGTCCTGATCTACAACACGATTCCCACGCAGAACGCGGCGGCCCCCGATGCGATTCTGGGACAGCCCGACGAAAACGCCAGCGTGGTTTCGAGCTCGACCGATCTTTTCCATCCGCTTCTGCGGCAGTCAGCGGCAGATATCACGCCAACGCCAACGGGGCTGGCATGGGATGGGACCAATCTGTACGTGACGGATCCCGCCAATCGCCGCGTTCTGGTGTTCACGGCCGGGGAGCCGCTGGTTCCGATCAATGGCGTCCGTAACGCCGCCAGCCGCGAGGTTTTCGCGCTGGGCTCGCTTACGCTAGGCGGAACCATCACCGCCGGAGACATCGTGAAGGCGACCATCACCGGGTCTTCAGGTACCGCCGTTGAACACGACTACACCATGGTCAAGGACGACACACTGCAAACGGCCATGATCGGATTGGCGGCGTCCATCAACTCCGGCACCGGCGACCCGGCGGTCTTCGCGAAGTTCGAGCCAATTTTGAACGTGGTCAAGCTGGTCGCGCGCACGCCGGGGACGGATGGCAACAACATTACCCTCGCGGTGAGCGGATCGACCAACGCGACCTTTACCATCACCGCCAGCGGGGCTAACCTCCAGGGCGGTCAGAACGCCGCCATTATCGCTCCCGGCACTCTGGTGACCCTGTTAGGGCACGACTTGGCTGACGCCGCTGCATCGGCCGATCTGAGTCAGGATCACTTGCCGCTTGATCTGGGAGGCGTGCAGCTATATTGCGACGGTAACCGGTCTCCATTGCTGTTTGTATCGCCCACCCAGATCAATGGGCAGATGCCCTTCGAGTTTCTGGATTCCAACAATATCAGTTGCTACGCGCGCATCCAGCATGCCGACGGGCGAGTGGTGGCCACCACCGCGATCGCCGTCCCCCTGGACCAGTCAAATCCGGGGATCTTCGCCTTTGAGGGCGATGAGCCGCGCGCGGCCATTGCGTATCACACTTCCAGCAACGCCACCGGCACCATTACCGTGGACGGCAGCATTGAGGCGGGAGACATCGGCACCATCACCATCGGCGACCGGTCGTACAGTTACACCGTTCAAGCGTCCGACACGCTTACCACGGTGCGCGACGCCCTGGTGGCCCTGATTAACGCGAATCCTGACGAAGAAGTGGTAGCGGTGCCGGAACCGGCGTTCCACCGGATTCAATTGCGCGCCAAAGTCCCGGGACCGGCAGGCAATGGAATCACGTTTGGCGCGACTACGGATAAAGGCGACAACGCTAACCTGTTTTTGATCCTGACCAACCTGAGCACTACGTTATGTTGCGCCAACCGTGCGGGCAGTCCCGTGACGCAGGCCAATCCGGCCGTGCCTGGCGAAACAATTCTGGTCTACGGAACCGGTTTGGGAACGATCGAGCCGGCCGAGGCGACGCAGGCCGAGAACACCGGCGTTAAGTATAGCGGACCGACCCTGAATGACCCGCGACAATTCGTATCGTCCCTGGCAGGTGGGTCAACCGCCAACGTGATCTCGGCGAACCTGGCTCCGGGGATGGTCGGAGTCTACGAAGTACGGCTATCGCTTGGCCTGGGAACCCCGGCAAGTCCGTTGACACAGCTCACCATCTCGCAGAACATCTATACCAGCAATATCGTGACGATCCCGGTCACGAATCCCGACGTCCAGACGCCGCCGCCGGCCACATCGAGCACTGGATCCGCGGACCCGACGGGCAGTTCCGCCCCGCCGCCACCGGCCCCTACCCCTCAGATTTCGACCAGGAGCTCCGCCAGCTTCGTGGCCGGTGTGCCGGTTGCTCCGGATATGATCGCGTTCGTGGAGGCTACAGGCATCGCGCCCAGCCTTGTCGTTGCCCCCAACGGACCCTGGCCCACCACGCTCTCCGGAGTTAGCGTTGAGATTACCGACAGCCAGGGACAGAAGCTCCTGTCGCCAATTTACTTCGTGGCGCAAACGTCCATAGGGTTTCTGGTGCCGTCGAACACGGCGCTGGGCGCCGCTACGATCAAACTTACGACTTCCACCGGTGCCACCCTCTCGGGGACGCTCCAAATCGACCACCTTTCCCCCGGCCTGTACAGCGCCAAGTCTAGCGGATCGGGTGTGGCTGCCGGACTCTTCGTCCGTGTGGCTGGCGACGGAACACAGACAACGGGTTTTCTGTTTGATCCGACCAGCCGTAATCCGGTCGCGGTCGATCTCGGTTTGCCGAGCGATCAGGTTTACCTGTCGCTCTACGGGACGGGTTTTCGTGCCGCCGGTACCGCCACCGCGACTGTGGGCGGCGTGAGCGTTCCAGTCTCTGCCTTCGCCCCAGTCACGCAGTACCAGGGGCTCGATGTCGTCAACGTTGGACCTTTACCGAGATCGCTGGCGGGACGCGGCGAAGTGGGCGTCGTGCTCAGTTTCGACGGCAGAGCCACCAATACCGTCACCGCAACAATCCAGTAGTTACTCCAGCGCGTAGGGCTTGAACCCACTCCGCGTCAGTGTTTCTTTTGCAGCGACCTCATCGCCCGGTGCGACGTAGAAGAACGCTCCGACCCGTTCGGATTGGAAGATGATGCCGCCCGAATACTTGTCGGGCTCGACCAGGTAATCGAGCCCGGCGTCGGTCAGCACGTTCTCCAGACGCAACGCGTCTTTGAGACGTTTCGCAATGTAGATAAGCGCCAGCTCCTGTTCGCCGAAGTGGTCCGGCTCGCGCCTCATCTTAACTGCCTAGCCAACTCGAGCCGTGAACGCTTTATAAGCTTCCTCGCCGCTGGTTTTGGACACCCAGTCCGCAGCGGCTTTTCCGGCTTTTTCGAGATTCCCGAGGTAATTCGGGTCCTTGTAGGCGGCTCGGACCTCGCCGATAATCGGCTTCACTCGTTCCCAGACGAAAAGGATCTCCCGCGTGTTGGCGAAGAACAGATCGGGGTTCAGTACGCCCGAATTGACGAAGGATCCGGCCATATCCCAGTAACTGGCACATTGGCGGAAGTAAGCGTTGGGCTCGGACCCGGGAGGGCAGAGCTGGCTGAACTCCGCCATGGTCTTGCAGCGGAAGTTTCCGAAGAACCAGTTGCGGGCGTCGCGCATCTTGGGTTCCCTCCGCAGCTCGTACAGCCGCAGGAGCAGGTTGGCATCGTCATAGGTTGGTTGTGACATAACTTTCAGCGTACCCGATCCGACCGCTGGTGAGAATTCGGGGCGGGCCGGGCCACAAATGTAGGTGACCGTTCCCATGCCCGGCCTACTGACTCGCGAGACCGAACTGCACTGGCTCGCCCTCCGTATGACGCCGGGCCTGGGAACGCGTACCGCGATCCAGTTGATCAATATGTTTAAGACGCCGCAAGCGGTGTTCCGCGCCTCGCGCTCCGAGCTGGAGGCCGCCGGATTATCGCAAGGTCTGGCCCAGAGTATCGCCAGCGGTTGCGCTTTCGACGATGCCGTGACGCAACAGCAGAAGCTGGCCGAGGCTGGCGCGGAGGTGGTCCCGCTGACCGATCCGCGCTATCCTGCCCGGCTCAAGGAGATTTTCGATCCGCCAGCACTGCTGTTCGCCCGCGGGCGCGTGGAGCTGCTGGGGGAGTTAACGCTCGGGATCGTGGGCACCCGGCGCCCCAGCGCCTACGGAACCGCCGTTGCAGCCCGTCTGGCCAAGGACCTGACCATGGCGGGGTTGGCCATTGCCAGCGGGATGGCGCGCGGGATCGATACGGCGGCTCACCGCGCAGCGCTTGAAGTAGGGCTCGAGGCGGGCGGGGGCACCATAGCCGTGTTCGGCTGCGGCGTCGACGAGGTCTATCCGGCGGAAAACCGCAAGCTGGCCGAGCAGATCGGCCGGGATGGACTGATTGTGTCTGAGTTTCCCATGGCCACTCCGCCCTATCCGCAGAACTTCCCCATCCGGAATCGAATCATCGCCGGCATGAGCGTCGGCGTCCTGGTAATCGAAGGCGGCGAATATTCGGGATCCGCGATCACCGCCAAGCTAGCCGCCGAGCAGAACCGCGAGGTCTTCGCCGTGCCCGGAAATATCACTTCGAAGATGAGTTGGGGCCCCAACCTGCTGATCAAACAGGGCGCCAAGCTGGTCCAGGAATGGAATGACGTGGTGGTGGAACTCCAGGCAGACGATCGTCGGAGGCTGGTGGACCGGTGCCGTAACCAATTGAATCTGAAGGATAACGGTGGAAATGAATCGAAAGATCCGATACAATCATCCTTAACCTTCGGAGCGGGTGGAACGGGCCGGGCTCTCCTCAATCAGTTGAAACCGGACGCGCCCATCACCCTGGACTTCCTGGTGGAAACCCTCGCAGGCACCTCCCCTTCGGAGATCATTGCGGCCTTATTTGAGCTTGAATTGGCCGGTCTGGTTCGGCAGCTTCCCGGAAAGAGCTTCATAAAGGTATGGGCTGATTGAAGTTGCGCGCTGGAACGAGCCGGCGGTCGTGGTCATGGTAAGATTTCGGTTGTTTACGGCCGAAGTTGTGTAGGGCATGTTGTTCTAAAGAAAGCTGACGTCATCTATGGCAAAAAACCTCGTCATCGTCGAATCCCCGGCGAAGGCGAAAACCATCGGCAAGTACCTGGGGAAGAACTATACGGTCAAGGCCTCCCTGGGCCACGTTAAGGACCTCCCCAAGAAGAATCTGTCGGTGGACGTGGACAACGACTTCACGCCCGTCTACGAAGTTATCGAAGGCAAGAAGAAGCTGATCGCAGAGCTCAAGGCGGCCGCCAAGGGCTCCGACAACATCTATCTGGCGGCTGACCCGGACCGCGAGGGGGAAGCGATTTGCTACCACCTCCAGGAGGAACTGAAGGACGGCAAGAACGGAAAAAACAGCCCCAAGATTTTCCGGGTGATGTTCAACGAGATCACCAAGAACGCGATTCAGAAAGCGTTCGAGAAGCCCACGGCCGTCAATCTGCACCTGGTGGACGCCCAGCAGGCCCGGCGCGTGCTGGACCGGCTGGTGGGCTACAAGATTTCACCGCTCCTCTGGGATAAAGTCCGGCGAGGGCTTTCCGCGGGCCGAGTACAGACGGTTGCCCTGCGGCTGATCGTCGATCGCGAGCGCGAGATCAAGGCGTTCCAGACCAGAGAGTACTGGACCATCGACGTAAACCTGGCAGCCAAGAAGCCTCCGCAGCTCACGGCGCATCTGGCCAAGAAGAACAACGAAAACGTCGAGATTCCGAATGATGCAACGGCTCAGGCGATCGTCGCGGCGGTGGACGGCGTCGACTACATCGTTCGCTCGGTCGTCAACAAGGAAAAGCGCCGCAACCCGGTGCCCCCCTTCATCACGTCCACGTTGCAGCAGGAAGCTGCGCGCAAGCTTCGCTTTAGCGTGAAGCGCACCATGATGCTGGCGCAGAAGCTCTACGAAGGTATCGAGCTGGGCAAGGAAGAAGGCGCGGTGGGTCTGATCACCTACATGCGTACCGACTCGACCCGCGTGTCGAATGACGCCCTGGATGAAGTCCGCGGCGTGATCGCCGACCGCTGGGGTGCCGAATACCGCCCCGCAGCGCCCAATGTTTACAAGAGCAAGAAGGACGCGCAGGATGCCCACGAGGCCATCCGTCCGACCTCTGCGGCGCGTACGCCCGAAAGCGTCGAGAAGTTTCTGCCCGAAGACGAGATGAAGCTGTACCGGCTGATCTGGATGCGCTTCGTGGCGTCGCAGATGACGCCCGCGGTGTTCGACCAGACCACCATCGACGTGGACGCCAAGGGCAAGGACGGCGCCGCGTATCTGTTCCGCGCCACCGGCAGCGTTCCCAAGTTCGACGGCTTCCTCAAGGTTTATCAGGAAGGTAAGGACGAAAAAGATGAAGACGATGAGGAGCTGAAGAACAAGCTCCCGGCCGTTACCCAAGGGGAGGTGCTGAAGTTCCGTTCCATCCTGCCCGAACAGCATTTCACCGAGCCACCCCCGCGTTTCACCGAAGCTACGCTGGTGAAGGAGCTCGAAGCCGACGGCGTGGGCCGTCCTTCTACCTACGCGTCTATTCTTTCGACTATCCAGGAGCGCGAGTACGTCCGCAGGGATGGCGGCAAATTCTTCCCCACCGAGCTCGGCATGGTTGTGACCGACCTGCTGCTCGAAAGCTTCGATAATCTGTTCGACGTGAAATACACCGCTCGCATGGAGGCCGAGCTCGACGATATTGAGGCCGGCAAGATCGACTGGCACATCTCCATGAGCGAGTTCTACGAGCGGTTTCAGAAGGACCTGAAACACGCCGAGCGCCACATGACCGACATCAAGCGCATGGAGGAGCCCACCGACCAGATTTGCGAGAAGTGCGGCAAGCCCATGGTCATTAAGTGGGGCCGCCACGGCAAGTTCGTCGCCTGCACAGGGTATCCGGATTGCACCAACACGCGCGAGCTCCAGCAGGAAGGCGTGACCGAGCAGGATGAGCAGGAATACTGCGACAACTGCGGCCGCCCGATGGTGCTCAAGAAGGGCCGCTTCGGACAATTTCTGGCGTGCTCGGGTTATCCCGATTGCAAGACCACCAAGCAACTGGGCGCGGGCCAGAAACCGCAGGATGTTCCGCTCGACGAGCCTTGCCCGCAGTGCGGCAATAAACTGGTCAAGAAATTCGGGCGCTTCGGCGAGTTCGTCGCGTGCAGCAATTACCCTACCTGCAAGTACGTCAAGCAGAAAACCATCGGCGTGAAGTGCCCCAACTGCTCGGAAGGTGAAATCATCGAGCGGCGCTCCAAGCGCGGGAAGACCTTCTACGGCTGCAACCGTTATCCGGATTGCGATTTCGTGGCGTGGGGCAAGCCCCTTCCGGAAAAATGCCCGGAGTGTGGCGGCAGCTACCTGATCGAAAAATTCCTGAAGGCCGGCGCCTTCGCGCAGTGTCCTAACGGAGAGTGCAAATTCAAGAAGCCGCTTCCCCCGCAGACTCCTGCTGAGACTCCGGTGGAGGTTCAGGCCTGATGGCAGCTGCGGTCGCGGCAACCGCGAGTGGACAGCCCGACTACGGCCTCGACGCGCCGCGCATCGTCCGCAGTATGTTCAGCCGGGGCGCCTGGACCCTGGCGATCGCGCTGGTGATGTACATCGTGAACCGTTCCGAGTATCCTGGGCCGGCCTTGCGCATGTGCGGCGTTCTGGCGCTGATCGCACTGTTTTTCCTGGCGACGGGAGCGGTGATGGTGTGGTCGAGCCGCGTCGCGAAACTGCGGCTGCGCGACCAGATGCTCGATTCGCTGGGACTACGCGGCGATGAGCGCGTGCTGGACGTGGGCTGCGGACGGGGGCTGCTGGCGATCGGTGCAGCCAAGCGCCTGAAGAATGGAAAGGTCACTGGCATCGACGTCTGGAGCCCGCTCGATCTTTCCGGGAACTCACCCGACGCGGCCAAGGCAAACGCCAAGTTGGAGGGCGTCGCCGAAAAGGTGCGCATCGAGAACGGCGACGCGCAGAAGCTGGTCTATCCTGATAATCACTACGACGTCGTCGTTTCCAACCTGGCGCTGCACAACATTCCCGAACAGGACGCCCGCGCTCAGGCCGTCCGCGAAATGTATCGCGTGCTGAAGCCCGGTGGAAAGCTCGCGATCTTCGATCTCTTCCGCACTGGCGAGTACGCTGAAGTGCTGCGTACGTTGGGCGCCAAGGATGTGGAGCTATCGAAGACGACGTTCCTATGGTGCGTGCCGGGGCGCAGCCTCACGGCGCGGAAGTAGCCTATCTACGGTGGGCGAGGCATGCCTCGCCCCTACCACCCAACCCGTTTCGTAGGGGCCGGGCATGCCCGGCCCGCCATGTTGTGCCTTCCAGCACGCATCGTCGCAAACCCTCCCGACCCTCAACCCGCACCGAACCCCTGCGTGGCGACACACGATAGCCGGTACGCGCGCCGCGGTCGAGCATCAGGGAATCGAGCGGCCAGTCCGAATCCGCGCAAAGCTGGATTCCGCCATCGCGGCCGATCAAAACCGTCATCTCCTGACAGCTTTCCCCCCGCTCGATCGCAGCCAGCGCCGCATCTAGCAGATTTTGAGCTTGTTCGGCGAACCCGTGCACCCTTTCATATCGCGATTCCGCCAGGAAGTTTCACTATAATTGAGGTCGGAAGTAGCCCAGCAGGAGAGGTACAGCAATGGGAAAAGTTGCACGACAGGTAGTTGAGCAGGCCGGCGTCAATGTGGACGTCCTGCTCGACAAATTGATTCGCGCGGCATCGGCCGAATTCACCACTTTCTACTACTACACGATTCTTCGCGTCAATTCGATCGGATTCGACGGCGAAGGATTGAAGGAAATTATCGAGGACGCCCGCATCGAAGACCGCAATCACTTCGAGGCGCTGACGCCCCGCATCTACGAGCTGGGCGGCGCCCTGCCTCGCGATATCCGCGGCTTCGCTGACGTGGCGGGCTGCCCGGATGCCTATTTGCCGAGCGATCCGCGCGACATGAAGCAGATGCTCAACGTCCTGGTGGAAGCCGAGCGCTGCGCCATCCGCACCTACAACGAAATCTGCGGAATGACCTTCGGCAAGGATCACCGCACCTACGAGATCGCGCTCGCAATTCTGCACGAGGAGATCGAGCATGAGGCGTGGTTCTCCGAGTTCATGGGCGAAGGACCTTCGGGTCACTTCCGCCGCGGCGCGCCAGGCGCATCGCCCCACGTGCGCAAGTTCATGACCGCCGATATCGGCTGATCACATTAAACCGTGGCGTTTGTGAAACTGGCCCGGGTGGAAGAAATTCCGCCTGGGCAAACGAAATACGTGTGTCCGGAGGGGCGTCCGGTGATCCTGGCCAATTACGATGGCGGGATCTACGCGCTCACCGGGATCTGCCCGCATCGCAACAATCCCCTGGAAGGGGCGATCCTCTGGGACCACCTGATCGACTGCCCGTTCCACCATTTCCAGTACGACGTCCGTACCGGCGAGAATCATTTTCCGCGCAACGTCTATCCCCCGGATTTGCCGCGGCTCCAGACGCAGCTTCGGCCGCTGAAAGTGTTCCCCGTTAAGATAGAGGACGGATGGATATGGGCGGATCTGAGCTAGCTTCCCGGCATTGCGTGCCGTGCCGCGGAGGAATTCCTCCGCTCACGGGAGAAGCGCTCGAAAGGTTGAAGTGGCAGCTCCCCGATTGGCGCGTAGTGGATGAGCACCACATCGAAAAGTTTTTCCTCTTCCCCGACTTCAAGACCGGGCTCGATTTTGTGAACCGCGTAGGTGTTCTAGCCGAGGCCGAAGGTCATCATCCCGACTTGTGCCTGGCCTGGGGCCGCGTGCAGGCCATCATCTATACCCACAAGATCAACGGCCTCACCGAGAGCGACTTCATACTGGCCGCCAAGATCGATCAGGCATTTTTCCAGCAGAGCTGAACGACCCCGCGGGTCCAATTGAGCCACCGCCCGCATCCGGAGGTGTGCTATCCTAACCCTTCCGTTTGGTCTAAAGTGCTTTCCCGTAGGTCATTTTTGTGCGGCGGAGCGTGTATCCTTGGCGCGCCCTTCATCAACCGTGGCCGCTTCGCTCTTTGTGCCGGAAGTCTAGACCAGTACTCGTCACTCACCGTGGACCTGGTGCGCGAATCCACCGTGATCGACATGCTGGGCCTGCTTACGCTGGATTTCAAGAAACTGGCGACCTGGCAAGCCAAGCCGAAGAGCTTCCTCCCAGCCGATTTTCAGCGCCTCAAAGATTCGGGCATCACCGTCTTCCACCCGGCGGTCGGATACGTCGAGGGCGACATCTACGCCCAGTCATCGGCGGATATCAACGGTTGGGACGCCTTTATCGACGCGCATCCTGAGTACTTCATTCGCGTATGTTGTCCGGAGGACGTGCCGCGCGCCAAGGCCGAGGGGAAAATCGCGATCATCGTCGGCCAGCAGAATTCAAATCATTTTCGGACCGTCGACGACGTCAATGCTTTCTACAAGCTGGGACAACGGGTTTCGCAGCTCACCTATCACGACAATCCTTTGGGAGGCGGCTCCAACGATCCGGCGGATAAAGGTCTGACCCCGTATGGCGAGCAGGTGCTCGCACGTATGAACCAACTTGGCATGGCGGCCGATATCTCGCACTGCGGGGACCGCACGACGCTGGACGTAATCGAGGCATCGACGAAGCCCGTGTTGGTGACTCACTCGAATTGCCGGGCGTTGGTCCCGCGCAGCGCCCGCTGCAAGACCGACGCGGCCATTCGCAAACTGGCGGAGAAGGGCGGCGTCATGGGCGTCACTCTGGTGCGCTTGTTTGTGGGGACAGGTAGTTCCGTTACGATCGAGAACGCGCTCGATCACATCGATCACCTGGCGAAACTTGCCGGCGTGGAGCATGTCGGCCTGGGAACCGACGTCGACCTGGATGGTCGCGATATGGCGATCGCGCCTAAAAAGAAGAGCGACCTGGATGGCATACAGTACGCCCGGAAAGTTTTCGACCTGACCGAGGGACTGGTTCGCCGGAAGTACTCCAAAGACGATATCAAGCTGATTCTGGGCGGCAATTTCCAGCGCGTGCTGACCGATATCTGGGAAGCCTGAACCACGAGCGGCAGCGCGTGGCCGACGCTAGGGAATTGCCTTTTTCTGCTTGATCCAATCGATCAGCACATCGCGCAGCAGCACGCCTTGATCCGTGACGCGGAATTTGGAGCCGCGATCCCGCCAGCTCGAAGCCATAAAGTCGGTAGTGACTAAGCGATAGGTCCGCTTAGGATCGAGCTTGGCAGTCCCCGCGACCTTCACCGGCCGCGAGGGATCTTCCAGCGTCATCAATTGATCGCCCGGAACTTCGGCGATGACCACGCGGTTGTCGAACGGCATCACATTCCATACATGGCGGGCCAGCAGTTGGCCCTCGGGAAGCGTGTCGCGCACACCGCTGACGTTGGTGAAGGCGAGATCGGAGGGAAAGCGGTCCTGCATCGCGCGTTCCATCAACTCCTTGACCTCGGGTCGCGACAATTTCTTCGTCGAGCTGCCGATGGGAACATCGACCACGGCGGACACTTTCGCTTCCCACCTGTCGACCTGCGCCTGCACCCCAGGATCGGCAGGATACTCGCTGTCATCCACCGGTAGCGCGGTCCATTCATGGGAGGTGATCCGCCGGGTCGCGGTGTCATAGCGCAGCACCAGGCGACCGACCTCGCGGCCGTAGCCTTCCGCGTGGACCACGAACCTCCCGTCGACCTCGAGTGGCTTCGCGGGCGTGTGTTCGTGACCGATCACCACCACGCTCACGTCGGGCAGCGCGCGCAAGATCGATTCGGCCTCCGTTCTTTCCAGGTGCGCCAGCACGATTACCATGTCGGCTCGCTGTTTCGCCTCGGCCACGATGGGACGCAATGTTTCGACCGTCGGCGCGGCATGATATGGGCCCAGCCGATCGAGAGTCGTCGAATTCAGGATATCTTCGAGCAGCGCGCCAATCACCGCGACCCGCATGCCCCCGGCGTCGCGAATGACGTAGGGAGGATTGACCAGCCGATTTCCGGAGGCGTCCACGGCGTTTGCGCCGACCGTGGGGAAATTCGCGATCTGCATGAAGTCGCGGATTCTCCACCAGCCGTAGTCAAATTCGTGGTTGCCAAGACAGTTGACGTCGATGCCCAGGCTGTTGGCGATCTCGTAATCCGGTAGACCTTCGAACAGCGTGCTGACCGGCGTGCCCTGCACCAGATCGCCGGCGTGCAGCGTGAGCGATGCGCTGGCCGCGGCGCGTTCCCGCTTGAGCAAGGTGGCTAAGTGCGCGACGCCTCCCCGGCCATCGGCATCGGGGAGCAGCCGGTCATGGAAGTCGTTGAAGTGCAGAATCGTGAGCTCGTGGGTGGTGCTCTGCCGGCAACCGGCGAGCAGGAGCAGAGATAGAGCAAGGAATGTTCGGCGACGAAGGAGCAATTCTAATTATCGCCTTACGGCGCGCAGGGGTGCCGCCAGGCTATTTCGCGCCGCGAGCCCAGTCCGCGATAGCTTTCCAGTCGGGATCGGTTTGCGCCGTGAATTGACGGCCGCCGCTATGGAATTCGTCGCCGCCGGCTTCGTGCGCCAGAGGGTGTTTCAGAATCGGGCTGGACAGCGGATTCGCCGAGTTCACCAATTTAGAAACGGCGTCGAAGTTCTGCCGCGACTGTTCTTCGGTCCATGCGGTCGCGCCCTGCGCCAGCGGCTGCAGGCGGAAGGCATTCCCGGCCCCCGCATGGCAAACCACGCAGCGGGCGTGGCCCTCGCGCTTCTTGAGGAAGATCGGCTCCACTTTCGCGCGGTACGTCGCGAAGTCGAGCGATTGTGCGGCAACGTGTCCTGCGGCGAAGGAAACCGCTACTGCTGTCAGGAATGCGAGCCGGGTTGGGATTGTCATATGTCTTTTCTTATTGTTCGCGCGCGGCCCATAATATCACATGGGGTTCGCTGTGTGGATTGACGCCGAGAATGGTCTGGCGTGGGCCCAGGGCACCCATGAATACCGCCCCATGGGCTGCGCCGTGATCGCAGCGACGGATCAGTTCCGGCATCGGGACTTCCGGGGTTCACGCCGTCGGCCGTCCCATCTACATGGCTCGTTCGTCGGGTTTTTCGGATCGCTCGAAGAGGTAAACGTGCGGCTGCGGATGCAGCGGAACTGGAAACCACGCGCTACACCAGCTCACTTACTCTGAATCCGTGGCATGCGCCACAGCGCGGTATACTTTCTCTTCAAATGCAAAACGAACCGATTACAGACATCGCTCATCTGGGGCATCTGGAGCTTCTCACGCCGAAGCCCGAAGAGAGCTTGCGCTTCTTTATCGACATCATGGGGATGACCGAAAGCGGTCGCGAAGGCGACTCGGTGTACTTGCGCGCGTGGGACGATTATGAGCGCCACACGCTCAAGCTCACTGCCGCCAAAGAGCCGGGAATGGGCCACATGGGGCTTCGCGCGCGGAGCCAGAAAGCGCTTGAACGGCGCGTCGAGGCGCTCAAGGGCACCGAATTCGCGATCGGCTGGAACGACGGCGACATGTGTCACGGTCCAGCCTTCGTGTGCCAGGATCCCGATGGTCACAGGATCGAGCTGTACTACGAAACCCAGTGGTATCAGGCGCCGGCGAACCTGCGGCCCGCGCTCAAAAATCAGGCCCAGCGCTTTCCCGCGCGCGGCTGCAATGTCCGCCGCCTGGATCACTGGAACGGCCTGGCTGTCGATATAAAAGCGAATCGCGAGTTCTTCGAAAACTACCTGGGCTTCCGACTGACCGAGCAGATCGTCCTGGACACCGGAGTCGAGGCCGCCATGTGGATGACCTGCACCAACAAGAGCTACGACTTCGCCTACACGCGGGACGCTACAGGGACCAAGGGCCGCTTCCATCACGTGACTTATGCGGTCAACAGCCGCGAGGAAGTGTTGCTCGCCGCCGACATTTTCCTGGAGAACGGAGTCAAGATCGAGACCGGCCCGCACAAGCACGCGATTCAGCAGACGTTTTTCCTGTACGTTTACGAACCTGGAGGGAACCGCGTGGAGATCGCAAACGCCGGTGCGCGCCTGATTCTAGCGCCCGACTGGAAGCCCATTCGCTGGACCGAGGCCGAGCGCAAAAAGGGGCAGGCGTGGGGACTCAAAACCATCGAATCGTTCCATATTTACGGCACCCCGGCGGTTCCGGGCGTTCCCGGCAGCGGCCCGGAATCAACCTAGTGACCATTTCGATCGCCGTGTTAAACTAAACCCTTTGCGCTACCAAGAGAGGATTTAGAGAGAGGCCAAGTAGGAACCATGAGTCAGCCAAGTTCGAAGCAAAGCCTGGAAGATCTGTTACAGAAGGCCGGCAACCCGGCGACGATGCTCCGCAATTCACAGATCGGAGCCTACGTGTATCCAGTGGTCCCCGCGGAATACACGAACTGGCGCGATGAACAACGCGCCTGGCGCGAGACCTGCGTCCTATTCGACCAGTCCCATCACATGGTCGAACAGTATGTGGAAGGTCCGGATGCGTTAAAACTCATTTCTCACCTGACGATCAACAGTTTTGCGAACTTCCCCGTGAACCGCGCGAAGCAGATGGTTCCATGCAGCTATAGCGGCCATGTGATCGGCGACGGAATCCTGTTTCATCTGGAAGAGAACAAGTTGAGTTTCGTGGGCCGCGCGCCGTCGGCAAGCTGGATTCAATTCCATGCCGAGACGGGCGGATATAACGTCACGACCAGGAAGGACGACCGGTCGCCTGGAAACCCCAAGGGGCAAGCGGTGGTTCGCAACTTCTACCGCTATCAGATCCAGGGGCCGAACGCGCAGCAGGTGATCGAAAAACTGAATGGCGGGCCGTTTGAAGCGATCAAGTTCTTCCACATGGGTGTGATCAACATCGCGGGGCGGAAGGTTCGCGCTCTGCGGCACGGCATGGCCGGTGCGCCGGGACTCGAAGTTTGGGGTCCGTATGCGGAAGGCGAGGAGATCCGGGCCGCGATCGTCGAAGCCGGTAAGGATTTCGGGCTGGCCCAGGTCGGCAATCGGGCATACGCGACTAACACCCTGGAATCGGGGTGGATTCCGTCGCCTCTTCCCGCCGTCTATACGGGTGAAAAGATGAAGTCGTACCGGCAGTGGCTGCCGGCCGCGAGCTACGAAGGAACCGGCTCAATTGGCGGAAGCTTCTACTCCGACAACATCGAAGACTATTACATGACTCCCTACGAGCTGGGGTACGGACCATTCGTGAAGTTCGACCACGATTTCATCGGACGGGAAGCTTTGGAGAAAATCGCCAACAAGCCGCAGCGGAAGAAAGTCACGCTGGCCTGGAACTCCGAGGATGTCAGCAAGGTCTTCCAATCGATGTTCCAGCCGGGCAAGGAACACTACAAGTACATCGACCTGCCTCTGTCGAACTACACGTCAGCGTCCTACGACAAGTTGACGAACCACGGGAAACTGGTAGGAGTTTCGATGTTCGCGGGATATAGCTACAACGAACGTTCGATGCTGTCGCTCGGCGTGGTGGATCCGGATATCGAGATCGGCAACGAAGTTACACTGACCTGGGGCGAAGAAGGCGGCGGATCGAAGAAAACGACGGTCGAGCGTCACAAGCAAATCGAAATCCGTGCGATCGTCAGCCCCGTTCCGTACTCCGAGGTCGCACGCAAGACATACGCCGCAGGCTGGCGTACCGGCCAGGCTTGAGTCGTGTGAGGGCGCCACTTCGCTAGTATGATAAGTGGCGTAAGGTGCTAGCGAATTGACAGGTCCAGTCTTGGTAGCCGGCGGCGCCGGTTACATCGGAAGTCACACTTGTAAACTGCTCAAGCAGGCAGGACGCGAGCCGGTGGTCCTGGACGATTTAAGCACCGGCCATCGCTGGGCGGCCAAGTTCGGGCCGCTGTACGTCGGCGACATCGAGAACGGTGAGCTGGTGCAGAAAATCGTTCGCCAGCATGGGATCACCGACGTAATCGATTTCGCCGCCAAGGCGCAGGTCGGCGAATCGTACCAGAATCCCGGCAAGTACTTTCGCGAGAACGTGGGCAAAACGATTCACTTCGTGGACGCTTTGATCGCAGGCGGCGCGAAGAACATCGTGTTCTCCTCTAGTTGCGCGGTGTATGGAAATCCCGAGACGATTCCGATCACCGAATCGGAATCGAAGAAACCCGTCAATCCTTACGGCGAAACCAAGCTGGTCGTCGAACGCATGCTGCACTGGGACGGGATCGCGCATGGCTTGAAGTGGGTGGCGCCCCGGTATTTTAACGCCGCGGGCGCCGATCCCGAGGGTGAAATCGGCGAGGTGCACGATCCGGAAACTCATCTGATCCCCGCCGCGATCGAAGCCGTTCTGGGCAAAAGGCCGCAGCTCGAGGTCTACGGAACGGACTATCCGACTCCGGATGGAACCGCGATTCGGGATTATATTCACGTTTTCGATCTGGGCCGCGCGCACATTCTCGCGCTCGACTATTTGCGTGAAGGCGGCGAATCCACCGCGCTCAATCTGGGCACCGGTGTCGGCCAATCCGTGCTGGACGTGGTGCGGGCCGTGAAGGCAGCCAGCGGCCGCGAGGTTCCGCACGTGCTTCGTCCGCGCCGTGCGGGCGATCCGCCGGAGCTGGTCGCGGATCCCTCCATGGCCAAACGTGTGCTCGGATGGAGCGCTGAATTCCGCGACATCGAGCGAATCGTCGAGACGGCCTGGGCGTGGCATCGACGGCCGGTTGCCGCGTAGTCCGCCACTGGCGTTGTGATATAGTAGCTCGACTCACTTCCCACGTAGGAGGACTGAATGAAGCAGCCCGCGCTCGGAATTGTCGCCACCGTCCTGATTATCGCGGTCTCACTGGGCGTCATTTCCCTGTTCGATTTCCCGACCTTCGGCAGTTGGGTTATCTTCGTTATGGCGTCCATAATTCCGATGGAAATCGTCATCGGCGTAACGTGGGGCGCCAATCCGGGCTTCGTCAGCTCTCAGCCCCAGCCTTTGAAGGGGATTCTGCTGGTGCTGGTGAATATCGTTGTAGGTCTGATCGTGGGGGCGATTCTTCACGAGTACGTCGGCGGCGGCATTGGTCCGCCTATTCCGATTTTGGTCTTGTTCGGCATCGTTTCGGTAGTGGTCACGTTCTGGATGGCCATCATGTTTGGAGGATGGCCGTTCACAACCCTGATCAAGAGTCCGGTGGGAGCCGGCTTGGCGATGCTGGCGGCGGTCTACATCATTAACTACCTGCTATTCCGCTTGTTTTTCGATTTCAGCTTCATGCAAGGCGCCCCGTGGTATCGCGCCAGTCTCGATCCACATGGAATGTTCAACGGCGTCAATGCGCAGGTGTTCTACGTAACTGCGCTCACGTTCCTGTTTGTAATGCTGCACTTCGATTTGTGGCCGTTTACATCGTCGCCGGCCGTGATGAAGCAGCCTGTGCTCGGCATCGTGTGGACGCTGCTGGCGCTGGTGCTGGGTTCTCTTGCGTACTACATCGGCGTTAATACGATGGGCATGGATCCGATGATATTCCTCATATCTGGGCCTATCCCGTTCATCTTTGGAACCATCGTGGTGCTGAATATGCTGCACAATTCGCTATTCGCCAAGTTCACCCAGCCCTTGAAGGGTGTCTTGAACTGCGTGGCCGCCCTGGTCATCGGAGTCCTGCTGGCGAAGATGTATGGCGCGCTCGCGTCCACGGTGACCGGCGTTCTCAAGCCGGGCCCGCCCACCAACGATTTCGAGATCTGGTTGGCGACGGCGCTGCTCGGCATAACCTTCCCGTTCCTGATCTTCTTCGCGGAATTCTTCAAGATGTGGCCGCTGCAGAAGAGCAAACCCGAATAGACTAGTTGGATACGAGGTAACCAAAACAAAGGCTACGCGCGATGGACGAAAACCCCATTACCGATGCGGCCATTGAACACATGGCGTCCACGCCGAATCCCCGGCTGAAGCAAATCATGGAGCCTCTGGTAAGGCACCTGCACGCCTGGGCGCGCGAGGCGGATCTCACGCCGGAAGAATGGCTGGAAGGCATCAAGTTCCTGACCGCCGTCGGCCAGAAGTGCACGGCATTTCGACAGGAATTCATCCTGCTCTCGGACACGCTGGGGATGAGCTCGCTGATCAACTCGCTGCACGACAAGCGCGCAACCGAAGCCGGGACCAAGAGCAGTTTGGTGGGGCCATTCTACCGGCAGGATTCTCCGCCCATGAAGCTGGGAGATTCGATTGTCACTAAACCGAGCAATGGCCTGGAAGTCGTCCTCTACGGACGCGTTACGGATAGGGCGGGGAAGGGTGTTCCGAATGCTTCGGTCGAGGTATGGCAGCCGGATGAAACCGGCAATTACGATCTGCAAAAACACGATCCATCTGAGATGGACTTGCGCGGCCACTTCCATACCGATAGCGACGGCCGTTACTACCTGCGTACGGTTGCGCCGCTCGGCTACATGATCCCCATGGATGGACCTGTGGGCGACATGATTCGCGCTCAAAAGCGTCACGGCTATCGGCCCGCGCATATTCACTTTATCGTCGGCGCGCCTGGCTATCGCGAAGTTGTAACCGCGCTCTACCTGGCAGATGACGAGCATGTCGATTCGGATACGGTGTTCGGCGTGACCGAATCGCTGGTTACGAAGGTTAACGAGAAGGATTCGGCGTCGCCGATCCCGACGCTGCCGAGCATCAAGTTCGACTTTCAGCTCGCCGCTGCGACAGCCAAGGATATGACCGGACGCGTGGGCGCTGATCCGTCGCAAATTACTCGCGCGGGAGCCTAGATGGTACGATAGCGTTTCGTGAAGTTTGAGGCTCTCTACTACCAGGACCGCCTGAAGATCGTTAACTCCGAGGGCGATGTCGCAATCACCACGCTCTGGTCCAAAGTAGAATCCGCATACCAGATCCTGGAGGAGGCCGGCGTCGATTTGTCGCCCGAGTCGTCGCGGATTGGGCCTATTGCCAACCTCTATGGAAACGGCCTTCCGCAGATGCTGCGGAACCTGCTGTGGAATCCGCAGATCCGGCACATCGTAATCGTAGGCAAGAATCTTTCGGGCTCGCGAGAGTGGATACTGAATTTCTTCGAGCATGGTCTGGAAGAAGTGGAGTTCCTGGGAGCCAAGGCGTTCCGGATTCGCAATACTCCGCGCACTATTGACGGCTGCGTGCAGCCGCAGAACTTCTTACAGATTCCGCAATTCACCGTGCTGGGAGACGTGGGTGATCCGGCGACAAAGGCGGGTTTGAAGGCTTTCTTTGATGGCCTGCCCCCAGTGGAGGCTGGGGATCTTGCGCGTATCGAGCCTCCGCCGATTCCCGAGCCGACGGTTACGCGATTTCCCACCGAGCCGCGCAGCCACACGATCGTGCGCGACACGCCGATGGAGGCGTGGTCGGAGCTGATATTTCGCCTGTTCCGCTTCGGTCATCGCAACATGGTTGCGAAGAAGAGCGGGCCCGAGGGGCGTGTCGAGCTGCAGAACATCAAAGCGATCATCGAAAATCCTCAAGAGGAGCCCGACGAAATTCTGCAGCAGTACGGATTCAGTCTGCAGAAGTTTCAGGGTTATCAGCGGCGCATTCTCGATCCCGAAAAGCCGCCTGATCTGGGCTATACCTACGGCAACCGTTTGCGCGGATACTTCCGGCGGGACGGAAAACTCGTCGATTCTTTGGAAATCACCGCGCAGCGGCTGAAAGATAAGCCCGAATCGCGACACGCCTACATCGCGCTGTGGGACAACACTCGCGATTTGCCGGAGGGCACCGATACTCCGTGCTTCGTGTCGGCGTTTTTCAGGAAATTTGAGGGGAAGCTGACACTGACGGCGACGTTTCGTTCGCACAACGCGATGGAGGCCTGGCCGGAGAACGTCTACGGGCTGATTGCGATTCAACGATTTGTCGCGGAGAAGGCTGGCATGGAGCCCGGTCCGCTGACCGTGTTCAGCCACTCCATCAGCATCGACGTTTCTTCGCTCGAAAAAGCTCGGAAGATCGCCACCAGCAAGGAATCCGACGAAGTGCACGATCCGGCCACAGGCAAGCTTGGGCCGCGGATGGATCCGAACGGCGCGTTCACGACTACGTTCGACCGGGCGACGTGGGAGATCGTGGTCGAGCACTCCTACAACGGCATGAAGATCGGCGAATATCGCGGCAAGAGCGCGGAAGAGATCGAGCGGCAACTGGCGCGCGACGTGGCGCTGTCGGAGATCGCACACGCGCTCTATTTGGGCCGCGAAGTGGCGCGCAAGGAATTTGAAATGAAGGCGGCGCGTTCTCAGGAAAAGGCCGCCCAGGAAAAGTCTTCTTGATCGTGTTCTTCGATATTGGCTCTACGCTGATCGACGGTCCTCCGTTTGGTCCCGCCCGGCGGCTCTCGGAGACTCTGGGGCTCGGCCCGCAGGCGGTCCCTGAACTGGAGCGCCTGTTATTTCGCTCGCCCGCGCGCGATCCGGAGCAACTGGCGAACACGATCGTCAACCGGCTGCACGTGGATCACGATCGCGCGCTGGAGGCGTGCACGGCCCTCTGGAACGCCCAGCTTCAGGAAGCCTATGTTCTGCCCGGCGCGCGGGAGCTAATCGAAAAGCTCAAGTCGGGCGGGATCCCCAGAGCATACCTATCGAATATCTGGCCTCCGTTCTACGAACACTTCCGGCAGGAGTTTCCGGAAGAAGCCGAGCACCAGCCTCAGTTTCTTTCGTTTCAAACCGGCCTGATGAAACCGGATCCGGCGTTTTTCCAACTGGCTCTTCGCGCCGTGGAAGCTCGCGCGGAAGACGCCGTCATGGTAGGCGATACTTACAAGAACGATATTCGGCCGGCCATCGAGCTGGGGATGCGCACCGTGTGGGTTCTGCACCGTCCCGAGAAGGAGAAGGCCGACTTGATTGACGTGATGAATGGAGACGCGCCGCCGCCCGACCTCACGCTCGCTTCGATCGCGGAATTGGAACCGTCCAAATTACTAAGCCACGTTTATTAAACAATGCAAATTATCAAGTATGACCTGCTGACCGAAGCCGACCTGTTGAGCCGCTTGAAACGCACTCGCTTGCGCGGGTTCGATCGCGCGGAGGTGTACAAAGACGCAACGCTCGAAATCCTGGAAGCCGATCCCGAGGCGCTCACCCCGGCGCAGCGCTATGTGCTGCAAGAAGGAGTTCAGGCGATTCTGGACGTGGCGGACGCGTTCGAGCTGCGCGGAATCGACATTTTCGCGTTACGCGGCGCGCTGTTGTTCTGGCCCCATGGAACCGATCCGGATCTCGATGCGCCCATCCCGTTTCTGCCCCCGGTGATCGAGGAATCGGTCGAACGCGACGGCAGCAAGGTTTTGCTGATCAACGACGGCATTCATCGCGTGTATGCCGCCCGCAAACGGGGACGGAAGATCAATGTAGTGTTAGCCCGCAATGTCCCGCCGCAGTATCCTTATTACGCTTACGCGCTGCCCGAGGGTTGGGCCCGCGTGGACGAGCTGGATGAGCTGCGGGAGGGCTACCAGAAGAAGGAATATCGCGACCCCGAAAACTACAAGGCGCTGTTCCGCGACTTCAACGAAATCTTTGAAGGCGTACAGAAACAGCGCCCGCGAAGCAATCCCGCCCACCTAAAGGCTTAGAGCGGGCCGAGCTTATTGCTGCTTGCCGCCATCCTCAGCGGATCCGCTGAAGACCTTCTTGCCGCCAGGCAGGGTAACGTTTCGGGCGTTGCCGATGTACACGCCCTGGGCGTTCACGGGGTCCTTGGCGCGAATCGCCTCGACGGTGACCATATCACCCTCTTTCAAGGCATCCTTGGTCCAGCCGTTCCTTCTGAGCGAGTTCGGAGGACCACCCTCGAACTGCCACTTGGTGATCTTGCCGCTTGCGTCTTTCGCATCAAGATAGACCCAGATGTGGGGGTTCATCCAGTCCAGCTTCGTGACGGTACCCGTCACAGTCACTGTCTTGGTCGAGTCAAATTCCGCCGCGATCGAATGGTGCGCCAGGATCGGCACGGCAGCCACCAACAGAGTCGCCGCTATCAGAACGCCTAATTTAGCTCTCATTATTAACGCCTCCAAAGACTTCGAACTAGAGTACTCTCAACAGCTTGACCGTGTCAACGGGTCAAAAATCCAAACGTTCCCGGTGGACCTCGATTTTAGCCGCATCCAGGCCGGGGACCTTCTTTAAATCCTCTATCGTTTTGAAGTTACCATTTTTTTCGCGGTAACGAGCGATGGCGTCCGCGTCCTTGGCCGAGAGCTCCAATGCCTCCGCCAGATCCTTGGCCGGCGCTTTGTTTACATTGATTTTTGGGCGAAAGTTGTTAGCCAGGTAGTCGACGATCCGGTCCCTCTCCTGCTGGGTGACGTCCGGATCTTCCTGAAGCATCTCAAGGACTTTCGACTGCCACTCCGTCTTAGAAAAGTGCTGGGTCGCGACGCGAGTGGGTTCATGGCAGGCACCGCAGACGGCTTCGACCAGGTCCTTCCCGGGCCCGTCGGGAAGCGCCCCTGGAGGCGATTGTCCCGCCGCCGCTATTGAAAAGAGAACCAGTCCGAGGGATTTCACGCCCACAGTTTCGTGATCAGGTTCCCGCCGGTGACGGTGGGCCGCTCGGCGCGGCCGTTATGCATGTAGGTGGTCTTCAGATGATCGAGACCGAGCAGATAGAGGATCGAAGCGTGGATATCCCAAACGTGATGGGGCTCGTCGACGGCCCTTAGACCGATCTCGTCGGTGGTGCCTATGGTCTGGCCGCCCTTGACGCCGCCGCCCGCCATCCACATGGTGAAGCCCCATGGATTGTGATCGCGGCCGTATTTTTCCGGGGTCTGTCCGGCCGTGATTTGGGCGAACGGGGTGCGGCCGAATTCGCCGCCCCACACCACCAGCGTGTCTTCCAACATCCCGCGGGCTTTCAGATCTGCCAGCAGGCCAGCCACGGGCTTATCGGAAGCCTTGCACCACTTAGTGTGATTGTTGTTGACGTCCTGGTGCGCGTCCCAGCCTGAGCCGGAGCCGCTGTAGACTTCGACGAAGCGAACGCCGCGCTCGACCAGGCGGCGAGCCATCAGGCAGTTCGCGCCGTAGACGGCGGTCTCTTTCTCGTCCATGCCGTACAGTGCTTTTGTAGCGTCGCTCTCTTTGCTGAGGTCGACCGCTTCGGGTGCGGAGGACTGCATCTGGTAGGCCAGCTCATACGAACGGGTGCGCGCGTCGAGCTCGGTATCGTCTTCTTTATTGCGACCGAAAAATTCGTTCAGTTTCTGCAGCAGATCGATCTTGCTGCGCTGCTGCTCATCGGTAGTTCCGGCGGGCGGCTTCAAGTTGAGGATGGGCGTATCGCCTTGCCGGAACAGCGTGCCCTGATAGGTCGCAGGCAAGAACCCCGAACCGTAGTTCTGCACCGCGCCCAGGATCTCTTTATCGTCCTGCATGACCACGAAGGTCGGCAGATTCTTCTGCGCGGTGCCAAGTCCGTAGGTCAGCCACGCTCCCAGCGAAGGGCGCCCGGCCAGGATCGATCCCGTGTTCATCTGGCACACGCCGCCGACGTGATTTACGGCGTCGGATTGGCAGGATCGGATCACCGCCAGATCGTCCACGTGCTGGGAGATGTAAGGGAGCCAGTCGGAGACCCACAGGCCGCTCTGGCCATATTGCTTGAACGGTCGCCGGGCAGGGAAGAGACCGTCGCTGGGCTTGGCGCCCTGCGCGGTCAGCAGGGTCTCGGGATGAAACGACGGCGGAACGGGCTGCAACGCCATCTTGTCGAGCAAAGGCTTGGGATCGAACAGATCCACCTGGCTGGGCCCGCCTTCCATGAAACACCAGATCACGTTCTTGGCTCGCGGAGCGACGTGGGGCTTTTTGGGTGCAAGAGGATCGACCCCCGCGGCGTAGCCGTCCTCGGCCAGCATGGCGGCCAGGGCGATTCCGGCGAGTCCGCTGCCGGCCTGCGTGAAGAATTCGCGCCGGTTGGAGACGTTCCAGTGATGCTTGAGCTTGTTGAGCATTGGATCAGCCATGGTCGTCTCCTTAATTGATGTACAGGAACTCGTTCGAATCGAGCAGCATTTGAGACAGGTCGACCAATGCGGCTGCGCGCACCGGATCCGCTCCCGCGGGCATGTTCGCAGGCAAGGGCGGCTTGGTTTTCGCGTCCGCCAGGCGCTGCGACATGATCGGCATCTGCCGGGTCAGGAAATCCGCCGCGAGTTTTTGCTCTGCAGCGGAAGGCGCGCGTCCGTAGGTGAGCTTGAACGTCCGCTCAATCTGCGCATCTGGCGTCAGCCCGCTGTCGTTCAACACGCGTCCAGCCAGCGACTGCGCCCATTGCAGGATCAGATCATTATTCAGCAGATCCAGCGATTGCGATGGCGTGACGGTGTTCTTGCGGAAATCGCAGCTCTCGAAGGTATTGGCCGAATCGAATTCCTGGAGCATGGGATAGCGCAGATTGCGCCGCACGAAGATGTACACGCTGCGGCGATTGGTCTGGGCCACATCCTTCTCGGTCTTCCAGCCGCCCGCGGCTGCGGTGGCCGAGAGATCGGACAATGTGCCGGCGGGAACTGGCGGGAAAACTCCCGGGCCGCCCATTTGCGGATTCAGCAGCCCGCTGGTGAACAGCATGGAATCGCGAATGGCTTCGGCTTCCATGCGCCGGCGCGACCAGCGCCACAGCAGCTTGTTGTCGGGATCAGCCTCGGCGGCCTTGGCTTGCAGGTCGGAGGACTGCTGATAGGTGTTGGACAGCAGAATCTGGCGGTGGAGTTTCTTGATGCTCCAGCCGTTCTCGACGAAGTTCGCGCTCAGGTAATCCAGCAGCTCGGGATGCGTCGGACGGGATCCCATGCGGCCGAAATCGCCGGGCGTCGCGACGATGCCCTTTCCGAAATGATAGTGCCAGATGCGATTCACCATCACACGCGCGACCAGCGGATTCTTGGGGTCGGTAAGCCATGCGGCCAAAGCAGTGCGCCGGCCGGTAGAGTTGGGGAGCGGGGCGACCTTGGCGTCGGTCGGATCCAGGATCGACAGGAAACCGGGCTGGACTTCCTCACCCTTCAAGTCGAAGTTGCCGCCTCTCAGTACATACGTGGGCGGCGCCTTGGGTCCGATATCGACCATGAACTGGCCTTCCGGCAGCTTGGCGGGCCTGAGCGAATCGAATTCGGCGAGCTGCTTCTTCAGCTCCGAGTAGCGCTTCCCGTCATCGCCCTTGAGGCTGCGCAGCGTGCGCGCATCCGGCTCCTCATCGAAGGTCACACGCGGCTCGGCCGTGTGATAGAGCATCGCCTGCCATGGATCGCGCTTGGAGGGATCCATACGGATGGCTTCTTTCACTTGCTCCTCGAATGTGTGAGCGCCGCTCTCGAGCTTGGCGGCCCGCAGCGGTTCCAGGATCTTGTTCATCTCGGCGCGGATGTCTTTGGTTTTTTCGTCCCATAGCGCCTTCTGCGCGTCATACTTCTGGCGCTGCGTGGGGTCCTTCAAGGGAAGCGGACCGTCACCAAAGCTGGTGTTGGCGAAGAACGACTGCAGGCGATAGTAATCCTTCTGCAGAATAGGATCGAACTTGTGGTTGTGGCAGCGCGCGCAGCCGAAAGTGAGGCCCAGGAAAGCCTCGCCGGTCGCGGTGGTCATGTCGTCGAGCGTTTCCTGACGGCGGGTGAACAGAGCTGCGGCGTTGGTCTCATCGATCCAATGGCGATTGAAACCCATCGCGACCAGCGCGTCGGGATCGCCGGGATACAGCTCGTCGCCGGCGATTTGTTCGCGAATAAAGCGGTCGTAGGGCTTGTCCTGATTGAATGCGTCGATCACGTAGTCGCGATAGCGCCAGATGTTGGGACGCGTTTCATCCGCCTTGAAGCCGTTGCTGTCGGCGTAGCGCGCGACGTCCAGCCAGTGGCGCGCCCAGCGCTCGCCATACGCGGGCGAGGCGAGCAGACGGTCCACCACTTTTTCCCAGGCGTTGGGCGATTTGTCGCTCAGAAATTGTTGGATCTCTTCCTGCGTCGGCGGCAGCCCCGTCATGTCGATAGTGGCGCGCCGCAGCAGAGTGAGCCGGTCGGCGGGTGCGTTGGGCTGGATGCCCGCCTCTTCGAGCTTCGCCAGCACGAACGAGTCGATCGGAGTCTTGACCCATTGCTGGTTCTTGACCACGGGGACGGGCGATTTCTTCACCGTTTGAAACGCCCAGAAACTGCGCTGAGCGGGAGTGAAGACATCAGATTCGGCAGTGTAAACAATCCCTGCCGTTAGGGCCAAGCCGAGGAGCGCGGCGGATACCTGGCGCATCACACCTCCTGATTTACGCCGAGAAGTATATCACGTCAGCGGCTGCAAGTATATGAGGGGCTAGTGTTTGGGTCGGCCTTACGATATCGTCAAAACACCCTTTTCACCCGCTGCGCTAGCGACTGTTGGCTGGACCACAGGAAGCCAAAGTTCGAACCAGAACGTGGAACCCTCGCCGGGGGTGCTTCTTAGCCCCAAATCGCCGCCCATGAGCTGAACCAATTCCTTGCTGATCGCGAGTCCCAAACCCGTACCGCCGAAACGGCGGGTGATGGAGGCGTCGGCCTGGGTGAATTTCTGGAAGAGCTGCTGCTGCACGTCTTTGGCGATGCCGATGCCGGTATCGTCGACCTCGAATCGAATACGGGCTTTGCCGGCTTTGCACTCGGGGCAGTCGACACCGAGGGTGACTCTCCCGTGGGAGGTGAATTTCACCGCGTTGCCTGCAAGGTTGAGGAGCACCTGGCGGAGCCGGCCGGCGTCGCCCATCAGCGCGCGGGGATTTTGGGGCGACCAGCGCAGCGCCAGCTCGATACCCTTTTCCGCGGCCTGCGGGGTAAGCAGGTCGATCACGTTGGTTGCTATCGTGCCGAGGTCGAATGGCCGCGTCTCGATGGGCATCCGTCCTGCTTCGAGCTTGGAGAAATCCAGGACGTCGTTGAGTACCCTCAGCAGAGATTCCCCCGCGCTATGGGCGGTTCGGGCGAACTCCCGCTGCTCGTCATTGAGATCGCCATCAAGCACCAGGCTGATCATTCCCAGGACGCCGTTCATAGGCGTGCGGATCTCATGGCTCATGTTGGCGAGGAACTCCGACTTGGATCGATTGGCGGCATCGGCGGCGTGCAGAGCCTTGGCCAGCTCACGCGTTCGCTCCTCAGCCAGGGCGAAGGCGCGCTGCCCGGTGGAGTGGAGATTCACGACCAGTCCTGCCAGCAGCAATGACAAGAGCGCGGTGCATCCGGCGGCCCATGCGGAGGGAGTCTTACTCAGATATGGGAACTTGGGCGTAGGATTCCAGGCCAAGGTCCAAGTGCTTCCGTCCAGTTCCAGTCTGGTGGTCCGCTCGTATTGCCGGTTGAGAGGGAGCCCCTCATCCGAGGAGAACATGAGGTTTCCAGGACCGATACCGTCATCGAATGCTTGGAGGGCGATCTGATTTTCCATGCCGGCGAGCGATGACTGGAAGAGCGCGTCGGTGCTGAAGACCACCGTTACCCAAGCTATCAGGGCTGTTTGACGTTCCGCCTTGGTTGAGACTGCCGCCCCAGTAGCGTAGACGGGAACGAAAAGCTGCAAGGCGTTCCCACCGCTACGAACCAGAGTGGTGAGCCTGGTCAACGTGGCCGCACCGGAATCGCGCGCCTTCTCCGCGGCCGCGCGCCGCCGAGGATCCACGGCCACATCCGTTCCCAGCGCTCTCGCTGCGACGCTGGAGGGTTGGGCGCAAACTATGACGAAGTAGGGGCCGTCAGGTTCAGTGCCCCGACCCGCTATCGGCAAGGGCCGGACCGTAAATTCCGGTGAGCCGGTACGGCGCTGCATTGCCGTGAAAGTCTCCAACTCGGTGGGCATGACGGGACGAATCACCGAAACCACTTCCGTTCCTGGATAACGCTCCAATAATCCCAGACGATTGACGTAGATTTCCCAGTCGGGGGGATTTGGAATTCGCGAGGCGGCGATGAATCCGCCGGCGCCGCGCAGGACATCTTCGTAGGTCGTCAGACGGCCTCGAATGCGGCTCTCGACAGCGGTGACGACTTTATCCATGCGGGCCTGATCGTAGCTCACACGCTCCCGATCGAGAGACGCGTAGAGCCATCCGCTCAATACCCATCCCGCCACCAGGACGCCACCCGGCAGCAACAGGCTGCCGGAGGTCCGGAAGGCACCCACGGCGAGACCGGTCAGCGATACGGCCGCAAGAAACAGGTTGAGGTTCTGGAGATTTTCCCGGACCGTGTCGCCTGCAAACACTCCCACGCCGATGTGCGTGGCCCACACCGCGGCCGACGCGATCACCAGCGAGCTTACGCGGGCCGCGGGAGATCCTGCCCAGGCGGCTGAAACCAGGATTAACAGGAACACAGAGAAGAGCAGATACGAGGCTTCGGGGCGGAAAAAGATAAAATAACATACGGCCGCTACGGCGGCGGCCAGCAGCACCGTTTTGCCGATCACTTTTCGATCGCAAAATGGAACCAAGCCTGCGGCACACTTGCCAAACCCAAGCAGGGCCGGCGTTACGATAAGCAAGCCCAGGGTGTCCCCGATCCACCATCGGCTTGAAACCACGCCCCATTGGTTGGCAGGGAACCGACCGCCTAAAATCAGGATTCCGGTCCCGACGATGGCCGACGCCATCGGCGACAGCATGGCGGTTCCTGCAATCGCTGCGACTTCCTCAAAATGCCCCAGGAACTTTCTGTGCTTCGAGATGGCTGTGAAGAGCCATAGACTCGCCAAGGCCCGCAAGGTATCCGCGAAGGCCATCCCCAGAGCCGGCGCCCACGATACCGACCTTCCGGAGGTCGTCACGAAGTAGGCAGCGAACAGCACAGGCCAGAAGCGGGGTCCGAACACCAGCAGGGCCATCAGGTCCAGTCCGGCGGCAGGCCACACGGGCGTAAGAGTATTACCCGAAAGCAATAACCAGCCCAGTTGCGACAAAGCGAGATGGGCAAGAAATAGAGGAACTGCTACCGCGGCGTAAGGAAGTCTTCGAAGAGCGGAACCGCTAAACAGGCCATCGTCGTCCTGGGACAGCAGTGCGCCAAGCCACTGTTTTGGCGGGACACTCGTCCGTACTTCGCGCGGCGGCGACGTGGCCATAGTTTGACCTTAACGGTTCACTTGTGGCTGAAAGCAGAGCGCGGGGGAGGTGACCGTCTTGTTCAATCTTCAGGTCAATTAGCGCGCAGGGCAATTGGTTATTGCGCTTACGTACAGTCTTTCTTTAGTACTGCAGTTAAGGTAAATACTCTACGCCCGCGGCACGGGTGGGGGTGGTGGAGGCGGCTGCGGAGGCCGGCTCGGACCAGGCTGGCCAGCCCGGATGACGTTCATCGCCGCTCCGATCATGCTGGCAATGTCGGTCAAATTAGCCGGAACGATCAGAGTGTTTCCCTGCTTGGCAAGGTTTCCGAATTGATTGATGTACTGCTCGGCAACCCGCAGTTGCACGGCTTCGAAGCCGCCCGGAGCCAGGATGGCTTCGGCCACCTGCCGGATGCCCGATCCGGTGGCGTTGGCGACGGTCATGATGGCCGAGCCCTGGCCTTCGGCCTCATTGATCTGCTGTTGTTTGCGAGCTTCGGATGCCTTGATCACCTGCTGTTTTTCGCCCTCGGCCTTGTTGATGGCGGCATCGCGGACGCCTTCCGAGGTGAGGACGATGGCGCGCTTCTCGCGTTCGGCGCGCATCTGCTTTTCCATAGCTGCCAGAATGTCTTGCGGCGGCGTGATGTTCTTGATCTCGTAGCGCAGCACCTTTACGCCCCACGCTTCGGAAGCCTTGTCGACTTCGGTAACCACCTGGGTATTGATGGTGGCTCGTTCCTCGAAGGTCTTATCCAAGTCGATTTTGCCAATTTCGCTGCGTAATGTTGTCTGGCAAAGCTGGACAATTGCGAATCGATAGTCGGTAATTCCATATGACGCCCGTTCGGGATTCAGCACCTTTAAATACAGGACTCCGTCCACGCCCACCTGAACATTGTCGCGGGTGATACAGACCTGCTCGGGGATATCGTAGGTCTGCTCCTTGAGCGAGTGACGATAACGGATCACGTCCACAAATGGTGTCAACAAATGGAATCCGGCGCCCAGCGTTCCACTGTAGGTCCCCAGTCGCTCGACTACGAACGCGTTCTGCTGCGGAACCACCACCGCCGTCTTCACCAGGACGATGATGATCAGCAGCGCCAGAAACACCGCGACAAGAATCAGAGGATCCATGCAAGTCTCCCTTTGTTCGGATTATTGTTTCCGTGTCGTTATTAAATCCGAATGTACAACGTGAGCCCTTCGACCCGCTCGACCTTGGGACGTTCGTTACGATGGATCGGCTGGTCTCCGGCATTGCGTGCGGTCCAGGCGGCGCCGCGCAGTTCTACTTTGCCGATTGCACCGGGGGGAATGTCCTCGAGCGCGAGGGCTGTCTCGCCGATGAGCGAATCCACCTTGTGGCCGTGCTTTCCAGAAAGCTGCAGTTTTTCCATCAGCGGTTTGCGAAAAAATCCCACTGAAATCAGCGAAAAAACGGAGAACAGCAGCCACGCAGCCCAAGCGGGCAGATCGGGAACAAGAAATGCCACCAGGCCGGTCAGCAGTCCGGAGATCCCCAGGAACATGAAATAGAACATGCCGGGCGTGATCATTTCGCACGCCAGCAGCACGAGCCCGAGGATCATCCACATCCACCAGGTCAGCATTGGGTTGTTTTCTTAAGTGTGTCACAAGGCGGGGCTGGTTTACGGGGCCTGAGAGGCAGTCAACCGATCCCCGTATAAGGGCTAGTACCTAGATCAGAGTTACACAGTACCAGTGGAAAAAAATGCCTAAGCTGCACCTGGCGTAGCGGCACGCAGCTAAAAACACGACGCGTTATCAGTGTTTGTGATGCGCGGTCGACTTGGCACGCAGCGTGCTTTCCACAGCATTCCCGCGTCAACAGAGTTCTTTTGGGGAAAGGACATTTAGGGGACACATGCTTCGATCCATTGCAGTCGTAGTGTGTATAACGGCGCCCGGCCTGATCGCACAAGAGTCGGGGCGCTTCACGTTCGAAGGACGCGTCCAGGGCAGCGTGAATTCTCTCGGGAGCGTCACGCGTTTGGATACCTCCGCGGGGTACCTGCTCACGCGGCACTGGTCGCTCAGCCTTGGGGTTCCCTATTATTTCGTCAATCCTTCCAGTTCCACGCAAGCTTCCAACGGAACCAGTTCGTTCAATGGCGTGGGGAACGTGTTCAGCGAACTCCGATTCGCGCGGCCCAACCGGGTTGTGAACTATGTTTCGACCGTCACCGGGACGGCACCGACGGGCGACCGCGATAAAGGTCTTTCGACGGGACACGCCACAGTCGACTGGAGCAATTATTTCGAGCGCAGTTTCGGATCCCTGACTCCTTTCGGCGAAGTTGGAATCGCAAACGCCGTATCGGACACTCAGTTTTTCGTGCGCCCATATACGAGCTATGGTCTTGTGACCCACGTACAAGGCGGCGCGCGTTACCGGCTGGCGCGGTGGATGAATGTGGGTGGATCCGCTTACCTGATCCAGCCGAGCGGACAGCAAACCGTAACAAGCCGGGTGGTGACCAAACGCGGCCCGCTAGCCGCAGCAGTTCCGGGCGCCGCGCGCGGCCTGCTGAAGCAGGTGTTTGAAACGCAGAGCACTACCACGGGGACGGCTGATATCGCGCGCGATCACGGGTTTTCGACTTGGGCGACGGTCGGCGTGCGGCCTTCGTTCAATGTTTATGCGGGCTATACGCGCAGTACGCAATACAGGCTGGACACTGTGTTCTTCGGAGTAGGATTCCGGATCCGGCACAGCTTGGGGATCGGGGGCCTTTGAAGGTCCGTCGTTTAGGGGAGTTAAGAATAGGAGGAACTTACATGAGACATACATTCGTTCGAACCGCCGTAATAGGAACTACGATCGCGCTCGCGATTCCGGTATGGGCCCAACGCGGACAAGGCGGGGGCGTTGGACGAGCGGGAGGATCGGTTGCCGGCACCGCGGCGGGCGCTGTCAACAGCCCGGTTTCGCAGCCCGGCGGGAAATCTGGAAACAGCGCTAATCACAACGACGGAAATCACGGGGATGGGAACAACGCGGCGAATGGAGGAGGGGGAACTTCCGCTGACGTTTCTCTACGGGTCTCGCAAAATGTCGGTTTATCAACGCAACTTAAGCCACTGCTCCCGGCGGGCACCACTTTGGCAGGAGCCGCCACGGGTTTCCGCAACCAGGGCCAGTTCGTCGCAGCGCTGCACGTGGCCCACAACCTGAATATTCCTTTCGACCAGCTTAAGGCGAAGATGACCGGAACAAATCCGGTCTCGTTGGGGAAGGCAATCCAGGAACTGCGTCCGAATCTGGATGACAAAACCGTCAAGAACAATACCAAGCTCGCCGACCGTCAGGCCGAGCGGGACCTGGAGCAGTCCGAATCCGCCGGAAAGCCGGGCGGGTTCGTCACGCGACTGGCATCGAACACGGCGCTGGCTTCTCGCTTGCAGACTCTGCTTCCGCCGGGCAGCACATTGCAAAACGCGGCGGCGGGTTTCAAGAACGAAGGTCAGTTCATCGCGACCTTGGAAGCCGCTAAGAATCTCACCCTTCCTTTCGCTGATCTGAAGGACCGGGTGACCGCAGGGCAATCTCTTGGCCAGGCAATCCACGCCTTGCGGCCGAACTTGACGGAAGATGCTTCGGAAAACGCCGCGATCCATGCGGAGGAGCAAGCCAAAGTGATTCGCGCAGGAGCGCCCGAATCCGCCTTGTCTAAGCCTTGAAGTCCGCACGCCGAATACGACCGTAGGACTGTCACGCCCACGGACCGAGTTAGGCTGTAACGCTGCCGGAACGCTAGAATCAAGTTGTCGGGATGGCAGCCACCAACGCGTGGGGCCGCAGCTTGCGCGCCCTGCGATCTCGCAACTACCGGCTATTCTTCGCGGGCCAGAGTGTTTCTCTCATCGGCACGTGGATGACCCGGCTCGCCACCAGTTGGATCGTCTACCAGCTCACCGATTCCGCCTTCCTGCTGGGACTCACCAGCTTCGTGGGCCAGATCCCGGCGTTCTTCGTGACACCCATAGCGGGCGTGTGGCTGGACCGCTGGAACCGCCATCGCGTCCTGGTGATCACGCAGGTCCTGGCCATGATCCAATCGCTAGGACTGGCCGCCTTGGCATTCACCGGGTCGATCAATCTGTGGTGGGTGATCGGCCTCACGTTCATGCAGGGATTGATCAACGCCTTCGACATGCCGGCACGGCAGGCGTTCGTGGTCGAGATGATCGAAGACCGCGCCGATCTGGGAAACGCGATCGCTCTGAACTCCTCCATGGTGAACGGAGCCCGGTTGGTGGGGCCGGCTATCGCGGGCGTGATCATCGCGAGCGCGGGTGCCGGCGTTTGTTTTCTGATCGACGGGCTCAGCTATATCGCCGTGATCTACTCGCTACTGGCGATGAAAGTCGAGCCGGCGCCTCCGCGGGTCGCGCAGAAAAGCGCGCTGCAGGAGCTGGCGGAAGGATGGAAGTACGTGGTGGAGTCGCCGGCCATCCGGTCGATTCTGCTGCTGCTCGGATTGGTGAGCGTCATCGGGATGCCGTACACGGTGCTGATGCCGGTGGTGGCGGTCAATATCCTGCACGGCGGAGCGCACACCCTGGGATTCCTGGTGGGGATGTCGGGCGTGGGTGCGCTGATCAGCGCCATTGGCCTGGCTATGCGGCAAAGCGTGATCGGTTTGGGGAAGAGAATCGCCACGAGCGCCGCGCTGTTCGGAGGCGGGCTGGTGGTGCTGGGCATTTCGCGGTCGCTGTGGCTGTCGCTGCTGCTGATGGCAGTCACCGGATTCGGCATGATGCAGCAAATGGCGGCCAGCAATACGATCCTGCAAACCATCGTGCCGGACGATAAGCGCGGGCGCGTAATGTCCTTTTACACGCTGGCGATCCTGGGGATGAGTCCGATCGGCAGCTTACTGGCGGGGGCGGTAGCAGCCCGAATCGGCGCGCCGGCAACCATGACCGGCGCGGGCGCGATCTGCCTGGCCGGGGCGGCGTGGTTCTACTCGAAGCTTCCCGAGATTCGCAGCGTGATCCGGCCTATCTATCGAGAGCTCGGAATCCTGCCTGAGGTGGCGGTGCCGACGCAGCCGGAGGGTTAGGACGTTCCTTCGAGCGGGGCGAGCCATCGGAACAGGAAGAAGTGGCGACCGCACAGAGAGCAGCGGTAGGGTGAGAGGAGCCACTGGACGGCTCTCTCCATGGCGTTCCGGAGGCCGACACCCCTGAAATCAACAGATCTGCAGTTTGGACATCGCGCCTGAAACATAGTCTACCTTAGCTCGATTCTTCAGTCGGAAAGTCCGGTTTTCGCCGCCGACCCGGTCCCTGTGGCGGCCCTATTGCGGAATGATGCCGCTGATCCCTGCACATTGGGTCCCTTGGTGGCGCCCTGGGCGGGACGGCTGGCTTCCCGGGCAGCCTTGATCTGTTCCGGCGTGCGCAAGTCAGGCGCTGAAAGGCGTACGTTCTCTTTCGCGCGCGAAACCTGGCGTTTATGTCGCTTCAATAATCGCTTGTCCATCGATACCTTGCTTTAAGACTGGTCGGGCTGTCTGGAGCGGGTGGTGGCCGCGCCATGCGGCTCCGACGTTTTCACTGGCCGGCCTGCGTGGCGGCTTTCTCTTCTGTGCGGCCGATTCTTTGGCGGCCGCGCGATCCTTTGCGTGCAGACACATATCATCTTCGGTGAAGGTCAGGGTGTGATTCTCCTGGCTCTCGTCACAGCGCGCCAGAAGATTCCGGCACAATAACGGCAGCTCCTGCACCTGAATGCCGTATCTTCGAACCAGCGCAAGATCGGCCTTGACGGCGTATTTGGTCCGTACCCGGTCGAGGCCCATGCGTTCAAATGCAAACACGCGAAATGCCATATCCTGCGTGAATCCGGTAAGAATGAACTGCATCATTTCGCTCCTTCTAATGCTTTCCGCCATCACAAGTGCCGTGAAGACTGCCGGTTACATGCGGGGTCGTATTCGCTGACCAGGCGATCCTGCCGGGACGATCTATGCGCTTGGTCGCATACTTCAAAGACAAATCCTGTCGGCTCCCGTTTCATGAGCGACGTGTGAAGGCTCTGCAAGTGAGTCAGTAACGAGCTCTGGATATTGTCGGTTTCGCCGATGTATATCCACTCCTGCGAGTTCGATATTCCATAGACCCCGGAGGTAATCGGTGCGTACATGTGGACCGACTCCGCAGTGAAGGTCCGCGGAATAAACTGGTTAAACGGCATGAGTCCCGTTTCTCTTCGGCATGGGGGCGCGCTTCACCTTGTCTGCCGTCAAGCGCAGGCGTTCGACCAGCTTTTTCCCCAGGTTCAACTCCGCGGGGTTCGATCTGTGGCCGGGAAGCCTGGGATCGATGAACTCTCTGCGGAATAGCTGATCCGAGGCCAGGCTGCTTAACAGCTCGATTTCCTGCGTGCTGAATTTCACACTGATGAGTGTCATTCGGCGCCCTCAGGGACGGAAATTCGGCCTGTTCACCGATCGTGCCTTGTCTAGAACGATACGCTCGTCCGAGTCTCGTTTTTTCTGCCTTTCGATTTCCCGCTGCGGCGCCTCCTGCGCATCCAAGCGGGCCGACTCGACGATCGCCGCCTGCGCCAGGGCATCCAGCCGCTTCGAATACAGGATCATGGCAAAGCTGGCTCGATCTCCGGTGCGGACCAGGTCGTAGGAACTCTCAGCGTCTTCCCAGCGCGCGATGACGGGTGCGACCTCGCCGTAATTGGAGTGATATGCGATCTCGGCTGTCGGCATGGTGGCGGTTCCGTAGGTGGCGGAGATGGCCTGGATCATGTCGTCCGCCGTCATTCCCTCAACTTTGTAGCGATCGTACGTGACGATGATGCGAAAGAGCTCGCCATTAAAGAAGGACAGCAATCCGTCTCTCACGGGATCCGGCTTTGGATTCACCTGGAGGGCTGAACGAAGCTCCCAGTTCATTTCCTGAATCACGGCCGGGCGCTGGTGGACGATTTTCGCGTCCGCAGGTCTCGTTCCCGCCTGTTTGGCCGCCGCGGCGAGGTTCATGCCAAGCTTCAGGCCGCGATAGCTCGATAAATCTCCGGCGAAGAGTACGGAGGTCCCCAGAACGCCGCACAGAATTGCGATTGATCCGAAACGAGCGGGGGTCATTTGGCAACCACTCTCTGGCTCGCGATCGAAGGTATGGTGAGATTCGACGATCTCTTCCAGTTCATCCGGGCCAAGGCCACACACAGAACGCTACAGGCGATCGCCAACGAAGCGAATCCATATCCAAATGGGCGCGAGACGAACAATACGGCCGGAATGAAGACGAAGGCTACGGCCAGCAAAGCAACCGTCGTCGTGTATCCGGTCCCCGTAGATGTTTGATGGGATTCGAGCATGAGCAACCTCTCTTGTGGCGTGCGCTGACGGGCTTCGCCTATTAACAATTTTAGGTTAAGTTCTATTGCTTGTCAAGTTCCGTGGTGGCATAATAGGGCCTGTAGTTTACCCGTAACAGTGAACTACTGGAGCTTCCAATGGACGTTTCCCTATTGATTCGGCACCGTTTAAACGAACTGGCGCTGGATCAGAAAGACTTGGCTGCGGCTGCTCAGGTCACCGAATCCTATATCTCGCAGCTCTTGACGCGAAAGAAGGCGCCGCCCGCGCCGGGACGTACGGACCTGTACGACCGGATGAGCGAATTCCTGAAGCTCCCCGCGGGAGAACTGTCTAAGCTGGCGGACTTTCAGCGGCAGGAGGACTTGAAGAAGCGCGTTACGGAGCCACCCAGGCCTCTGTTCAAAGAATGCCGCGAATTAGTCCTTCGCAAGTGCGAACCGGAGAAGCGCAAAGAAGTACGCAGGATTTTTGAAAAAGAGCCTTTTGGTGAATTCGAGCGGCTAATCACACAAAAGCTTCTGGACGTGGCCCAGGGAGTGGCCAAAGAGGAATTGCGAAACGAGGAGTGGCTCCGGTTGATGGGTGAACTCAGCGGCCGCAGCTATGAACAGATGCGAGTGGCGACTCTGGAGTTTCTCGATACCGATGTATTCAATGTTTCGCTTGAAAATTGCGTATCGTTTCTCGATCCGATGATCGATTCCTGGGATATCGACGTGAAGACGTTTGGCATAGAAGTGGTCCTGAACAACCGGCTGGCGCCCGGAAGCGTGAAGCGCTTTGAGTTTGCGGAACAGGAGCCCCAGCGCGCATTCGCCATAGAACCAGCCTTCGAGCAGTTCCTCAGGGACAAATCCATGAGCGGCGACGCCACCGAAGACGAAATCGAATTCCTAAAGACGCTGAAGTTCAAGGACCGCCGGCCCGCTCCGCTGTATTACTACCGGGAGCTGCAAAACCTGAGAGATCCGCTGCATTTCCCCGCGCCGCTACCTACAGAACCGCGAGCCGCAGGTTGAATGCGTAGACCTATATGGCCGGCCGGCGAAGTAGCTAGGAGCGGGCCGGGTAGTGATCGCAAAGCCACTTCTCGATTTTTTCCTTTTGAGTGGCAAGCACGACACGCTGCCATTTCACTACGCCGGTACGCTCGCTGTATTCGGCCATGACGTAGGAACCCTCGTTGAGCACCTCTATAAGGCCGTCCGTCTTGGCCCGTTTGAAGTGGTAGGAAGAAAGTGTGGGATGGCGATCTTGCATGTTTGTTTACCTAGAATAGCAGACGCCCCAAATTCCACGGGGTTAGGTTGTAAATGCTATACTAGAACATATCGGAAGTCAAACCGCGCCCGCCTGTTGGTGCACGCTCCTGCCTGGCTCGCTGATTCCCGCTCTAAAACTAAGAATGAATACCTTTTCCAATTTCCCCCTTTCCACCACCTTGCAGAGCAACCTGGCCCAGCATGGATTCGTCCAGCCGACCCCGGTGCAAACCATGGCCATTCCCCAACAACTTGCCGGCCACGATCTTGTGATCACGGCGCAAACCGGCACGGGTAAGACCCTTGCCTTCCTCCTTCCGCTGCTTCATAAGCTGGAGAAAGACCGGCTCGCCGATCAAAGCACCCCAGCCGGCGTGAGCGCACTGATTCTGACTCCCACGCGAGAGCTCGCGATACAAATCAATCAGGCTTTCGCGCAGCTCGCCGCCGGAACAGGAATCCGGTCCGCTGTCGTCGTCGGCGGCCTGAATGAACAAACGCAGTTGAACGCGATTCGCAGAGGCGCGCAGGTGGTGATCGCCACGCCCGGGCGGCTTTCCGATTTCCTCGAGCGCAAGCTCGTAAAACTGGGCTCGGCGCACATTTTGATCCTGGATGAAGCGGACAGGATGCTGGATATGGGCTTCCTTCCCACGATCAAAAGAATTCTGGCGGTCCTGCCCGGCACGCGACAGACCGTGTTTTGTTCGGCGACCATCGAATCTTCCGTGGCCCCTTTGATTCAAGCGCATCTCAAGAATCCGGTCCGCATCGCGGTCGGTTCCACCACGAAACCGGCTGAGCAAATCGACTTGCACGTTTACGAGGTCGAACAGGACCGCAAGCTTGGTCTCCTCGAAAAGATGCTCCAGGATGAGCATGGCTCGTTCCTGGTGTTCGCCCGTACTAAACACGGTGCCGATCGCCTGGCCAAAAAGCTGGCTCGCAGCGGCTCGAAGGCAGCGGCTATTCACGGAGACCGCACGCAATCGCAGCGCAACATGGCACTGCGCGGGTTCCAGGAAGGCAGCTATCGCGTTTTGGTCGCTACCGACGTCGCCGCACGCGGGGTTCACGTCGAAGGAATCGCGCACGTGGTTAATTACGATCTGCCGCAAGTGCCGGAGGATTTCATTCATCGGGTGGGCCGGACGGGCAGGGCAGGGCTGCGCGGTACGGCGTCCACGTTCAGCACCCGCAGCGAGCGCGGCGAGATCCGCAAGATCGAGCAATTGCTGGACCTCCAGTTGACCCGTCGGCCAGTGCCGTCAGGACTGGAACAGGAGCCGGCGCGCGCCAGCCAAGGACCCTCGATCCGGTTTAGCGAGCGTGAGCCGCGCACGCGCGCTGTTCGCAGCTTTGCTCCCAGGGGTAAAGCCTCTCGCAGAAAACGCTGACAGGCCGCGCGGGATACATAAGTGGGAGAATGAAATATGGACAACGTGACTTTTGAAACGCAAGATCTTCGCATTCGCATCGAAGATAATGTGGCCCGCATCGACCAGCGCCGACTGGACGGTGAAACCTGGAAGGAAATCGATCACAGCGAGCTGCCTGTTACGGCACAGTGGCGGGATAGTTCGATCCGGACCTCGCCTCTCAGGGTTGCGCTGTCGGCTTTTGAGCGGGAAAATCCCGGCAATATGACCTTGCGGACCGCGCTCGGGGCTTGAGCCAGTAAAACGCTTTCGGCCCTAAAACGAAAAGAGGCGCGGCGGCAACCTGCCCGCCAACGCCTCTCTCTTTTCGGTTAGAACCAGTTCGGTTAAAACCAGGCGATCAAATTACTACCAGCGTTTGTCGCGACGTTGGCCGCCGCCGCCGCCGGCTCCGCGATCGGTTTTCGGATGGGCTTCGTTGACGTTCAACGCTCTGCCATCGAGTTCCCTGCCATTCAGTTCCGAGATGGCGCGATCCGCATCCGCGTTGACGCTCATCTCAACAAATCCGAACCCTCTCGCCTGACCGGTATCACGGTCGGTAACGATGCTGACGCGGTCGACGGTTCCGTACGCCTCGAACAGAGATCGAACCGCACCTTCGGTAGCACCGAAATTGAGGTTTCCTACAAAAATATTCTTCATTTGGTCCTTTACTCTATGGTTGGTGAATCGGGGCAGGATCGGACGAGGGCGGCGGACCGGACTAATGCGACGATGCCTAACTTGCCTAGACTTAACTGTAGCACGTGGGGGCGGCGAACAGCGTAAAAAACTGGGATGATTACTCGTTCGGATCGGGCTCACTCAGGGTGGGGGGAGTCCATCCCATATCGTCCGTGAGCCGGTCGCGAGAGTCACGGTATGCGATCTCCGCAGCGGCAGCGCGCTCTTCTGCTTCCTTCATGTCGGTGCTGTCCGAGGTAATCGCCTGCAGGCGGCTTATTTGCAATGCCCACTCGTCGAAGGCTCCCTTGTAATCCTTTCGAAGGCGCTCGGAGTGCGTATTTTCTTCGATTTTTCCAGAGCTCACGTAATTTAGACGTCTTTCGAGGCTGTAAAGTTCGTTCTAAGGGGAGATTCTTCCCGTACCCCTTGGAGAATAGTGCGCCTCAGTCTCAATTCACTTTCTCAATGAGGACGGAAGCGTTCGCGTTTGTTTGCGAGCCTCCGGCCAACGTCTGGAGTCCACCTGCCGCTGCGGAAGTGTAATTTCGATGACATCCCCCGCGATGATTGCGATGATGACCTGCCCGCTGTTTTGCTGAGTGCCGGCTCCCGAACCATAGGTAGCTCCTAGGATCGCGACGCCATTCAGAAACACTGTAAATTGGGTCGACTCCACCGCCGATCTGCAGCGGAGGCAGTTTACATTTACTCTAGTCCAGCCGGCGACCGTCCTCATACGAACCTGGTCCTACGCGGGCGGTGTCAATTCGACACCGGCGCGAATTGAACCGGGCGGATTTGACCCCTCGCTCTCGCTTTTCGATTCTGCCGGCCTTTTGCTTGCCACCAATCGCGACGGAGGTGCGATCAAGTCGCCGCGGATCCCGTGACCACCTGGTGTTGGGATGCCTTCATCACCGCGCCTCTGCCGGCGGGAAGCTATCAAGTGGTCTTGACGGAGTCGGAGAACACTCCACTGGGACCGTACCTGACTGATCCATTCGTGTACGACGACGCGGGAAACTTCACTGCGCCGCCGGGCATTACAGCACCAGGGTTCTGGAACTTGTCCCTCGACCGCCGCAACAATTCTTATGCGGTGGACATCGGCGGCGTCGATTCGGCCGAATTACCGCTGGTGACTGGGATCGGAGCTCTCGTCAACAGCGCGAGCTGGAAGAATGGACCATTCGGTCCGAACACAATCCTCACTCTTTTCTTCCGCGGTCTTCCCAGCGCTGCACCCTTGCGCGCGTTCTGATCGATGGACAGAGCGCGGAGATCCTGTACAGCGGTCCCACGCTGAACTTTGTGGTTCCGCCAACCCAAAGCGAGCGCGTCGTTGCATTTTCGAGCGGTGGCGATCTTCTGCTGGGAACCACGATCGAGATCGTAGACGCGTCGCCGGCGCTATTCACTGCCAACCAATCTGGAACCGGGCAGGCCGGTGTCCTGAACCAGGACTACACCCACAATGGAGCCGCCGCCCCCGCGAAACGCGGATCGTTCCTTATTGTGTACGGGACCGGCTTCGTACGGGACCGGCTTCGGCGCGGCAAATCCTCCCGGACCCGACGGGATTCCTGGCTTGCCGCGGGGGTCACCGCCACGATCGGAGGCCTCCCCGCTGAGGTGACCTTCGCCGGGCTCGCACCCGGATATACTCCGGGACCCAGCAGATCAACGTCTGCGTTCCGGACGGTTCTCTGATCGGCGCGGCAGTGCCGATACGCCTCCAGATCGGCGGCCACAGCACCCAGCCAGATACGACCGTCGCAGTAGAGTAGTTCCGCCGCGCACTCAATGCGGGCGCATCAGGCTGGGGAACCCTGGTTAGCGAGCCCACGGTCCGGTATGCTAGGTCGAGTCGGGAGACTGCTCCTATGCAGACGGAGCAAACGGGTCAATTCCTAAGGCAGGGTGTACTGTGCCTGAGTATTCGAGGTTTGCGGATAAGCAGCATCTGGTCGAGCAAATAGCCGCGCTCGTGCCGGTGGTGATTAACGTCTTCGACCTTGTGGCCGAGCGCGACGTCTATATCAGTTCTGATGTCGTGAATCTCCTGGGTTACACCGGCCACGAGATCGCGCAGATGGGGGACCGCTTCTCCACACTGTGGCACCCTGATGACATTTCCCGCTATAGAGACAATCTGGCTCGATTGAGGGCGTTGGCGGACGACGAGATATTCGAAATGGAATATCGGGTACGCCACCGCGACGGCCGATGGCTTTGGTTGGAGAGCCGCAGCAAGCCGTTTTCTCGAAATGAACAGGGCGACGTCTGCCAGGTGGTCACCGCAACGGTCGACATTACCGCCCGTAAGCAGGCGGAGGAGGCCTTACGGGCCAGTGAGGAACGGTTCCGGGGTTACTTAGAACTGGGATTGATCGGGGTAGCGATCACGTCGCCCCAAAAGTGCTGCATTGAGGTCAACGACGAGCTCTGCAGGATGTTGGGATACGAGCGAAGCGAACTGCTGGGAATGACATGGGCGGAGTTGACCCATCCTGACGACCTGGCTGCAAACCTCGCTAACTTCGAGCGTGTGGTGGCGGGACAGTGCGACGCCTATTCCATGGACAAACGGTTTGTCTGCAAAGACGGCCAGGTACTTTACGCCACTGTATCCGTGAAGGGCGTGCGTCGCGAGGACGGCACCGTCGAATCCTTTGTGGCGTTATTGCAAGACATCACGGCGCGCAAAGAGACTCAGGAGGGACTGGAGAGGGCACGCGCTGAATTAGAGTCGCGCGTCGCCGAGCGGACGAGAGAAGTTACAGCAGCCAACGTCGAGCTGAGACAGGAGATCGCCGAGCGCCAGCGGGCGCAAGAGGAACTGCGACGTAGCGAAGCTAATTTGGCCGATGCGCAAAGAATCAGTCACGTGGGTAGCTGGGCCTGGAATGTTGCCTCCGGAAAAATCTTCTGGTCGCTGGAAAACTTCCGGATTTTTGGCCTTGATCCGGAGGGCTTCCATCCCACCATGGACACGATTTCAATGTTCGTTCATCCGGAGGACAACGCCCTGGTAGGACACGTTTTCGAAAAGGCCATGTCTGAAAAGACAAGCTTCGAGGCCGAGCATCGAATCTTACTCCAGGACGGTTCCATAAGGTACCTTCACACGATCGGCCATCCGGTAGTGAGTGACTCCGGGGAGCTCATTGAATTTGTGGGCGCCACCATGGACGTGACCGATCGCAAGCGCGCGGAGATAGAATCCGGAGCCTTGAAGGATGCATTGGCTGCCGAACTGGCGGCGATGACCCGGCTTCACGAATTCAGTACACGGTTGCTGTCAAGCACCGACCTCAAGCCGCTCCTGGAAGAGGTTCTCAATGCCACCATGGCCCTGCAGGGGGCGGATATGGGCACAGTTCAGCTCTACAACCCGGCAATTGGCGCTTTAGAAATCGTTGCACAGCACGGCTTTCAACAAGTTTTTCTCGACCATTTCGCGACCGTGCACGACACTTCACCCGCTTGTGGCCGCGCGCTTCATCAGCGAGCGCGGGTAGTCATAGAGGATGTTCAGATCGATGCCGGGTTTGCGCCACACCGCCACATCGCAACCTCCGCCGGCTATCGCGCTGTGCAGTCGACGCCGTTATTCAGCCGTGGCGGTGATCCTGTCGGCATGATATCCACTTACTTCCGTCAACCTCATCGCCCATCGGAGCGCGACTTGCGGTTGACCGATCTTTACGCGTTGCATGCCGCGGAGTTGATCGAGCGTAAGCAGAGCGAAGCCGCCGTGCTTCGGTACCAGCAGGAATTACAGGCGTTGACGGCCACACTGATCGAAGTCCAGGAGAGGGAAAGCAAATACCTGGCACGTGAGCTGCACGATGGTTTCAGCCAAAAACTGGCGGTGCTGGCGATGGACATGGCGGCGCTCGCCCACCGGACCGAAGAATCTTCCCAGGAACTGGGCGGCCGCCTTCTGGATTTTACTTCGCAAATTGGTACTTTGGCGAAGGACATTCATCGCATCTCCCATCACCTTCACCCCGCGATCCTGGACGATCTTGGGCTGGCGGCCGCGCTCAGGAACCAATGTGCCGCGTTCTCCGAGCAGTATGGTATCCCCACCGAATTCGCTCCCAACAACATTCCGCGGACTGTACCTGACGATATTTCGTTGTGCCTGTACCGGATTGCGCAGGAATGTCTGCGAAACATCAACAAGCACGCCGAAGCCACGGAAGTTCGCGTGGCTTTGAATCGCAGTCATGATGAGATCGCGATGGAGATAGCCGATGCCGGCGAAGGATTTGATCTCGATAGCATCCAAGGCAAAGGAGGATTGGGATTGATCAGCATGGAAGAACGCGTGCGGCTGGTCAACGGCACGTTTTCGATCCGATCGCAACCGGGAAAGGGGACGCTCGTAAGAGTTTGCGTTCCCTTGCATCTCGAGGAATCATGAAACGCACGACGGTATTGCTGGCCGATGATCACGCGATCGTGGTCGAAGGGTTGCGTCGCGTTCTGGAACCTGCCTTCGATGTGGTGGGCATGGTAGCCGATGGGCTTGCGCTGGTAAAGGCCACAGAAAAGCTTAAACCGGACGTGGTCGTGGTCGACGTTTCGATGCCGCACCTCAACGGAATCGATGCCGCGCGTCAAATTCGGGCCACCAACCAACGAACCAAGATCGTTTTCCTCAGCATGCATCCGGATGTGGTGTATGCATCGGAAGCCCTCCAGGCAGGCGGATCGGCCTACGTTTTGAAGAGTTCGGCGGGGATCGAGATCGTGACGGCGATTCGAGAAGCGCTTCGAGGTGGTACATTCGTCACTCCCGCCATCGATAAAGGCACATTGGAGGCCCAAATCAGACGCGACCAGCGTTCGCCTGATGCGCTGCGCACCTTGTCGCCCCGCCGGAGAGAAGTGCTGCAAATGGTCGCCGAGGGACGGACGACCAAGGAAATCGCGGAAATTTTACAGATATCCCCAAGAACGGTGGAATTCCATAGATACCGCGCCATGGAATCTCTCGGTCTGCATACAGTGGCTGAACTGGTCCAATACGCCATCAAGCACCGCATGGTTTCCCCGTAAACCGCTAGTAAAACCCCTAGTGCGTATTTTTACGAGCTAGCAAGCCTACGGAACTTTGGCTAATCTGGACTCCGTTCTTCTAAAGCGTTTGTGCAGAGCGCCAAGAGGAACCGGTGGGTAATGGTCGGGGCTATTTTCAAAGGACAGTATATGAATGTAATCACCGCCGTGTTTTCGCAACCCTGAGGCTTTACCGAACGCTCCTTTTGCGATTCGGGAACAGACCTGCTTCCTGGCGGGCGGGTGAATCGACCACTGCGTCCGCAACTGAAGTGCTCCTTAGTAGAAGCACAACTATTCAAGTTCGAAAGCTAGTAGCGCGAAGGAGCATATCGTGACAACTCAGACCGCTGCAGGCCGAGCAACTTCTCCCGACTGTCTTGCCGGCGGGGGCGAGATGGGGGCGCTCATGCGCTCCATCGCATGGTCGCAGACACCGATTGGCGCCGTCGAATGGTGGTCGCCCACCCTTCGAACAATGGTGAGCTACCTTCTCGCCAATCGTGTTCCGATGCTCTTATGGTGGGGGCCAAGCTTTTGTCAACTCTATAATGATGCCTTCCTGCCTTACCTCGGAGCAAAGCATCCAAAATCGATGGGTCAACCTGCCGGTGAGTGTTGGGCGGAGAACTGGCACTTTATCGGGCCGCCGATTGAAAATGCGTTCCGTAGCGGAGCGGCGACATGGACGGAAGACATGTTTCTGGAAGTCCAGCGCCCCTGGTTTGCGGAAGAGGCTCGCTGGAGGATTGGGTATAGGCCGGTGATGGACGAGACCGCGCCGAACCGAATCGGCGGCGTTGCGGCGACGGTCGACGAAATTACGGAAAAGATTATTAGCGAGCGCCGCATCGTGCTGCTTCGTGACCTGGGCTCGCGTTCGACGGGGGCGACGACGGCAGAGCAAGCGTTCCACAGGCCGGTAACGAATCTAACGGAACTGACTGAGCAACTCGCCGCCGGCCGACAATCTCTGGAACGGAGCCTGGAGGCGCTGCGCGAGTCGGAGGCGCGATGGCGGGCGGTCTTTGAAAACTCGGCCGCTGGTATCGCCGTGACCGACCTTCGTGGCCAGTTCCAGGCCGTGAATGCCGCCTTCCAGCAAATGTTGGGTTACACCGAGGACGAGCTCCGTTCGTTGTCCTTCATTGACATCACCTATGAAGAAGATCGCGATGAGAACGTCAGCGCGTGCTCGGACCTGCTCAGCAGGAAACGGCAGTACTTTCAGGTGGAGAAGCGTTATCGCCGCAAGGATGGCGGCTTCATCTGGGTCAGCGTCTATGTTTCTCTTATTTCAACCGGCGCAGGTACGCCTCGATTGGCAGTCGCGGTCGCTCAGGACATCACCGAGCGCAAGCGCGCGGAAGAGAGGCGGAGACAAGCCGAAGAAGCCCTGCAAAATGCTCAGGCGGAGTTGGCTCACGTAACGCGACTGACGACTTTGGGAGAACTGAGCGCTTCTATTGCGCATGAAGTCAACCAGCCGCTCGGCGCCGTGGTGACCGATGGCCACGCATGTCTGCGGTGGCTATACAAAGCCAAGCCGAACCTGGACGAGGCTCGAGCGGCGGTGAAGCGCATGATCCAGGAGGCCACGCACGCCAGCGAAGTGATCGGCCGAATTCGTTCCCTGGCGAGGAAGAGTCCGCCGCGGATGATCCCGCTGGACATGAATCAAGCCATCGTGGACGTTCTGACGCTGCTCAGGCACCCTCTGTTTCAGAACAAGGTCGTGCTGAAGACGGAACTGGTAGCCGATCTCCGTCAGGCGCAAGGAGATCTGGTTCAGTTGCAGCAGGTGATGGTAAACCTGTTCATGAACGCCATCGAATCCATGGCCATGAGGATCGACGGGCCCCGGGAACTTATCGTAGCGTCGCAGAATCATGGCAAGGACCAGATTGTCATTCAAGTGCGCGACTCCGGCGTGGGCCTTGATCACGGCCGCACCGAGCAAATCTTCAAACCTTTCGTAACCAGCAAATCTAATGGCTTGGGGATGGGGTTATCGATCAGCCGTTCGATCATCGAGGCTCATGGCGGAAGGTTGTCCGCCGTACCGAATGACGGCCCTGGCGCAACTTTCCTATTCTCCCTTCGGGCTGCGGAGGATCGTCGCGTGAAATGACAGAAGAACGGACGATCGTATATGTTGTGGACGACGATCCGGCGACCAGAGATGCGTTGAGTAGCCTGATCCGGTCCGTGGGTTTCCAAGTCGCTACATTCGGGTCGGCGGACGAGTTCCTGGAGACCGACTTTCGAGATACTCCCGGGTGTCTGGTGCTCGACATCCGCCTGCCAGGATTGAGCGGAATCGATCTGCAACGCAGGCTAACGGAGATGGGCGTTGATCTTCCGATCATTTTCATCACCGGTCATGGCGACATTCCGCTGGCGGTTCAGGTAATGAAAGCCGGAGCGGTGGAGCTTCTCACCAAACCCGTCCGCGATGAGGATCTGCTCGACGCGATCCACCAGGCGCTGGGTCGCGATCGAGTTTCGCGCCGGGAGAGGTTGGAGAAAATTGAGCTGCGCCAGCGCTTTGATTCGCTAACGCGCCGGGAGCGTCAGGTGATGCACTTGATCTGTGACGGCCGGCTGAACAAGCAGATCGCTGCTGAGCTGGGGATTAGCGAGGTCACCGTAAAGCTTCATCGCGCGAACGTCATGCGGAAGATGAAGGCCGGGTCTGTGGCGGGACTGGTAGGTATGGCCACAAAGCTCGCGTCGAAAGGTTCCCAAGGCGGCACCCGCGCACGCCGGCGTTCAGCAATTCGATGACGGCTTAGCCGGTTCGAAGCACAATTTTCCCCAGGACGTGCCCCTGCGCGAGGCGCTCGTGTGCCCGCGCCGCATCGCCTAGAGAGAACGTCGCTGCGATCGGAACCCGCAGCTTTGCCGCCTCAATGGCCATGCCAAGATGCTCGAACTCGCGAACATTTGCGATCGCGTCGTAGGCAATCACGCGGATTCCCGGGCGTTTCTTCGGCTCGGGGTCCACTCCGTTGGGATAGGCCAGCCGGCCTCCGGACCGAATCGTCGCGACACAACGGTCGAGCGCTTCGCCGCCGACCAGGGCAAGTACGGCATCAACGCCTTCGGGTGCGAAGGAGCGTGCCGCTGCTTCGATATCGTCGTCGCGTCCGTCGACAGCCGCATCCGCGCCGAGGCTGCGAACCAGCTCGACGCCGTCGGCCCCCGATGCTGTTGCAAGAACTCGCGCCTCTCGAAGCTTGGCGAATTGAATCGCAAGCGTTCCCACACCGCCGGAACCTCCGTGGATAATGACCGTTTCTTCCCTTTTCAGCTTGAGCGCGTCATCAATGCCCTGGATCGCGGTGAGGCCGGTAGTCGGAATGGCGCCGGCTTCACGCAACTCGAGCCCGCGCGGAACAGGAGCGACTTTTTCCGCTTCCACCGCCACATATTCCGCGTAAAAACCGCCCTTAGGGTTGTAGAAACTGTACGAGTACACGCTGTCGCCGATCTTGAACCGGCGAATATGCGAGCCCATGGCGACGACTGTGCCCGAGCCGTCCGTTCCCAGGACCAGCGGGAATTTTGGATGCCCGTCCGGCACCCAGCCTGCCCGCATTTCGGCATCCCATACGCCAACTCCTGCGGTATCGATCGCGATCAGCACCTCGCCGGTATCGAGCTCGGGCACCGGCAGAGTATGGATGGTTAGCACCTCCGGTCCGCCAAACCGGTCGATCGCGGCGGCACGCATCTTTTCAGGGATGCTCGCACCTTTTTCATGAACCGTTTCTGTTTTTCTCTTTTCTTTGACCGCCATCTGCTACCCCTTACGGACTGCCGGAGCGTACTTGTCCAGGACCGAGATCAGCGGACGGGCCGCCGGCGGGATCGCCGTTTTCTCCTCGATGATCTCTTTACTGCTTAGGGGCTTCCCATAGAGCTTTTCGTTCTCGCTCTTGTCACTTTCCACCACAGTACCGTTCAGGGAAACTCCGGCGAACACGCCGCGAGCGCGGGACCACGTGAGAATCTCCGCCTTCATCAAGGCATCGGTTTCAGCAGCGGTATACCGGCCGACCGGCCCAGCCGCAGCTGAGGCGTCGGCACCGATGGTGAACTTGTCCGACAAAAGCTTCTTGAAGCCAGATTCGTTCATCACCAGCATGATCACGTCCGTGGACTCGATCCCCAATTGAAGGCCAAAACTTCCACCGACCAGACGAATAGCCGCGGGCGCTCCCCAAGGTCCTTCGTTTCTCCTGCAGGTGGCGAATCCGCGGCCGTAGGCTCCCCCGACGAGGACCGCGGCCTTTTTCATGCCGGGTATGATCAACACACAACGCGCCTTGTCGAGAAGGGCTTTCGGGATTCCCTTATCGGGGGTGTCCATGATCTCCCGAAACGTGTCTGTGGCATCTTGAATGCGCTTGTCTACAGCCTGATCGGCTGCGAACAGTAGAGCACCCGCGGTCGTCGCTATCGTAAGTACACTAGCTAGTTTCATAGGTCTTCTCCTCAGTCTTATCCGCCAAGTTTCATCCACCTGCCCAGGGGGCGGTCACTTCTCTTGCGCTAAAAGGGTAACGATGTGGCGTATGTTGCACGGTCACCCATTGGTCCGTCGTAAATGCCTCAATGGCCCACGTGC
>JAOAPR010000288.1 GCA_025463005.1 Bryobacterales bacterium | reverse complement strand
CGCCGAGCGGCATCGTTAATGCCATGAGCATCGGGACATCGAAGCAGGTACTGCTCAAGGTGCGATTCATTGAAGCTTCGCGCGACGCCGGACGGGCTCTAGGGGTGAATTGGTTCGGCGCTAACGGGTCAGGCTCCGCCAACACCGGTCAAGGTGGTATTGTCAACAATACACCGAACAACGCCCCGCCTGCCGGGGTCCCCCTGCTTCAGACCGTGGGAACGCTAGCGGGTGTCAGTTCGCAACCGTTCGGCGTCGTGCTTGCCCATCTGGTCAATGGCGGCACCAATATTGACGTGCTGGTGACTGCGTTGGAGAACAAAGGACTAGCGCGAAATTTGGCCGAGCCAAACCTCATGGCATTATCGGGCGATACTGCCCAGTTCCTAGCGGGCGGCGAGTTTCCCGTGCCAATCGCTGCGACGTCGGCCAACGGCTTGGTGACGCCGACGATCGAGTTCAAGCCGTTTGGCGTCCGGCTATCTTTTACGCCCACTGTCCTCGCTAACGGCGTCATTAACTTGCGCATTGCGCCAGAAGTGAGCGAACTCGATTTTGCGAACGCCGTCACGATTTCTGGAACGACAATCCCGTCATTGGTCAAGCGTGACGCGGTGACGACGATCGAACTGCGCGATGGCCAGAGCTTCGCAATCGCCGGGCTGTTACAATCCAATGACCTGCGAAATCGCAATCAAATTCCGTGGCTGGGGTCGGTGCCTGTTCTCGGCGCGCTTTTCAGTAGTTCGAGCTATACCAAGCATGAAACTGATCTCGTCGTGATCGTGACGCCGCATTTGGTTCAACCGGCGGCGCCGGGCCAGGTGCTCGCGACGCCGCTCGACCGAACGCTACCCAGCAACGATGTCGATTATTTTCTGGGTGGTCACCTAGAGTTGCCCAAGGTCTATGAGGACTACGTTGCGAGCGGCGGCGATTTGCACGGTCCATACGGTCACATTATCCGTGTGGAGCCAAGCCCAACCATACCCGTGGTGCGCTAGTGTCCGGTCTGAAATTTATCATGAAAATTATTCGGGCCACCATACTGACGGGCTTTGCTGCGGCGGCCAGCGGGTGCAACACGGTGTACCCCGATCCCGCGATCCCATACGTCCAAAGGACGGACACCGTTACCCTCGGCGCAGGCAATGCCCAGGCCGTGAACGCGGCGGCTCACACGATCGATCCGTGGCCGCGATACGTGGGCGACCGCCGCATTCGGGGCAACGGCCCGCGCATGGTCGGTGCTGTCGAACGTTATGAGGGAAGCGGAAAGACACCGACACAGACGCCAGGCGGCTCAGCCAACACGGCGGGTAGCGCGTCGCCGGCGGCAGCAACCGGACCTCCGACGCTGTACCCGCTCTCCCCGATTACGCCAGGACCATGAGGCGGCGCGTCGTCCTATTAATTTCACTCGTTCCTTGACGCTTACCGCGAGACGGCTGCAGCGGAAGAGGCGATGACGGCAATGGTCTCAAGTTTCGCTCCGATCAAACACGCCATCCTTTGCATAAAAGAATTCAGGGACGACACCAGCGGCATTATCCTGCCCTATGTCACGGTGATGCTCGTGGTGATCATGGGTCTCGCGCTTCTCGCAATCGATGGCGCGCGCTACATGAGCTTGCAGACCCAGCTTCAGAACGGCGCCGACGCATTGGCGCTCGCCGGCGCGGCGGAGCTCGATCGATTGCCTGGTGCGGAGGCGCGGGCGATCAACGCAATTAACAATCTCGTAGCCAATTCGACCCTGTTTGGCACGGGCGCCGATCAGACCGTGCGGGTATCGCAGGTTCAGTTCTTAAGCCAATTGCCGGCGAGCGACGCAGCCCCGCTAACGGCCGGGAGACTCGCCAGCGATGCGACGGACGCTCGCTTCGTGTCAGTCGCGGTACGGCCGGTCACCTTGCCGACGATCCTGCCCGTGATGACCGGCGGATCAAGGCCGATCACGGTTGGTGCGTCAGCGGTTGGCGGTTTCGATCAGGTGGTGTGCGAGGTCACGCCGCTGTTCGTGTGCAATCCTTACGAAGCCCCCGGCATGGGCTACGAGCAGGCGACCGCGGCCCTGGTGGAAGCGGTCGGCGATCCGAACATACGCCGGCGGCTGATCAGGCTTCGCCAGTACGGAAACTCGCTGGAACCCTACCTGGCCGGTGACTACGGGTTTTTGCTTCCACCATCCAACGGCACCGAAATAGCGGACCTGACGGATGCGCTCGCCCGCGTTCGTCCGGGCATGTGTTTTGTGCAGAGGAGCGTCAATTTCCGGCCGGGCTACGCTGGGACGGTAGGCGAGGCCATGAATGTCAGGTTCGACATCTACGAAAGATCAATGGTCGGCCGACGGAATGACAATAACTACCGTCCGGCAGCAAACGTGCGCAAAGGATACGTCGGCGGAGGCGCCGGTTCTTGTACGTCCAATGCATCCACCAACTGGCCAATCGGTAGTCCGCCGCAGCAAGCAACCGGTCTGCCGCTCGACAGGACGTGGCCCTACATGGCCGGCGGCATGGGCCAAGGGGACTGGGACTTTCAAACGTATTGGCAGGTCAACCATGGGTTCAGTGGACGGGCAGCACCTACCATCAACGGAGCGTTAGCGAACAACGCCAATCCACCTAGCCGATACAGCGTCTACCGGTACGAGATTGAACAGGGGTTTGTCGCCGACCGCTCGCCTGGTGGAGAATCGGGGGTCCCGGCGTGCTATGCTGGCGGTGAGGTGTCCGACAAACCGGATCGCCGTATCCTCCATGCCGCAATCATCAATTGTCGGAGCTTGGGCCTCGCCGGCTCGGCGCAGTCCAATGTCCCCGTTGCTGCGTTCGGCAAGTTCTTTCTGACGTTGCCTCTGCAACGCTCGCAGACCGACCTTTATGTCGAAACCGTGGGTCTCGTGCGACCGACCGACAGCGTAAACTACGACATGGTGCAGCTCTACCGATGACGATGATGACAGGAGTGTGGTGGGTGGCCGTGCGCATGGCGCAGGCGCTGCGGCGAGACTGCAAGGGATCGGCACTGGTCGAGGGCGCTGTCGTGGTGCCGGTTTTGATTATGCTCCTATTTGGTGTCTACGAGTTTTCCTGGTTCTTTTATCAGCAGCACGTCATTTCCACCGGCCTGCGGGATGCCGCACGCTATCTGGCACGATCGCACGATCCTAGCGATTTTGCCTCACCCATCTGGGGCGCGGCTCAGGAGAGTGCAAAGAACCTGGCGGCGACTGGCTCGATCGGCGGAGGCCCGGCACGGGTGAAAGGGTGGACGGCGGCCATGGTCGTGCCGCGTTGCAGTCAGGTCGATAATTCACCGCCAGCGAGAGGACAAAGCGCGTATCGGGGCGGCTTGGCCATCTACGTGGTGACGGTGTCCACGCGGTTCACCGATCCTTCGCTGGGATTCTTCGGTTTGTTTGGGCTGCCGTTGCCGATCATCTCGGTCTCGCATTCCGAACGAGCGATTGGCCCGGGTTGAGGTTCGCGATGGACATCATCCGTCTGGCGCGTGATCGCAACGGTGCGGTTCTGGTGGAAGTAGCGGTCATGATGTCGATCATGTTCGTGTTCATTCTTGGCTCGATCGAGTTCCTGTTCGTCTTCTACCAGTGGAATGCGGCGGCAAAAGCGGTCCAGGTTGGGACGCGGATCGCCGCGACGTCCGATCCGGTCGCGGCAGGGCTCAAGCCCCTGAGCACCGCCGTCGCCGGAACGCTCGCGCCGCCGGGCGGACCCATGCCGATTTTCGCTGTGACATGCGACGGGAGCACGCAGACCTGCACCTGTAGCACCCAGGTCTGCCCCGGCGGGGGTGGGTACAACGCAGAGGCAATGAATACGATTGTCTTTGGGCGCGGCAGTTCAACATGCTCGGACGCCACCACGTCCTACGATGCGGGAATGTGCGATATTTTTTCACGGATCACCCCCGCAAACGTGGTGGTGGCCTATACGCAAACCGGGCTTGGATTCGCCGGCCGGCCGGGCGGGCCGGTGCCGACCATCACGCTGTCGCTGCAGCACCTACCGTTTCAGTTTTTCTTCCTGAGCAATCTGATGGGCTTCAACAATCTCCAAATTCCTGCTTTGAGTACTTCTATAACAGGCGAAGACTTATCCTCGACCGCACCCGCATTTTGAAGGCGTCGCAAACATGGCCATCTATATTCTTAATGCGGATAACGATGCCCGACGCGGGACGGCGATCGAGAAACGTCTTCGGGACATTACTGCCCATGTCATAAAAATAGAACGAATCGAAGACGTCGCAAGGACCGCCGCGCCAAAGCCGGGCGAGCGGACTTACATCGTGGTCATCGTTCCGGCCGACAACAAGACGTATGTCAAAC
>JAOAPR010000009.1 GCA_025463005.1 Bryobacterales bacterium | reverse complement strand
ACCGGTTTCTGGCAGCACGCACCGCGCGATCTGAAGCTTCTGTTATTCGCGATTCCGGCGCTGCTCGCGCTGGTGTTCCATCCAGGATTGCCGCGGGTGGCATTCGCGGCTCCTCAATCGTCGGGGCGGTTCGCGGGCAACTTCCAGCGTGTCCTCAATGACCAGTGGGTGAACGTCCGCCAGAGCCTGGGAAATCGCGCGGCCGTCGCGCTCGATGAAGATTTCCGCTCCGGTCTGGATAACTGGACCAGTCCGGGCGATTCCACGACGGAGTGGTCGTTCGATTCCACAGGATTTGTGCGGCCCGGCCCGCTGGCACTATACCGGCCTTCCATTCACCTGGCCGATTATCAGACACAGTTCATGGGAGTGATCGACAAGAAGGCCCTGAGCTGGGTGGTGCGCGCAGCCGATTTTGAGAACTTCTACGTGGTGAAGCTGAGTGTGGTGAAACCCGGCCCGCTGCCGGCCATCGGTTTAACGCGCTATGCCGTGATCGGCGGCAAGGCGCAGGACCGCCACGACGTCAATATCCCCATCAGCGCGCGCGCCGATACGATCTATCGCGTTCGCATGGATGTGCAGGGATCGAATTTTTCGGTAGAGGTTCAGGGTCAAATGGCCGATAGCTGGACGGAGACTCGCTTGCCTCGCGGCGGCGTGGGATTCTTTACCGCGCACGGCGAAGAAAGCCGCGTGCGTTGGGTGCAGATCACGCACCAATACGACATGCTGGGGCGCCTGTGTGCTTACCTGGCGCCTTACGACACTACAAACGGGAGCTGGCAACCATGAGTGGAAAGAAAAAGACGGACGCGGCGCCGGGAGCCACCAATGGGCAGGCTGTATCGGCCTCGCTGGCGCGAGCGGTTTCCTTGCATCTGGAAGGCAAGCGCAAAGAAGCTTTGCGCGAGCTGAACACCGCCATTGAGAACGGCGATCAAGGTGTGGAGATCTACGCCGCCAAAGGCCACATCCAGTTCGAACTGGAGCAATATGACGACGCGCTGAAAACCTACGAGAAGCTGCTAGGCGCGGCTCCGCAGCATCCCACCGCGAATTTCAATCTGGGGATCTGTTACGAGAAACTCGGCCGCTGGCAGGAAGCCTCGGACGCTTTCCAAAAAGCCCTGCAGGTGGACCCGCAGCGCGAGGAAGCCAATCTCGGCTGGGGCATTTGCCTGCTTCGCCAGGAGAAGCCGGAGCCGGCCATCGGCTGCTTCGACAAAGTCCTCGCGGCTCACCCCGAGCATGAGACCGCTCTCTTCGGCAAGGCCGTCGCTTTGCAACTGCTGTGGAAGTTCGATGAAGCAACCACCCTGTACGTCAGGATTCTGGAAAAGAATCCGCAATCGGAAGAGTGCCTGGTGAATCTGATCACTATCGGCATGGCCCGCAAAGAGACGGCTTCCATCCAGCAGTATTCCGAGCGGCTGCTGACCATCCGCCCGCACTCGCAAGCCGCGCTGGAAGGTTTGGCGACGTGTGCGTTTGCCTCCAACGACTACGAGGCAGCGGCCCGTTATTGCGAGAAATTAGTCGAGTTTACTCCGGATCATTTCGAGCGCTGGTTTAATTTGGGCGTGGCGCAGCAGAAGTGCGGCCGCATCGATGACGCGGCCAAGTCGTATGGCGAAGCCGTGCGTATACGGCCCGACGCCAAGCAGGCGCACGTCAACCTGGGAATCGTTCTGCAGGAGAAGGGCGACCTGAAGCAGGCGCGGGAAAATTACGAGCGCGCTCTGCAAATCGCGCCGGATCTGGCGGACGTGATTTACAACCTGGCCAGTGTGCTCGAGCAACAGGGCCAGAAGGAAGAAGCGGAGCGGCTGTATGTGAAGCTGCTCGCGCGGAATCCTGAGTGGGAAGACGCGTGGTTCCGTCTTGGGTACCTGCGTCTCCAGCGCGACGATCATCGCGGCGCAGCCGAAGCCTTTCAGGCCTGCGTGCGGAAACGGACTCCGTGGCCGGAAGCGCAGTTAAACCTCGGCTTGGCGTACTGGAAGCTGGGCGTGCATGAAGAAGCGGCCAAATCGTTCCAGGCTGTCCTGGAAGCCGATCCAACGTCCCTGGACGCGATGCGCGGTCTGGCGGCGATGGCGGTGGAGCGTGAAGATTTACCCAAAGCTCTCGATCTGCAGGCCAAGCTCATCGAGTCCGGCGAACGCACTCCGGAGCTGTTTTACAACACCGGCTTGTTGCTTCAGAAGTCCGGCCAGTTGGACGACGCCATCAAGCTGTATCACGAGGCTCTGACAGAGAGACCCAACTTCGCCGAAGCGTTGCTGAATCTGGGCCACGCCCTCAAGGCAAAAGGATCGGTCGACGAAGCGCGCAACTACTGGCGCCAGGCGCTCGAACAGAAACCCGAGCTCGCCGCCGGGTACTTCCAGGGCTAACCGGTCAGGGCGCTGGCACAGGATGGAGCGCGGGGACCGCTCGCACGACGAAGCGTTCCGGCGCTGGACCAATGTACCGGAACGGGTAGCAGGTAATCAGTGTAACGGCCGGCCCGGTGGTCGGCTTGATCACGTCCACCTCATCCGGCTCGACCACCCGCGCCGATTCCACTATATAGATACTGTCCCTTCGGGGCGTGTGGATCTTAAGTACATCTCCCACTCGAATACGCCGGAGCGGACGAAAGAAAGTATCGCGATGGGCTGCCAGAACGGTATTTCCGCGGTCCCCCGGCAGCGCAGAGCCGGGGAGGTGGCCGGCTCCGCGCTCCAGAACATCTTGGTCAGCACCCTCGAAAACCACGGTCGAGATGCTGAGCCTTGGGATCTCCAAACGTCCCACGACATCTCCGATCACTAGGGGCGATGTACTGGAGATTTCCGTGCGCTCAAGCTCACGCGCGCCCTCAATCTGACTTCCCCTGGCCTTCAAACTAAGATGGACCCAGTAACCAACGTTGAGAAGCCCAAGCGTGCATAACCCCCACTGTATTGTTCTCCACACGGTGATCCTAGTTGATGCGGCTGCGCTTCAATTTCCGCACGCCGAAGGCTAAAACGAATGATAGGCCGCCTATCAGGGCAGCCAGAGGTCCGTTACCCGAGGTTTGCGGCAACGAGTTGGTTTGCGAACTGTTGACTGACGGAGGCTGAGGCTCGGCGGCAGGTTGTTGTGGTTCGGGCGCGGCTGCCGGCTCTGGAACTGGTTCAGGACGCGGCGCCGGCGCAGGTTCAGCGCGCGCGATTAAGGTGTCAGTGCGCGACTCGTTACTCTCGGTAGTGGACACCACGGGTTTCCCAGTTTCGACCTCGCGCACGGCGACGTTTGTTCGCTCAGAAATGCTTACCGCCTGCTTATGCGGATAGAGGAATTCCTGTCCTACCGTATCGCCCGGATAATACCAGGTGCGAAGTGCAGGCGGTGCCCCTTTGGAGCCTTCATACATCGTCAAAACCGTCTTGTCGGTGGGACGAAGACGCTCCGCCGCCGCGGTCAATGTAAGCGCGAGCTGCTGGTTCTCGCGCTCGTTCATCACCTGAACGATATGGCGGTTGCTGGATGAGTTCATCAGCTTCATCACGTAAGTTCCGGGCGGGAGCACCACCCCTGGGACTTCGAGCGGCTGAGATATCGAAATGACCGTTTTGCGGTTCCATTCGTCTGCTTTCACAGCTGGATTGAACGCAATCAGGCCGAGCGTTGCTAGCGCGCCCAGCCGAGATAAGGAGAAGCGTTTCATGTTGTTTCCTCTGGGGACAGATCCCCGCCTCATACCAGTGCAGGTCCGGTGCCGCAGCGCGTTAACGCATGATTGTAAAGGGACTTGGGTTAGACACCGCGCTCAGAAATGAAAATACTCCGCGGTAGTTTTTACGCCGGGCTCAGAAATTCCGGGTCCGTCCGTAGTCTTAGGCTGGACCTATCATGTTTCTCGAATCGAGCAATTCAGCTAGTCTCTCACGCGGAATTCCGCTCTGGTCCTCAGCCACTTCCCGGATCGTGCGGCCCGAACTGTAGGCCGATTTCGCGAGTTCGGCGGCGCGTTCGTAGCCGATTTCCGGCGTCAGAGCAGTTGCCAGCGCGAGCGATCGGTCAAGTGTCTCACGCAAGCGGGTTTCGTCGGCTTCCAACCCCGCGATACATCGCTCGGCGAAATTCCTTGAAGCCGCGGCCAGCAGCTCGATCGAATCCAGAAGGTCGTAGGCGATGATCGGCATCATGGTGTTGAGCTCGAGTGCTCCCGAGCCCGCTCCCCAGGTAATCGTCGCGTCGTGGCCGATCACCTGCGCGCACACCATCAGGACGCTTTCGGCAATCACGGGGTTCACCTTGCCCGGCATGATGCTCGATCCCGGCTGCACTTCGGGCAAGTGGAGCTCGCCCAAGCCGCAGCGCGGTCCGGATCCCAGCCAACGGATGTCGTTGGCGATTTTCGTGAGCGCCAGCGCATAGCTCTTAAGAGCGCCGCTGAGGAACACGGCTGCGTCGCGGGCCGCCTGCGCTTCGAAGTGGTTCTGGGCTTCGCGGAAAGGCAACCCCGTCTGGTCCGCAAGGATGGCGATGGCGGTTTTGGCGAATCCCGCAGCAGCATTCAGGCCTGAGCCAACCGCTGTGCCGCCCAATGGCAGCTCGTAGATATCCTCGAGCGCTTTCCGGATTCTGGCCTGCGACAATTCGACCTGGCGGGCGTATCCGCCGAATTCCTGTCCCAGACGCATCGGCACCGCGTCCTGCAAGTGCGTTCGTGCGATCTTGAGAATCTCCCAGAACTGCCGCCGCTTGGACTCAAGCGCCTGGCGAAGAGCGTCCATGGCGGGTAGCAGCATTTCCTCAACGGTTCGCGCCGCGGCGATGTGCAGCGCTGTTGGAAATACGTCGTTGCTCGACTGGCTGCTGTTTACGTGATCGTTGGGATGCACCGGCTGGCCGAGAATCGCCGACGCGCGCGTGGCGATCACTTCATTGGCGTTCATGTTGGTGGAAGTTCCGCTCCCCGTCTGGAATACGTCCACCACGAATTGGGAATCGTGACGCCCCTCCATTACCTCCCGCGCCGCTGTTTCGATCGCGCCCGCTATCGGCGCGGCCAGGGTTCCGGCCTGCTGATTCGCCCGGGCAGCCGCGATCTTTACCAGCCCAAGCGCGCTCAGGAAAGCCCGGTCGAACCGCATCCGGCTGATCGGAAAATTCTCGACCGCGCGCTGGGTCTGGGCGCCGTACAGGGCCTCGGCGGGCACCCGCACCTGGCCCATGGTGTCATGTTCGGTTCGAAAGGACTCGCTCATTCATCCATTAAAGCTCTTGACACGCCCGCAACCCCGGCCGTATAGTTAACCCAGTGGTTATTTAACCGAGTAGTTAACAGATGTCGCCCGATCACCTCAGCACTACTTTCGCTGCTCTAGCCGATCCCACCCGGCGTGCGATCCTGGCGCGACTCTCTTCCGGCGAGGCCCCGGTTACGGAGCTTGCGAAGCCGTTCGAAATGAGCATGCCCGCTATTTCCAAGCACCTCAAGGTACTCGAGCGCGCGGGTTTAATCGCCCGCAGCCGGGAAGCTCAGTGGAGACCCTGCCGGCTGGAGGGAGGACGGCTGAAGGAAGTCGCCGATTGGGTCGAGGATTACCGCCGTTTCTGGGAGCAGAGCCTGGATCGCCTGGATGACTATCTGCGCGAATTGAAAAGTAAGGAGAAGACGCATGGCCGGAAGCAACGCAAATCCTAAACCCGCGAATTTTGCGGAGCGCGAGTTGGTCATCACGCGCGTGTTCGACGCCCCGCGAGAACTTGTGTTCCGCGCATGGACCGATGCAAAACACATGGCGCAATGGTGGGGACCCAAGGGCTTCACCAACACCATTGACCAGATGGACGTGAGACCGGGCGGCGCTTGGCGAATCATCATGCGCGCTCCGGACGGCGCCGAATATCCATCCCAGGGCGTCTATCGCGAAATCGTTCCACCGGAGCGGCTGGTTTTCACGAATACCGCGGTGGACAAAGATGGAAATGTAATCATCGACGGTTTCACCACTGTGACCTTCGCCGATGAGGACGGCAAGACGAAGCTCACGCTCGAAACGCGCGGCGTTGCCATGGTCGCTTATGCGGCTGACTATTTAAAGGGGATGGAGACGGGCTGGACGCAGAGCCTGGTGCGCCTGGCCGAAGAGTTGGCGAGAACAAATTCATGAAGACGGTTCGCTCGAAAGACGGAGTCCGGTGTGGATGCAACACGCCATGCAAGCGCTCGCCGGAGTTCTTCCCGACACGCGGCACCTCACGCTCGCACGTGAGACCCACATGGTAAAGCCCCAAATCCTCCCTCCCGAGTTGGGGGAGTTTTTCTCCGCCTAAGCAAATACTAAAAAGGAAAACATGACCGAAACAAAGAATGCCACACCCCGTGCTTCCGATACTTCCGATCGGGAGATGGTCATTACTCGCGTTTTCGATGCGCCACGCGAGCTCGTGTTCGACGCATGGACCGATCCCAAACACATCGGCTCCTGGTGGGGACCCAAGGGTTTCAAGACCACGACTTACGAGATCGACGTGAGACCGGGCGGCGTCTGGCGCTTCGTCATGCACGGCCCCGATGGCGTGGACTATCAGAACAAAATCGTCTACCTCGAGATCGTAAGACCCGAACGCCTGGTCTACGACCACGGGGAAGGGGATGGACCCGGTCTGTTTCAGGCTACGGTGACGTTCGCCGAGGCAGCCGGAAAGACCAGGCTCACCATGCGGGCGCTCTTCAGGTCGGCCGCGGAACGCGACGAAGTCGTCACGAAACGCAAAGCCATCGAGGGCGGAAACCAGACGCTGGACCGCTTTGGAGAGCACCTGGCCAAGTTTAAGGCGGAATCCGCTCAGCGCGAGTTCAGCATCTCCCGCGTCTTCGATGCTCCGCGCGATCTGGTGTGGAAAGCGGTCACCGAGTCTGAGCGCTTGATGCACTGGTGGGGACCGAAAGGCTTCACCATGCTGGTCTGCCAGGTCGATCTCCGACGCGGTGGTACATTTGTTTACAGCATGCGATCCCCGCAGGGCCACGAAATGCGGGGCCAATGGGTGTATCGCCAGATTGTTCCACCGGAGCGCCTCGTCGCCGTCGTTTCTTTTACGGACGATAAAGGGAATCTCGTGCGACATCCTCTGAGCCCGACCTGGCCGGTCGAAGTGCTCAATACGATGACGCTTTCTGAGCAAGACGGCAAAACGACCATGACGATCACCGGATCCCCGATCAACGCAACCGAAGAGGAACGCAGGACCTTCGAGGAGGGGCGCGGGTCGATGAAGCAAGGTTTTACAGGAACGCTCGACCAGCTCGACAAGTACCTGGAGAGCACCCAAAGGCCATGAGAAAAGCTTTGTGGGTCATTCAGATTGTGCTTGCTCTGCTCTTTCTGTTCGCCGGCGTCATGAAGTTCGTGATGCCGGTCGAGGAGATGAACAAGGACACACCCGTTGCGCTTCCGGGGCCGTTCCTTCATTTCATCGGTGTGTGCGAGGTGCTCGGCGGGCTGGGTCTGATCCTGCCCGGGCTCCTGCGCATCAAGCCGGGCCTGACACCCCTGGCCGCCGCGGGGCTGGTGATCATCATGGTCGGCGCGACGGTGATCAGCGGCATGGGTAGTGTTCCGGTGGCGCTCCTTCCGTTGGTGGTGGGGATCCTTGCCGCGTTCATCGCCTACGGGCGCTGGCGGCTGGCGCCGCTATAAAGACCGGTATATGCTGTAGAGCATGCTTTTTCGCATGCTCCTGCTGGCGTCTGTCGTTCTTCATGTGACGGGATCCGTTGTCGCCCAGGGCGTCACCTTCGACCGCATCCTGCACGCTGACCGGGAACCGCAGAATTGGCTTACCTATTCCGGAACCGTCGGGGGCCAGCGGTATAGTCCGCTGACCCAGATCACGCCCGCCAATGTGAAGAATCTGGAGCTGCAATGGGTCTGGCAGGCCCGATCCATCGAGAAGTTCGAGACCACGGCACTGGTGGTCGACGGAGTTCTCTATACCATTCAGGCGCCTAACGATGTCTACGCTCTGGACGCCGCCACGGGGCGCATCTTCTGGACCCTTCCGTACACTCCGGCGCCGGAAGCCCGGCCCTGCTGCGGACGCGTCAATCGCGGTCTGGCAATTTTGGGCGATACGTTGTACATGGGAACGCTCGATGCGCACCTGCTGGCGATCGACGCCGCGAATGGTAAGATCCTTTGGAACACCACCGTCGGTTCCGCTGCGGACCGCTACGCGATCACACACGCTCCGCTGATCGTCAAGGACAAAGTGATCGTGGGCATGGCTGGGGGCGACGGTCCCATCCGGAGCTATATAGCTGCCTTCGACGCGAAGACCGGAAAAGAGGTTTGGCGCTTCTACACCATCCCGGGTCCGGGGGAGCCGGGCAACGAAACCTGGTCGGGCGATTCCTGGAAAACGGGCGGGGCCGCGGTGTGGAATACCGGAGCCTACGATCCGGAATCCAACCTCACCTACTGGGGTATCGGAAATCCCGCGCCGGACACCAATGGCGACATCCGCCTAGGAGACAACTTGTATAGCGACTCGGTGGTCGCACTCGACGCGGACACGGGTAAGTTGAAGTGGTACTACCAGTTCACGCCGCACGACACCATGGATTACGATTCGACGCAGGTCCCTGTGCTGGCCGACATCCAGTATCAGGGCCGGGCACGCAAGGTCATGATGTGGGCCAATCGCAACGGCGTGTTTTATGTTCTGGACCGTACCTCGGGCCAGTTTCTGATGGGAAAACCGTTCGTTAAGGCGAACTGGCTCACCGGTTTCGATGAGAAGGGCCGACCCATGCGAACTCCGGGACAGCAGGATAGCGCCGTTCCTGTGCTCATCCAGCCCAACGGCCTGGGCGGCACTAACTGGTATCCGCCCTCTTTCAGCCCGCACACCGGCTTGTTCTACATCCCAGGATGGGAGAACAGCGGCACCATATTCGCCAAGGGCGCGGGATTCGGCCGGGCCACCGGAAACACGCCCATGGCGCAGCCCAATCTGGCCGCTAACTTGAAGACTGAGGCGGACGGCTTCGGCATCGTCCGAGCTTTTGATCCGAAGACAGGGGACATGAAGTGGGAATACAAGATGACTGACATCACCTGGGCCGGCGTTCTATCAACGGCCTCCGATGTGCTGTTCAGCGGCGGGCGCGACGGCTACTTCTTCGCGCTGGACGGTAGAAACGGCAACCTGCTGTGGAAGCAGAGCCTTGGCGGTCAGGTGAATAGCGGGCCCATGAGCTATATGGTCAACAATCGCCAGTACGTCGCTGTGGCCGCCGGCAGCGCGCTTTTTGTGTACGCGCTACGAGAGTAAAGGCGGATTCTAGATCCCTGGAGTCGACCGGTAGACGTTCCAGGGTGACTAAACTCAGCGGCCGTCGGTCGTCTCAGACATTATTGAAAGATATTATCCCTTCTTTATGATGTCTTTACGGGCCGATGGTAAAATTTCATTAGGAGCCGAAAGATTAAGCGTTGAGGTGGCGCTAATCTTGCTTGATTTGCGAGCGGCGAGTTGTTTCTTGACGTCAGTGCATCATCGTTTTCAGGATAAGTAACGATGAGCGGGCCTGCCGACCAGCACCCCGGCGAGCATAAGAAGCCACTTTAGAAAAGCGGAGGTCCGGACATGCGAAGATCTCTTGCCGGTCGTGTCCTTTGCGTCTCAGTTAGCGCGATGCTGACCGGCCTGCTGGTCCTTGGCCTGAGCCGGTTCCCACAAATCAACGTGGCGACTGTCGCGCTTCTTCTGATTTTGGCGATCCTCTGCATCTCTATGTGGGGTCCGGCCGAAGCGTTTGTGGCAACGCTGGTCGCAGTGGCGGGATTCGACTATTTTGTCCTTCCTCGAGCCGGGGTGGAATTCGATCGGTTCCATCAGATCCTGACTCTTGTAGCGTTCATCGTAACGGCTCTTGCCACAGGCCAGGTCACCAGCCGGATGAAACAGTATAAGGAGGAGACGGAGGCACTCCACAAGCTGGGAAACGCAATTCTGGATAGCGAAGACGTTGAATCCACGCTGGACCGGCTCACGTGCTTCATTGCCGACATCTTCGGAGCCGACGAAGCAGCGATTTACGACGATCCTACCGGCCGTATCTTCCGGTCGGGCTCCCCGTCGAGCGTTATTTCCGACGTCAAGCTTAGACTTGCAGCGCTGGAAGGGAAATGCTTCATCCGTCCCCGTTCGGGGATTTTCATAGTCCCTATTAGCCGTAGCGGCACCGTGGCCGGAAGCCTTGGCATTGCCGGAGACGCTCTCTCCAAAGGTCTGGTCGACCAGATTGCCGAAAGGGCGGGCGTCGGAATTGCGAAGGCTCACGCCGCCGAAAAAGAGATGGCCGCCGAGGTTGCCCGCAGGACGGATGATCTGAAGTCGGCGGTTCTCGACGCCCTGGTACATGAGATAAAGTCTCCCCTTGCGTCGATGCATCTGGCTGTCACCACATTGCTTTCACAGTATCGCGGGACTGAGGCCCAACAGCAGGAGATTCTCGGGTTGATCAAGCGGGACATGGACCGTTTGAACCGCGGAATCGATGAAGCGGTCCGCACCGGCCAGATTGAATCCGGCGAATTTCCGCTGAAGAAAAGACCGCACGGCGTGAATGAGATCGTCTTCCAGTCGCTAGAGGACGCGGCCCATCTTTTGCAAGATCGCCTCGTGCGGACCGAGATCGCCGAGGGTCTCCCGATGGCGGACTGCGATGAGACCATGATCAGCCGTGTATTAAAGCTGCTCTTGGATAACGCCGCGAAGTACTCGCCGGCGAGTTCACCCGTTACGGTCTCGGGGCGTGCAGTGGACGGCGCGATTGTCATCAGTGTTTCGACTTTCGGCGGGATCCTCACCGAGAACGAGCGTGAGTCTATTTTTGAGAAGTACTACCGGGGCAGCAATGCGCGATCCGCCGGAATTCCGGGGACCGGCTTGGGACTGGCGAGCGCAAGGAGTATTGTAGAGGCGCACGGCGGTAAGATCTGGGTACTAAGTGAGCCAGACCGGGGTAACACTTTTCAATTCACGTTGCCGGTTGCCGAGGAGACACCTGATGAGTGCCACACGAGTTATGGTCGTGGATGATGAAGCTTCCGCGCGCCGCGTCCTACGAACGGCGCTGATTTCGCGTGGCTTCGAGATTGTTGACGTCCGCAGCGGTGAAGAAGCGCTGGCCAGTGTAGGCAGCGCATCGCCGGACGTGGTTCTGCTCGATTTGAAGATGCCCGGAATGGGCGGCCTGGCGACCTGCCGCGCGCTCCGGACGCATTCGCAGGTGCCTATTATCGTCGTTTCCGTGCGGCAAACGGAAAAAGACAAAATCGAAGCGCTGGAAACGGGAGCTGACGATTACGTTACGAAACCCTTTGAGATAGACGAACTGGTAGCGCGCATACGGGCTGTAAAGCGACGTTCGAGTTGGACCGCTCCACGTTTCCTCACCTTGGACCAAGTCGAAATCGATCTCCGGAGTCGCGAGGTGAAGCGGGAAGGCATCACAACACATCTCACCGCCAAGGAATTCAAGCTGCTGGATGTTCTGATCTCGCACTCCGGCGAGATTGTTTCCTACCGCCGGCTTCTGCAGGCCGTTTGGGGACCGGATTACGGCGACGAGATTGAGTATCTTCGAGTGTGCATCAATCAACTGCGGAAAAAGATCGAGCCGCATCCGGGTGAGCCGAGGTATATCTTGACCGATCCGCACGCCGGATATCGTTTCGTTCGTCCGTCTTCGAGCATGGGTCAATTTATGGTCAACCCAGAGCCGGGCACCGATTAGCGACACGATCCGTCAAGACAATCATAACGGTGTTTTTATCGGGCTTTAATGTCTCCTCCGCTATAGTGAACTCAAGCCCTACACGATTCTTTACGCAGGGAAACGATTTGAGCACCGTTTCCTGAAGAGCATGAACCGTGTGCAACCAAGGAGGTGTTCGATGCCATATGCCAGCGCCGTGCCGGAATCCAATGTTCCTGACGCTTTCTCGCAGTTCGCTCTCGATCTTTTACACGATCTGAGAGAGCCTATGCGCACGATTCGCTCGTTTGCGAGCGTACTCGCGCAGAAGGGGCGAAGGGTAGATGACGACGACACGACTCGGCTCCTGACGGACATTACGGAAGCAGCCAAACGGATGCAAAGGTTAATCGACGATACGGTCACGTTCGCCTCCGCGGATGGCTCCCTCCATGAACAACATCAGGTAAACGTGGAAGAGGTTCTGCGGTTTGCGCTTTCAAATCTGGAAGCAGCGATCTGCGAAACCAATGCCGCCGTTACGATCGATCCGCTTCCCACCATCGCAGTCAATTTCGGGGACCTCGCTCGTGTGTTTCAGAACCTGATCGCGAATGCGATTGAGTACCACGCGGACGATCTGCCGCGGATCCACATAGGCTGCTCCCGTAGCGGGCCAGATTGGGTTTTTTCGGTCGCCGACAATGGCATCGGAATCGCGCCCAAGTACCAGGAGCAGGTGTTCGCACCGTTCAAGCGGCTGCACTCGGAGCAAGAGCATCCCGGAACCGGACTGGGCCTGGCGATCTGCAGGCGAATCGTCGAATCCCATGGCGGCCGCATGTGGCTGGAGTCCGCACCGACGGCAGGATCGAAGTTCTATTTCACAATCACGGAACGGAAGGAATCGCGCCAGAGTGCGGCCCATTCATAGGCCCGGCGGCCCTCCTTCGCCGAGGAGGCTCTTATCGGATCCTAAGACAGACACCTTATGCCGGGCGTAAAGTGACCTGGTATCGGCTTAAGAATCTGTTCACAGGGGGGAGACACCCGATGAAAGTTAAGGCAACCTCAGTGAAGGGTTTGCCATCGGATGTCTCCGTGGCAAAGATCCTGATCGTCGACGATGACCCTCAGTTAAGACAGATGTTGGAACTCGCACTCGCCATGCGGGGCCACGAAATTGTCGAAACTCACAACGGAGCCGAGGCGCTTCAGCGCATCCACATGGAACGTCCGGATCTGGTGCTTCTGGATTTGCAGATGCCGGGAATGGACGGGCTTCAAACGTGCCGGGCCATCCGGGCTGGAACCGAGACCCTGGTCCGGACGGTTCCGATTATTGTCGTTTCCTTGCTGGACCGGCGGGAAGAAGCGATGGCAGCAGGCGCGAACGACTTTGTGAGAAAACCCTTCGGCATTGAGGACCTGATCCTCCGTATCGACGCTGCACTGGTGTAGTTGCGAACCGGAGCGGCCCTGGCTTGCACCGGCCGGAAGTCGTATACTGGCCGCATTATGAAAGCAACCCTTCTGTTTGTGCTCCCATGCCTTGTGGTCATGTGTTCTGTTGCACTCGTGGCCGCCGATCCCGCTCAGCCCCTGTTCTGGAGCTCTGGTCAACAGAAGGACTTTGACAAGCAGGCGCAATCCAAGCTGAACCCGGAGCGGCACCTCGGGACCGAGCGACTGCTCGATTCAGCTTTTGTCGCTTACCGCAATGGACCGGGGGAGGCTGAAATCCATGAGAAGCAGGCCGATCTGATGATGATCCGGTCGGGCGAAGGAACCGTGTTGGTGGGCGGCAAAATTGTGGAGGGCAAGCCCAGCGCACCTGATGAGATACGCGGCAAGTCGATCGAGGGAGCAACCAGATATCCGATCGCCGCGGGCGATATCCTCTACATACCCGCGAACACGGTGCATCAGTTCCTGGTTGAACCGGGAAAGAGCTTCACGGCGATGGTCGTGAAAATCACCCCCAAGCCGTAGGCCACGGGAACATGGCTTTCCCTTAATCTTCGCTTCCGGAACCGTTTGGGCGAATCGGACATCCAATAGGCATGAGCACTCTTGCTGCTGTTTGCGAAGAAGAACGAGCGCTCCAAGCGGAGTACAAAGCTGCGTTGCAGGCGTGGACTGAAGCGCGGAGTGCGGATCCTTCGAGATTCCTATCGCCTGAAATCGTGGCAGCAACCAAGAAGCTGGACGCGGTGGAACTGAAGCTTAAGAACCATCGCACACACCATGGGTGTTAAAGCGCACGACACCACGACGATCAATGGTCAGGTGACCAAATACGGTCTGGGTGGATTCTGACGATTTCAAGAAGCTGGGCTATGCCTCGGCTAGTGCGGTCTGGTTCCGCAAATCCACACCTCGTGTTTGCAGAGCGGTACGCGCAGATCTGCGGGCCCGCAGAAATCGGATACGCACGGCTGTCTCGGTAAGGCCTTGTTCGCGAGCGATCTCCTTCGCTGTCACTCCCTTCAGCTGTGCTTCCAACAGGAGCCGGTCTTGCGGCCGGCAAGCGCGCAGCATAAGCGCTACATCGATGGCGGCCAGATTCAAGGAGCTTTTGCCGTGGTCGCATTCCCGAATCTCCTGGAACAGGCACTCGGTCCGAATTGTCCGTCGGTATTGATTCAGTGCGATCGAATTGATCCAGTATACGATCATCCGCGGGTCACGAAGCTGAGATAACCGCTCCCATCCCCGTAACCAGGCCGACTGTGCGATGTCGGGCGCCAACTCCGGCGCCGCGCCGCACGATCGCAGAAATTGAATGGTTCGCCCGCGAGCCGCTTGGTAGATGTCTCCGTATTCTTCCCGAGTTATCGCCTTAGGTTCTGCGTCCATGCCCGGCTGAAGGCACGTTGGCAGCCATCCGGAAGCCAAGACGCGTTGCACTACGCGTACTAATTGGAGAGGCGCCGCCAGAGCACGGATGTCGCTAGCCCACAACATCGCGAAGCGGATAAGCAGACCCCGACGAGCGGGTCTAAGGGGTCAAGCGACGTGATCTCGGCCTTCTGCCGGACTCCACACCAGCTGGCTGTGCGGCGGTTAAGTCCGAGTCCACCGGCGTTCACTTCCTCTGCGAGGGAACGCACCCCTAATCCAACCGGCAACTCTTTCGGGATAAGTACGTGTCCACTTTGGTCCAGAACGTCTTCGGAAACACTTGCGTCATAGATTGTGCCGGCGAGACGCCCGATCTGTGCTCACGGTCTCATTCGTGCGGACCACGAGCGACGTCCCGGAGGCACAACACCCGGTTCAGCAGCCCCTACGCAATGCAATCGAGCGCCGGTTTCCTGGAAGGTTTAAATGGTTGTATATATCACGTAATTGGCGGTCAGTTGCGACCTTGTACACCATTCCGCCGCGCCCTCATTTGAGCAGAATGTCGTGAATTGGACCCTCGTCCCGAAGGTCCGTCCGCGACGATTACCAGTTGAAAGCCTCGCTTTTGGTATGCCAGTCCCTTAGGGGGTCGATCAGAATTATTTATGAGTGTCATCGGTACCTGCGTGATATACTCCATTTCATCTAACAGACCGTCATCTTTAGACGTTGAACCCATAGTCGGCCCCGTATTCGTCGGCTTGTTTCGTTGGTATGAGCCCGCGACCCGCGCTTTAGCCTTTCCCTAGGGAGGTAACGCGTGTTGCCGTCCTGCCCGCGAACGCTCCCCTCGTTGGTTTTAATTTCGTAGCACGAACAAAATCGCAACAGGTGCTTCGCGCCTAGAGGAGAGACTCATGTTTAGACGATGTGTCCGCACTGAACGGGCGTTCATTGCGCGACGATGTGCCCCCATTTTGCTTTTTCTGTTGGGGTTCCTTGTATTGGTCCCGCGGTCGCGGGCGCAGCTCACCCTAGGTCCGGTTACCGTTGGCGCCGGTGTGCGAACCAGCTTTGTGCACACCGACACAGATGGCAGCGAGGCCACCGACAAGTTCCCGCTCGATAGCGTCCGTCTCTACGTGAACGGGCCTATCACTGAGGACAAGAAGATTAAATTCATGTTCAATACGGAATACGATGGCGCCACCAACAAGATCGGTGTGTTGGACGCCGTGGCGCGTGTCGAATTGTCTCCCAAGTTCAACCTCTGGGCCGGACGTGTGCTGCCGCCGAGCGACCGCGCGAATCTCGCTGGTCCCTACTACAACAATCACTGGGGAGTGTATACGGACGGCATCCAGAACGGACACCCCTCCGTGTTCCAGGGCCGCGACAACGGCATCGTCTACTGGGGTGACTTTGCCAAGAAGGTGAAAGTCTCGGCCGGCGCGTTCGACGGCGGCTCTGCCGACGGGAGAAACGACGTAATTGGGGCCGCTCGAGTCCAGATCGATTTGTGGGATCCGGAGGGAGGCTACTACCTGAATAGCACCTATTACGGCGATAAGAACCTGCTTTCCATCGGCGGCGCGACTCAGGTCCAATCCGGCAACACTGCAACTACTGTCGATTTCCTGCTCGAAAAAAAGCTGGCTAACCTTGGCGTCATCACTGTCGAAGGCGAATATGCCAGATACAACGGCCTGGGCGGGTACGACGCGACTTATAGGAAGAGCCAGGGTGCATATGGGCTCGCAAGCTATATCTTTCCGAAAGCGATTGGCGTGGGCAAGGTCCAGATCCTCGGCAAGTACGCTAAAGCGGACTTTACGCATGGGCTTACCCCTAGCTACAACCAAAAAACCACCGAAGTAAACGTCAATTATCTGATCAGGGAATTCAACGCTCGCGTGATGACCTTCTTCAGAAACACAAACTTCACCCGACAGAGGCCCGACTCCTGGGTGGCGGGAATCGGCTTCCAGATCCAGATGTAAGGAATTGTTCGTCAACCTCAGAAAGCCTCAACCTTAAAGGAGTCCATTTATGAAACGAAAAGCAAGTTTTATGACCGCTTGGCTGCTGATCGCCGGGGTCGTATTCTCTAAAGCCGCTGCAGCCCAGGACACAATCAAGGTGGGCGTGCTGCATTCGCTTTCAGGCACGATGGCCATTAGCGAAACGACGCTAAAGGACACGATCCTGATGATGATTGACGCCCAGAACAAGAAGGGCGGATTGCTGGGCAAGAAGCTTGAGGCGGTCGTCGTTGATCCGGCGTCCGACTGGCCGCTCTTCGCCGAGAAGGCGGCGCAGTTGCTCGAAAAGGACAAAGTCGCTGTGGTGTTCGGATGCTGGACATCAGTTTCCAGAAAATCGGTGCTGCCGGTTTTCGAAAAGGATAACGGCTTGCTATTCTACCCCGTTCAGTACGAGGGTGAGGAGTCCTCTAAGAACGTCATCTATACCGGTGCTGCGCCGAACCAGCAGGCTATTCCCGCCGTGGATTACCTGATGAAGGACGTCGGTGTGAAACGCTGGGTGCTCGAAGGCACGGACTATGTGTATCCGCGGACGACCAACAAGATCCTCGAGGCATACCTTCTGGCGAAAGGCGTGAAGGCCGAAGATATCTCGATCAACTACACCCCCTTCGGTTTCTCCGACTGGCAAACCCGCGTCGCCGCCATCAAAAAGTTCGGCTCGGCTGGCAAGAAGACGGCGGTCGTGTCCACGATCAACGGCGACGCCAACGTGCCGTTCTACAAAGAGCTTGGCAACCAGAAGGTTTCGGCCGAGGATATTCCGGTCGTTGCCTTCTCGGTCGGCGAGGAGGAGCTATCGGGTCTCGACGCCAAACCGCTCGTCGGGCATCTCGCGGCCTGGAACTACTTCGAAAGCATCAAGACGCCGGCCAATACCGCATTCATCAATCAGTGGCACACGTTCATCAAGAACCCGAAGCGGACCACCAATGATCCCATGGAGGCGCACTACATCGGTTTCAACCTGTGGGTGAAGGCAGTGGAGAAGGCCAAATCGACCGACGTGGAGAAGGTGCTCGCGGCACTCCCTGGCCTTGAGACGCCGAACCTCACCGGCGGCATTGCCAAGGTATTGCCGAATCATCACATCACCAAACCGGTCTACATCGGCGAAGTGAAAGCGGACGGGCAGTTTAACGTGGTTTGGAAATCCGCAGGCACCGTGCCGGGCGACGCCTGGTCCGACTTCCTGCCGGGCAGCAAGGATATCGACGCGGATTGGGTAACTCTGAAGTGCGGGAATTACAACAAGACCACCAAGAAGTGTTCAGGACAGAATTACAAGTAATGAGATATCACCCGAGGGGCGCGCAGTGGCGATCCATGCTACTGCTCGCCTTTTGGGGCGTAATTGCTGCCCACGCGCAGCCTCCAAATGACGCAACTTTTCTGGCGACACTCGGGGAACTGCGGGAGGCGTCGTACTCCGACAAGGCGGCTATTGTTGAACGACTGAGTCAGGGCGGTCATCCAAGCGTTCGTGCGGTACTGACGGCGTTCATGGAAGACCGGCTCTATTTCCGTAACAACGATCAGCAGATTGTCCTTGCGAAGTCGGCCGACGGAGATCCCCTCAATTTAATCGATCCCCTGTCTCTGAAGGATGCCGGATCCGCGGCTGCCGACAGCCTGACCAAAATCGGCACGAACAACGGTTTAAGGCGCACGTTGAGGACGACCGTGGCCCACTTCGCCTTGGCAAGTCCCGAGGTGTCGGTGCGGCTGGACGCAGTGCGAGACATGTTGCGGTCTCTGGATGACGCGACTGTTGCGCTATTGCGCGAGCGAATCGGGGTGGAAACGAATGCCAGTGTTAAGAAAGAAATCGCTATGGGCCTGGCGCTCGCTGCACTGGACGATTCGGACGCCAAAGCTCGGCTCGACGCGATCGCGACACTGAAGTCGAGCGTTAGCCAGGATGTGCGGAACAAGTTAGCACTCTTGATCGAAAAATCTCC
>JAOAPR010000007.1 GCA_025463005.1 Bryobacterales bacterium | reverse complement strand
CACAAGAAGTTCAAGGGCGAAGTTTACGTCCTGAGCAAGGACGAAGGCGGGCGGCACACGCCGTTCTTCAAGGGCTACCGGCCACAGTTCTACTTCCGGACCACTGACGTGACCGGGGTGGCGCAGTTGCCGGCGGGAATGGAGATGGTGATGCCGGGCGACAACGTGTCACTCGAAGTCGAGCTGATCACACCGGTCGCCATGGATAAGGGATTGCGATTCGCTATTCGCGAGGGCGGCCGCACTGTGGGCGCCGGAACCGTGGCTGAGATTGTGGAGTAGGGGGCGGAGTAACTTATATGGCACGCGAACAAATTACATTTCAGTGTGGCGACTGCAAGCGCAAGAACTACACCAGCATGAAAAACAAGAAGATCACCACGGAACGCCTGGAACTCAAGAAGTTCTGCCCGTTCTGCCGGAAGCACGTGCCGCACAAGGAGATCAAATAGGGTCGGGCAAGCCGCGCCCCCACGGAGTACACTGGAATTGAAGTAGGGGCGTAGGTTTAACGGCAGACCAGCGGTCTCCAAAACCGCGAGTGGGGGTTCGAATCCCTCCGCCCCTGCCACCCCGGCTCCGGCGGGCTTGGCGCGCCGCCTCCGACGGTTTTACCGCGCGTTGCGCGAGAAACGGTAGTTTCCAGTAGATCGAAGGAATTACGATGAGCGAAGCAACCAGCATGACGCAGAGAGCCGCCGCTTGGCCGGCCCGGGTGAAGGACTATTTCGAAGAGCTGCAGCACGAAATGAAGCTGGTCACCTGGCCCTCGTGGAAGCAGGTTCGAGCTACTACGGGCGTGGTGCTGGCCGCCGTATTCGCTTTCGGCGCCTACTTTTTCGTGATCGATAACCTCATCGGCAAAGTGATCCAGCGGGTGTACGATACCTTTACGAAGTAAGGTCCACCTTTCAATGAATGAAGAGATGCTCCCCGACGAGAACCCGATGATCCCCGAGCCGCCTGCCGAGTCTGCGGCCGAGTCTCCCGAAGCGGAGGCCGCGGAAGACATGATCGCGGAAGGCGGTCCTGCGACTGAGCCCGTGACCGCGGAGCCGGTTCCCGAGCCCTCCAACAAGAACTGGTTCATTGTCCACACTTACTCGGGTTTCGAGCAAAAGGTCGCGGATTCCCTTCGCAGCCGCGCGGAGGCGTTCGGGTTTGCGGACAAGATCGGCCAGATCCTGATCCCCACGGAAGAAGTGGTGGAGCTGCGGAACGGCAAAAAGATCACCAGCAAGCGGATGCTTTATCCGGGCTACGTACTGGTGGAAATGGAAATGAATGACGAGCTATGGCACGCCGTGAAGGCCACGCCGCGCGTCACCGGGTTTGTGGGCGGCGGGAATGCTCCCGTGCCGCTGACCGCCGACGAAGTGAACTCGATCCTGTATCGCCAGTCCACCTCGGCCGAACGGCCCCGGCCCAAGCTCAGCTTCGAAAAGAACGAGAGCGTCCGCATCGTCGATGGGCCGTTCACCAACTTCTCCGGGAAGATCGACGAGGTCAATCCGGAGCGCAACACGCTGCGCGTCATGGTCACGATTTTCGGCCGCTCGACGCCCGTGGAACTGGATTTCTTGCAGGTAGAAAAAATTTAACCGAGCCGCGACAACGATGGAGCGGACCTAGGAGTCAGAATGGCGAAGAAGGTTACTGGATCAGTTAAGCTGCAAATCCCGGCAGGCAAAGCTACGCCCGCCCCCCCGGTGGGCACGGCGCTCGGCCCCCAGGGCGTCAACATCATGGAGTTCTGCAAGGCCTTCAACGCCAAGACCTCCGCCAAGGATCAGGAAGGTCTCATCATTCCGGTAGTGATCACCATCTTCTCGGATCGCTCCTTTACCTTCATCACCAAGACCCCGCCGGTGCCGGTATTGATCAAGCGCGCCTGCGGCCTTGCCAAGGGCTCGCCTGAGCCTAACAAGAATCGTGTCGGCAAGATCACCATGCAGCAGGTGGAAGAGATCGCAAAGATCAAGCTGCCGGATCTCAACAGCTTCGACCTCAAGTCCGCGATGGAACAGGTGAAGGGCACCGCCCGGTCGATGGGCGTGGACGTGGTCCCCGCTTAAGCCAGCCTATTTCTGTTCGGCCGGAGTCGAATCGGCCGGGCCCATCCCGACGATCTGCAATAGGACTTCGCCGTCCTTGGCGCCGTCGTAGTGGATCTGCTTGCCGTAGTGCGTGACGAAGCTGCCCGCGGGAATCGGCTTCGTGCTGGCCGGATCGTACTTGGGGCCCCAGCCCACCCACCACGTTCCCGATATCACCGTAATGAACCGGTCATTGGGATGGAAATGCGGACGGCTCATCTTCCCGGGCGACCATTTCGTGAGGACGATGTACAGGCCGGGTTTCGACGGATCGCCGTACAGCACCGCGGTCTGATTGCCGGAAGCGCTGGTGCTCCATTTGATATTTTCCGGCAGCGTGTAGTTCATCACCTTGGGATCGGGTTCCGCGGCGTTCGCCAGGCCGAACAAAGCAAACATGGAGGCCGCTGAGGCAGCCGTCCACAAACTTCGCAGCAATCGAGTACGGGTCATGGTTTCTCCTTACCTAACCGGCACCTATTGTATATGGGATGCGGTCCAGCTCGCATCCTGCATTGTCACCGGGTGAGGTCGATACCGAGCTTCTTCAGCTCCTCCGCATAGTAGCGCTTGTGGAGCAGATCCCACTCTTCAGTTCCTTCGGGGATATCGCGCTTCTGGGTGCGGATCTTGGTGCGGGCAGCGCGGTCGACCTTCTCCTCGGTCTGGAGGATATCCGTCATCACCTTAACCAGCTCCAGGCGGACGTCATTGGGATCGCGCTTCAGGCGGAAATCGCGGCTCTTGCGCAGGGCGGCCACTATTTTGTGGGAAATATCGTTGATCTTGTCGCGCGAGAGCTTCATGGAGTCGCCCGAGTCGCGTCCTGAGGCTCGAATGACTTTGCGCTGGGTGATCAGGGTGTTCTTGATCCGCCGGAACATGTCCTGGTAGCTGACACCCTCGCGGCGCATGTAGTCGCTGTATTGGCTGAGGAGGTCGCGCACTTCATCGTTCAGACGGTCTTCGACGCTCAGATCTTCTTCGACCACAATCGCAATGAATTCAGCGGCCACCTGGTTATCGGTGGTCTCAATCCACTGCGGAGTCAGTTTCTTGATGACCTGGCGCGAAACGTAGTCGACAAACTCGCGTGCGAGCAACATCCCCTAAATTCAGTCTATCGGCCAGAGCGGAAGGGTGTCAATGTGGGGCGTCGCCACGGTGGTTCTGAAGGAACTCCTGATCGATCGGTTTGCGGCCGCGAAAGCCTTCCTCGGACCCATGCCAAAAGCGGATCTGGTCCTCGCCCAGCTTCCAGCACAGGCACACGTCGCGGTCGCGATAACGGGTCATGAAGTCCAGCAGGCCGATATCGAGGTCCTTGACGACCGCGCCGGCCTCCTCAATCTCATCCAGACCTTCCTTGAGGGCGGAAATACTAGTATCGCGGCGTGCCCGCTGCGCCAGGATTTCACTGGGGTTGACGCGGGCGCCGCCGGAAAAACGCACATGCTGCGTCGTGCGATCCATATGGTCCTGCGCTTTTTGGGATTCGGATTTGTGGAACAAAGCCTCTCGCAGATGACGCTCCACCTCGGGCAGTGCGCGGTGCGCCTCGGGCAGCGTGAAATAACGCATACGTCCTAGTTTACGCGGGTAGAGTCCGCATTCAGGAGCCGCGCCAGGGCCGGCCGCAATCGCGAGTACAGATACGAGAGGGCCAGCAGCAGCACGCCCAGCGCGATGAACGCGATGATGCGAAACAGACGACCCAGCACCCACACGTCGACCAGGTACAGCTTCGCTACCACCAGCGCGACCAAGGCGAGCCCCACGATGCGGTGGATGGCCGCTCGCGTTCGCACGCCGATCACGACCAGAATCACCGCGTAGATGGTCAGCATCACCGAGACGGCGATGATCTGGACGCCGCTTTGATCCTCCGGTGCCACGTTCCGGCTCACCCAGCCGCCGATTTCGAGGCCTAATCCGAGGAGCAAGACCGCGTGTCCCGCGATATAGGCGATAGCGGCGTCGGCCGCAGGCGCCAGAAATCTCGCCGAAAGCCAAAGGGCGGTGCTTGAAACAGTGAACGTCAGGAAGCGGGTATTCACAAGCGTCGAATACTCAGAGCTTCGCGAGTAGATCCAAATGTCCAGGGCGACGAGGCGGAAAAGCACGAGCGCAAATACGATCCAGCAACCCACGCGCAGCCAATCATTTTGGAATTGGGCGCGGGAGCGGGCGGAAAGCCAGGCCAGGACTGCTCCTTCGAAGGCCCAGGCGATGGTGACGCGGAATCCGGCGAACTGAATCGGAACCGCGAGTGTGATGAGCGCGAGAGCGACGCCGATCGTGAAAGTCTGCGCGGCACTTTGAGATTGGTATCGACGCGCAAGC
>JAOAPR010000254.1 GCA_025463005.1 Bryobacterales bacterium | reverse complement strand
GATGATCTCGTTCAGGAATCGCTCACTTCCAAACCTCTCGTCAAGGAGGCGCCGAAGAAGATAGCTGACGTGCCAGTCGCAATGTACAAAAAGGCTGCCAGTGTCGCTCAGAAGATCGAACAGTATCGCGATGCGTTCGCGCATCATCGATAGATAGCTGTCTGTTCCTGCCCCCCATGTATCGCGGTAAGCTTTCTCCTCGATCACAGACTGCTCTTTATGGAGTTCGTAACCGGAATCACCAATAGGATGTTGTCGGTCATCAGAAAACGTAGTTTTCTGAGTCTTTGGCCGGTGTAGGAGACGCCAGCGATATCATCCGCGCCGAAGGCGCGATCCTCCGTCAATCATCAGCATCAGAACATTTCAACCAAAAATTGTATTGTGGGTTTTGGAAGGCGGTAGAGAAACCCCGCTGTTGGAAGCAGCGGGGTTCTGGCTGGGCAACCTTCATGCATGAGAAGGCCACCATCAAAGCTGGTTCCACCCTCGCATGAGCCGTTGCTATTGTCAAAGGCCGCCTCTGTGGGCGGATGGCGGTTCATGGAGAAGTGGTTCTCCGGCCGCGGGTTTGTCGCAGCCAGGGATGCCAGACGGTGTTCTGGATTTGCTCGCACTGCGATCGCGGGCAGTGCTATTGCAGCCGGGCTTGCCGCACAGAAGCTCGACGGCGGCAACGCCGCGCTGCCAACCGGCGCCACCAAGGGAGTCTGGAGGGCCGGCTCGATCATCGCGATCGCCAACGTGCGTACCGGCAACGTCACGCGCCGGCTCGCGTGACGGATCAGGGTTCCCTTTCGGTCATTTCTCCGGCACCATTCGGCTGTGGAGAAGCGATCACGCCGCCGGTTGTGGTCCCGCTGCCATCCGAACTGCCCGGCGGGCTGGAAAAGCGACCCGATCTCTGGTTGCGCTGCTCGATCTGTGGCCGGCCAGGCCGCTTCATCAATCCCTTCCCCCATATTCCACGAAGAAGGTGAGCTTCGATGATCAGTCCCGAAACCCGTGTACAGATTCGCCGCTACTTCTACGCCGAGCATTGGAAGATCGGCACCATTGCAACCGCCCTGGACGTCCACCCCGACACCGTACGGCGCGCCATTGAAGTGGAACGCTTCCAGCACGCCGAGCCGCTGCGGCCCTCCATTGTCGATCCGTATCTGCCGTTTGTGCGCGAGGTGCTGGAGCAGCATCCACGGTTGCGCGTCACGCGTCTCCACCAGATGATCCGGGACCGTGGCTACCCCGGCAGTGTCGAACAGTTACGACGCGTCGTGGCACGTTTGCGCCCGCAACCTCACGAAGCCTTTCTGCGATTGCAGGTTTTCCCTGCCGAGCAGGCACAAGTTGATTGGGCATACTTTGGCTCCATCATGGTCGGCCGAGCCAAGCGTCAACTCTCCTGCTTTGTGATGACCTTGTCCTGGTCGCGGGCGCTGTATCTGGAGTTCTTTTTTGACCAGACGACGGAGAACTTCCTGCGCGGCCATGTGCGCGCTTTTCAGGACTGGTCCGGAGCGCCTAGGGTCATCCTGTATGACAATCTCAAAAGTGCGGTACTGGAACGCCGGGGGAATCAGATTCATTTCAACCCGCGGCTGTTGGAACTGGCGGGTCACTATCACTTCGTGCCGCGTCCTTGCCAGGCGCGCGCGGGCAATCAAAAAGGCCGCGTGGAAAGGGCCATCCGGTATGTACGGGATTCGTTCTGGGCCGGTCGAGTCTTCACCACACTGGCGGAATGCAATCGACAGGCGCTGCTGTGGCGGGATGAAGTAGCGCACCAGCGTCGCTGGCCCGACGATAGTGCGCGGACCGTGGCCCAAGCTTTCACCGAAGAACAGCCCCGTTTGCTGCCGCTTCCGCTCCACCCCTGCAATACCGATCGGATGGAGGCGGTGCACTCTCGTAAGACCATCTACGTGCATTTCGATCTCAACGACTATTCCATCCCGCCCGAGGCCGTGGGCCGGCCTTTGACCCTGGTCGCCTCCGACACCGATGTACGCATCCTCGACGGCGCTGCCGAGATCGCCCGCCATCATCGCTCCTATGACCGGCAGCGGGCCATCCTGGACCCCGCGCATGAGGAAGCCTTGCTGCGCACCAAACGCAAAGCCCTCCACCAATCGCGCGCCGGACGCCTTGCACTGGCCGTTCCGGAAAGCGAGGACCTGCTGGAGCGCGCCTTCGCCCAGGGAGAATCGGCCGCCAGTCAAACCTCTCAACTGCTGCGGCTGTTGGACCTGTACGGCATCGCGGCTTTGCGCCGCGCCATCCGGGAAGCCTTGGAACGGAATACGCCGCGCGCCTCCTCGGTCGCTTTCCTCCTGCGTCGCCATCATCGCTCTTCGCCCCTGCCAGCGCTGGATCTCAGCCGCCATCCGGAGGCGCAGGCGCTGGATGTCCGCCCCCACAATCTGGAGACTTACGATGAGCTCGCCCACCCGCACGACGACGACCCCGAGCAATAGCCTGCCTGCGCAACTCGAACAGATCGGCTTGCACACCGTGGCCGCCGGAGTGGATGACTTTCTGGCACGGGCCATCAAACAGCGCTGGTCGCCGCGCCAGATTCTGGAGCATTTGGCCCAGACCGAGGCCGCCGAACGCGCCCACCGCAGTCTGGAACGGCGGCTGCGACTGTCAGAGATCAAGAAGTTTAAGCCCATGGCCGACTTCGACTGGTCCTGGCCCAAGAAGATCGAACGCGATGTCATTGAACGGGCTCTGACCTTAGACTTTCTCTCCGAAGCCCGTAATCTGGTCCTGGTCGGCAGCAACGGCCTAGGCAAGACCATGATTGCTCAGAACATCTGTCATGCCGCGGTGCTGGCGGGCCAGTCGGTCTTGTTCCGCTCCGCGGCGTCTCTGCTGGAGGAGCTACATCGCCAGAGCCCCGAAGGTCGCCATCGTAAGTTGCGCACCTACGCTAACGTGGGCTTACTCTGCGTTGACGAGGTAGGGTATCTGTCCTTCGATGACAAGTCCGCCGACTTACTCTATGACGTGATCAACCGCCGTTACGAACGGAAGTCGGTGATTCTCACAACCAATCGACCCTTCAAAGAATGGAACGAAGTCTTTCCCAACGCTGCTTGCATCGTTACGCTGCTGGACCGTCTGCTGCATCATGCCGACGTGACGAAAATCGAAGGCGACAGTTACCGGATGCGAGAAAGCGAGCAGGAAACCACGGCTCGGCGGAGGAAGAAATGAGTGACGATCCTTTGCCGTCCCCGGCTGCCTACATCGCCGCCGTCCTTACACTTTACGTCGATCTCCCGGATACCCCGCTGCGCACCAGCGCTTCGGACCAGTGGCTCGCCCGCCGTTTCCATGATGATGGCGTGCCGCTGCACGTAATCGAAACCGCGTTGCTCCTTGGCTCGCTACGCCGACTCATTCGTCCAGCAGATGCACCTCGACTGTCCCCGATTCGCTCCCTGGCATACTTCCGGCCTGTCATCGACGAACTCCGCGCCCACCCTGCGCCGGAGAGCTACCTCGACTACCTCCGCCTCAAGCTCCGCCAAGCCGCCGCGGCTCTCCCGGCAAACCTCCCAAAATCTGCACCCGCTGATGACCGCTAACCTCTATTTGTGCGTGGCCGATCCGCCTGCCCGAGCCTGGGACGGCAAGACCTCCCGTCTAGCCCGATCAAGTTTCGGAGCGAGGATGGGGGGCGATGTGCCGTTGGTGTTACTTCTCCGCCGGAAAGGGCCCTCGACAGTGGTTTCTACTTCCACGGGGCGGCCATTCAGCAGGGTCGGCTGGTACTTCCATCGTCTGACCGCATCTACAGCAGGAGAAATCAACGGCTCGGGTCCGGCCAATGGATCGATCTCTAGTATGCTCCCGTCGTTTCCGATGATAATCGCCACCTTGACCACCGCCGACGCAGAAACCTCATCGCCGCAGCGATAGGTGGACATGGGTTTCTCGATCAACCGGCTGTTGTGTTCAGTGCCGTCTGTCCGGATTCTCTCCGGCGGTATGGCACGATCCCAGATAACGACGTTCACACCTTGATCGATGGCCGGAGTCAGAAACGTCTTTCTCATTTCCGGTGCAGATTTGAGGTACTCCTCCTGTCGCAAGCTCTGTTTAACCAGAACCGCGAGCCATTCGTTATAGGCTTTGGCTGTTTCACGTGCCTGTTGGAGAAGTTCGTCCGTGAGCATCGAACCCTCGTGTATTTGCATCTTGGAGACAAGTTCCGTTTTGGTCTGTTCCGAGCATCGAAACACAATCCGCGAAATCGGTTGGGGGAGTTGGACATCCATAATCACCCAGGGGACCTCCTCTTCTTGTCTTCAATTTTACGCCCGCTGCGTCCGTGAGATCTCTAGCCATTCGTTCGCTGGCGTTGAGTGATATGGGTTGAGCGTGAAGCGCGCTAACGGTGGAAATGGGCAGGCCGGCCAAAGCTCGAAAATCTACGTTTTCTGATGACCGCTAACACTTCTACGAATGGATGGGGCAACAGAGAAATCTGTCCCGCCACACCGTGTTGTCCTATCGAGACACATGGAAGCTGTTGCTGCGCTTCGTCTCTGAGCGCAAGCGCCGAGAGATCACCGCACTGTCGCTGTCCGACCTGGAAGCCGCTGAAGTGCTCGCCTTCTTGCAACACCTGGAGAACGACAGGAAAGTATCCATCGGCACCCGCAACTGTCGGCTGGCTGCCATCCACAGTTTCTTCGCCTTTGTCGCACGTCGCGAACCACTGGCGATCACGCAGTGCAGTGAGATTGCACGCATCCCGGTAAAGAAGATGAACCGGCCTGCCATGGATTATCTGGACGCAGAGGAAATCACAGCGATTCTCCGGCAACCCGACCGGTCGAATGCCGAAGGACAGCGGGATCATGCTTTACTCGGATTCCTCTACAACACGGGAGCTCGCATCCAGGAAGCGCTAAATGTGTGTCCTCAGGCAATTCGGTTCGAGTCGCCTGCCCACGTGGAGCTCCTTGGAAAAGGGAGGAAAAGCCGTGTCTGTCCCTTGTGGCCTGAAACAGTGGATCTGCTTAGAGCATTGCTGAGGCGTCGGCCCCGTCCCGACGATCAGCCAATCTTCGTGAATTGCTATGGCCGACCGCTGGGCGCTCCAGGTGTTCGATTCAAACTCAAGCAATATGTTCAAGCAGCGGCACAAGAGGCCCCATCACTCGCGAAAAAACGCGTCGGCCCACATACGTTTCGACACAGCGTTGGAGTCCAGTTGGTTGCCGCGGGCGTCGATACGACCGTCATCCGAAATTGGTTCGGACACGCTCGGCTGGACACCACTGACCTGTACGCACGAGCGAATCTCGAAACAAAACGCAGGGCACTCGATCAGGTCGATCCGGCGACCAAACCCTCCAAGCCGCCACGGTGGAAGGACGACCCGGAGCTATTGAGGTGGCTCGACTCGCTATGAGAAGCCCTTACCCATAATGGGAAGCTCACGCTGCCCGCCGCCGACGGAATAGGCCGACCCCGCGGCCTTACTTCTCATTACGGCGTGCTTACGATTAGGCGAAGAGATGCAGCACGACACGTCTCCGCACACTGTGGAAGTGGGCGGGAGGAAGCACAAGGCGCAGACTGCGTCGGCGGTGCTGTGCTACTCGCGCATGCTGTTTTTCCAGATCAATCCAACCTTTCAGCGATTCGATTGCAAAGTGTTTCTCACCGACGCGCTGCGATATACAGGCGGCGCGCCTGAGCGCGTGATGATCGATAACACGCATGTGGTGGTGTTGCGCGGTACGGGGCGCGAGATGATTCCGGTGCCGGAGATGGAGGCGTTTGCGGAGCGCTTCGGGTTCCGCTTTGTGGCGCACCAGATCGGCAATGCCAATCGCTCGGCGCGTGTGGAGCGCCCGTTTTCATTCATCGAAAATAATTTTCTGGCGGGGCGCACCTTTGCCAGTTGGGCGGAGTTGAACAGCCAGGCGCGCCAGTGGTGCGACAAGGTCAACGCGACTTATAAGAAACATATCCGCGCGGTGCCGCGCGAACTGTTCGCGATCGAGCGCATGCATCTGAAGCCTCTGCCGGCGTGGATTCCCGAAGTGTATCGTCTGCATCAACGCACAGTGGACGTGGAAGGCTACGTTTCGGTGAACTCCATTCGCTACTCGGTTCCAGTCCCCTGGATCGGGCATCGGGTAGAGATTCGCGAAACGCGCGACAAGATCGAGATCGAAATGGATGCGCGCCATATCGTCACGCATGCGCGCGCGGTGACTCCTCTTTCGCAGCGCGTCACGCTTGCCGCACATCGACCGCCGCGTGGGGAAGGCGTTAAACGCGATCCGCACCCGGAGGAAAAGGCGATTGTCGAAGCGGCGCCGGAGACTGCACTTTATGTGGCGGCGCTGAAGCAAAAAGGCCGCAAGGTGGTGGCACTTGCCCTGCGACAACTGTTGCGTTTGCTGCGGGAATATCCGCGCGAGCCGTTCCTTGCTGCGGTGCGCGAAGCTGCCCAATATGGGCTTTACGATCTCGACCGTTTGGAGCGAATGATTTTACGCCGCGTGGCGCGCGACTACTTTCTGTTGCTGGATACGGACTCCGATTCCCATGACTGAAGAACTGGAACAACTGCTGAAGAATCTCAAGCTGCGGCGCATGCTCGGCGTTTACGATGAACAGTTACGCGCCGCGGAGAAGGCCGACATCTCCTATTCGGAGTTCGTCGCCGGGCTGTTGCGCGCGCAATGGCACGACCGGCAGGAGAGTGCTTTGGAGTGGCGCATCCGCAGAGCGAATCTGCCGGAACGCTGGTCGCTGGAATCGTTTCCGTGGGCGCGCCAGCCCGGCGTGAATCGCAAGCAGATGCGCACGTTCGCGGAACTCGACTTCGTCGCCAAGCACGAGAACTTGGTGTTGACGGGGCCAACCGGCGTTGGCAAAACCGGCCTTGCATGCGGGCTTCTGTTGAAGGCTTTGCAGAACGGCCATCGCTGTCAGTTCGTCCGCGCGCAGGATCTGTTCGATGAAATGTACGCTTCGCTGGCCGACCGCTCCACGCGGCAGTTGCTCAATCGTCTGGCCCGTTTGGACGTTTTACTGATTGATGAATTCGGATACCTGAATCTTAAACCAGAACAGTCGAACACCTTCTTCAAGTTGATGGAGGAACGCTATACGCGCCACTCGACGATCATCACGACGAACTTAGTTTATGACGAATGGCAGAACT
>JAOAPR010000247.1 GCA_025463005.1 Bryobacterales bacterium | reverse complement strand
CTGCGCCTGCGGTCGATCCCACGGTCGAACCAACATTTCCGGCAGTGCTTCCCACCGCTCCGGTTGCGCCGCCAGCGACACCACCAGCAGTGTTAGCTACGCCGCCCGCCGTCGACCCTACTCCACCCAGCAAGCCACCGCCTCCGCCACCACCACTGGAGCCCGTTGCGCGGCCACTGCCACCACCTCCGGCACCGAGACTGTCATCGCCACTGAGCGAGCTAGCCGCCGAAGCTGCCGGCGCTGCAAGAGCCTGGATACCGGCTTGCAGCGGGACTGATTGGCCGTTTTTGAAAACAGCTCTGTCGAACACGATGCCCAATGTCGATTCTGATTCGCCATTGGCCTTCGCCTTGGCTTCAGTCACATGGCCGATGAGTTTCGTGTTTCTCGGGACTACAACTTTGCCTTTGTCCACGACATCGGCCGCCGTACGGGCTGTGACTTCGTCGCCCTGCTTGGCTTTTTTCGAATCGATGCCCTTATTGAGGACGGCGGGGATGCTGACGCCGGAAGGAATCGCCGTGCCAGGCGTCGCGGCAGAGGCGCTGCTGTCATTTGCAGCCGACCCAGAAGTTTTGGCGCTACCCGACTTTCCTTTTCCCGTCGCGCTGGTGTCATTGGACGCATTGGCGGAGTTATTGGTATTGGCGCTCGCGCCTTGTTGTGACGCGGAGACCGAGGTCTGCGAAGAACCCGCCCCGGAAGTCTGTGTGTTGGCTGTGGTTTGCGCCACCGCAGTCGCCAGAAGCAAACTCGATACGAACAAACCTGAAACAACCGATTTCATGTTAATTCCTCCTGAGAGATACATTATTTCTTGACCTGTTGGGAATTGAACCTGGGGTCTTAATGTACTCTGAGATGCAAAATCAGAGTTCCTGACTGCCTGCAGTTGTAAGTTGTTGAACATTACTAAAGCAGTAGCACTGTAAAATTTACCAAGTACAAGTGACGAAAGGTGCAAGGGCAGCATCTCACTTTATGAATCACACTTAAAAGCTGGGACCCTCCAGCTAGGCCAAATTCATCCCTGATTTGGAGCACTGAACTGTAAATGACCAATGAAAGAGTGCTGATCGTAGAAGACGAAGAGAACGAACGCACCGGTCTGGCCGAATTGGTGCATGCCTGGGGCTATCGGACTGAGACGGCAAGAGACGGTCTGGAAGCGCTCGAAAAGGTCATGGCCTGGTCGCCGGGAATCGTTGTCACCGATCTGAAGATGCCACGCATGAATGGCATGGAATTGCTCGAGCGGATCTCCGAGCAGCCAGAAGCCATTGCCGTGGTCCTGCTTACCGCGCAAGGGAGCATCGACACCGCCGTCGACGCCATGAAGTTGGGCGCCTACGACTTTCTCACCAAACCTGTCGATCCAGCGCGGCTAAGAAACATCCTGACCAACGCCTCGCGACAGCGTGGGACCGAGCGCGAACTGGAAGTCACACGGCGAAAACTTCGCGACACCGGGATCCTTGGCCCGCTGGTTGGATCGTCAAAACGGATGCAGGAGATTTTCAGCCTTGTCGAGATGGTCGCACCGAGCTCGGCCTCAGTGCTGATCACCGGCGAGAGCGGCACCGGCAAAGAACTGCTAGCACGCACCATCCACGATCTCAGCCCACGAAAGAGCAAGCCGTTTGTCGCCATCAACTGCTCGGCGATTCCGGAGACGCTCATCGAGAGCGAGATCTTCGGTCACGAAAAAGGCGCATTCACGGGCGCGCTCGAACGCCGCGCCGGGGTCTTCGAGCTGGCGGAAAGCGGGACGCTCCTGCTGGACGAGATTGGTGAAATGCCCATAGGCACCCAGGCCAAGCTGTTGCGCGTCCTTGAAGACCGCAAGTTGCGACGATTGGGAAGCAAAGTGGAAACCGAAGTGGACGTGCGCGTTCTCGCCGCCACCAACAAGGTGCCGGAGACCGCAGTCGCCGCAGGTCAGTTGCGAAACGATCTCTATTACCGGCTCAACGTCTTCAACCTTCATATGCCCGCCTTGCGCGAGCATAAAGAGGACGTCCCCCAACTCGCGGAAGCCCTCCTGGCGGACATGAATACCAAGCACGGAAGAAAAGTCTCCGGACTCAGCGATTCAGTGCTTCAGCAATTTCTTGCATATTCCTGGCCGGGGAATGTGCGCGAGATGCGCAATACGCTGGAGCGGGCTGTCATCGTTTGTACCGGGCCAGTGATTGAACCAAAGCATCTGCCGCCGAACTTCGGCACGGGCCTGCCAACACACGTTGACAGCACGGATGAGCCGAATGTCGTCCGCCTGGGAGTGGGAACAACGGTCGGCGAGGCGGAGCGACAATTGATAATGAAGACTTTGGAATCCACGAACAATAACAAGACTCGTGCTGCTGAGATACTCGGCATCAGCTTGAAAACGCTGCATAACAAACTGAAAGAGTATTCGTCCGGCCTGAATGCGGAATCTGTGGCAGGCACTCAGTAGCAGCTTCTACTTAGATTTTGGGTTCACGATTGTAGTTCTGCCATGTTTCCCTTACGCCTCAAAACGAAACTGGTTCTCGCCATCACCATCATGGTCGTGGCGCTTGTCACTACGCTCTCCTCCATCTACATTTCCCAGCTGATAAAGCAACGCGTCGATGAAGCTTTTCAAAACGGGGAGTTTGTAGCCTCTGAAGTATTCCAATCCACCCGAGAAGCGCTTGAGACCGATCTGGCCAACGAGCATCTCGACCTGAACGACCCAAAGGTGCTGCAGTCTGCCATCGAAGAAAGCTTGCAGACCGATGCCGGGCTGAATTCCCTGTTGCAATCGATCGTCGGATATTCCCCGACGATCTACGATGTCGCCGTTGCCGATTCCACCGGTCAGGCCATCGTGCATAGCGACGGCAATATGACCGGTAAACAATTACCGAACCGGGAGCAATTTGCCAGTGTCCGCAATGGAGGATTCTGGAAGCAGGTGCGCGTTGTCTATGGCGCGCCCAAAGTCTATGACATGCAACTTCCGCTTCATCGCGATGGCCACCCCTTCGCGACCATCCGCGTCGGCGTCTCCAGCGTCTTCCTGAAGGGCTCTCTGCAACCGAAGTTGAATAGCGCTTTCTTGCTCTCCGGCACGGCGATTCTGTTTTCTGTGCTGTTGGCAGTCGGCGTATCTACGCTGGCTTTCCGTCCCCTCGCTGAGATCAGCCGGAAACTCGACCAGATGAGCGCAGGTGCAGCCGTCCCGGCAGCGGCTCCCGAGCCGGCCAAGGGACGCGACGAATACGGCGTCGTAAACACCAAGATTGATCGTCTCGGTCAGCAAATGCGGGACGTCAAAGAGGTCTTCTCTGCTTTGAAGGAAAACTTGGACCAGATCATGTCCAACCTTCAGGACGGGGTCATGCTTTTCACGCGCGAAGAAAAGGCCGTGCTTGTCAGCTCCTCGATAGAAACCTTCCTGCACAAATCCCGCACCGAACTGCTGGGCAAGACCGCGCATGAGATTTTTGAGGACTATCCCCGGATCGGTCGAATCATCCTGGACGCATTTGAAAACCACCAGGCGCTGGCGCAGATCGAAGTTGTGACCGCACCTCAGGATGGCGAAGGCGCCGCGCGAGTGCAACTCGCTCTCGACTTCATCGAAGAAAACGGTGAGCGAATCGGCGCATTACTGACCATTCGCGACGCCGAGTCCGTGCACCGTATCGAAGACGAACTTGAATTCTCACGCCGCCTCGCCGCTGTCGGACGGCTCACCTCGGGTGTCGCCCATGAAGTCAAGAATCCGATCAACGCGATTGTCGTCCACCTCGAAGTGCTTCGGCAGAAGCTGAAAGATCTCGATCCTGACACTCGCAGGCACATGGACGTCATCGGCACGGAGATTCGTCGCTTGGATCGCGTTGTCCAGACCCTCGTTGATTTCACCCGTCCGATGGAGCTACGTCTCGCCGAAATCGACCTTCGTCGCTTGTTGGACGATGTAACCAACCTCGCCACTCCCGACGCAGAAAGGCACGG
>JAOAPR010000215.1 GCA_025463005.1 Bryobacterales bacterium | reverse complement strand
CTTTGCCGAACCACGATAGAGCGGGAACAATCACGGTCAGTTACCATCAGAAGAACAAGCCGCATGCCCGACACCGGATTTACCGACTACTACGAACTGCTCCAGATCAGCCCCAATGCGGAGCTTGAAACCATCCAGCGCGTATACAAGCTGCTGGCGGCCCGTCATCACCCCGACAACACCGAAACCGGAGATTTGGATAAGTTCCTGGCTCTCAAACGGGCCTTCGAAACGCTAACGAACCCCACTCTGCGCGTGGAATACGACGCGCTCTATGAGCAGCGCAACACAGCCCCCATCGAGCTTTTCGAGCTCAAGGAGTTCAGCATCGGTGTCGAAGGCGAAGCCAACCGGCGCATGGGGATTCTATGCCTTTTGTACAACCGCCGCCGCAGCAATCCGGATGACCCCGGCCTGTCGCTGCTCGAGTTCGAGTCCATGATGTCGGTTCCCCGCGAACACCTGATGTTCACGATGTGGTATCTCCGGGAACACAACTGCGTCCGCCAGGACGAAGCAAGCGATTACGTGATCACCGGCGAGGGGGTTGACTACGTCGAGTCGCACCTGCCTTCTAACAAGTTGCTTCATCGCCTCTTAAAAGCCGCCGAGAACGGCGTCACGCGCACGGCTTCCCGGGAGCCTGAGCAAGGATAAAGCTTCCCCCAATGCCTCCCGTCACTCAGGTTCTGCTGATGTTGCTGGTCCTGCCGGCCGCAGTGTTCGATTATCGAGAGCGTCGTATCCCGAACTGGCTGGTGCTGGCCGGACTCTTAGCCGGGACTGCCATGAATGTATTTCTCACCTACGACAATCCATCAGCGACCACCGGGCTGCTATTTTCGCTCAAAGGCCTCGGCCTCGCATTCCTTGTTTATTTCCCGCTCTATCTTTTGCGGGGGATGGGCGCGGGCGACGTGAAACTCATGGCAGCCGTGGGTGCCATCGTGGGACCCGCGCTGTGGCTCTGGATCCTCTTCTTCACAGCCGTGCTGGGCGGCCTTACGGCCATCATCGTGGTGCTCAACAAGGGCCGCGTGCGCCGTACGCTCCAAAACCTGTGGATGATTCTGATCAGCATCCGCTATCGGCAGGCGCCCTACGCTAACAACCCTGAGCTCGACGTCAGCAGTGACAAGGGCGTCCGCCTGCCTCATGGTGTCGTTATTGCCGTTGGCGCCACAGGATTCCTGGTCGCGAAGGCGATTTGGCCGTAAATTTCCTCTGCCGAAAAGAATCCTAACGGTTGGCGGCAAAATTGCCGATGATCTTAGCGTGACGACACTACTAAGAACCGCCACCGCAACCAGTCCGATGGACTGGTCTCTTAGCCTGCAAGTCTTTCTCTACCTCCAAGTTCTAGATGTCTTGACTACCTGGCTGGGATTCCGTATCCGGCTCTCTGAGGCGAGTCCCTTTATTCGCATGCTGATGGGCCTTGGACCGATGGCCGCCGTGCTTGGCTCCAAGGTGCTGGCATTGGGCCTGGGAGCCGTATGTGTTTGGAGCGGGCGGCTGCATGTGATCCGCCTGATCAACTACTGGTACGCCGCCTTGGTGATCTGGAATCTGGCGCTGATTTTGTCGCGCTAGTTGGGCCCGGAGCCGGCCAGCGCGCTCGGCAAGCCCGCGGCCCACACTCGAACGGAGATCGCCTGGGAAAACGCGCAGGTCTGTTCCCCCGCGTGCAGCAGGCGGAGATAGAAACGGTTCGGATCGGCCGCCAATGGGCAAACCGAATATAGCGGTTCTTCTGCCGCGGTAACAATGTGCTGCCCTTCCTCAATTTCCTGAACCACCTTCATATCCGGAGCCACCACTCCATTCGGGCCTGTAATTCGAATTCGGAATTGTGCGGTCGCCGGCTCGTAGTTTCCATAACTAAAACAGCGTCCGATGCAGGCCCGATCGGCTACGTGGAGCATCGCATTGAGACGGGCGCCGGAGTCCGAAATCGCCGCCACTACTCGTTGCCCCCGAGGGAGGTTCTGCACCAGACTAGCCACTTCGCTCTCTGTCCGATTGAAGGCTAGGCCGTCCAAATACAGACACGTGAAGAACACCGTGGCGACCAGACCGGTGAGCCGGGTGATCCCTCGCCCGTGACGCGCCCGTCCGACCATGATGATGAAGAAGAGAGCGGTTAGCAGTGAGAGCCGCTGGGGAATGTAAGCGAACACGTGCTTATACTGCGGCAACTGGATCGCTGAAGGCATCAGCACCAGCGCGACCACGTGCAGGCTCCAGATCTGGCCGACCGGGTCATTAAGCAGATCGCCCTGGTCGATCCGCTCGAGAAAGAGGGCCAGCAGCACAATCAATATGGCTGCGCTCAGAACCAGGTATTTGACGTCATAAAGCCAGATCTGCTCCACGCCTGTTATTCCGGCGATGCCGCTGAGACTGAGGGCTTGGTCCAGCGACCAGCGGTACAGATAGCGGCTCATCAGAATGGATTGCAGAGCCGCGATCAATGCCACACCTCCCACCGGGGCGGCTATCCGCCAGGGCGTCGGGATCCTTCGAACGATATACAGGTACGCCAGTACGGATCCCACCCAGATCACAGGAAGCGCGTGCGCCAGCCAAGCTAAAATGACCAGCGGGATCGCCGCCAGTGCGCGCGCACGAGAAGGGCGCCATAGCAGCCCCAGAATCCAGAAACAGAAACCCGCCGATAAGTAGAAATTCAGGAATCCCAAATGAAATATCAGCCCGTAGCTGAGCATGGCCAATAACGGCGCGAATAACCAGGGCCGCCGGCCAGTGGACGCGTCGACCGCAAAGAACGCACCCCAGAAAAAGATCAAAACGGCCACTCCCGACACCATTCTTTCGGCAGCCACGGGACCGGCGGTGTACAGCAGCCGCTGTAGGGCCCAATCCGTTAGAACGTTGGTCCAAAGGGGGGTTACCGTCAACCCTTTCACGAGGCCCGAGTCGACCTGACCGGCGAGCCACGCATTGTAGACGTGGCTTGAAAGGTCTCCGGCCTGGATCCTCTCCTGCCAGACACACGGGATCAAGAGGGCCGCAGAGATCGCGACCATGATCAGCACCTCTAGGGCGCGAGAGAAATGAGGTGAAGACGGCCCCGTGCGACCGCTCGACGGTATCGAGCTTTCCAACGCTGCGGCCTCCGATGTCGCGGCCATGCCGCGGGCTTACGATCCGTCCGCCGAACCGGTCAGACGGAAAGATTCTAACGCCGGTAACAGGGCGAAGCGGGTCGCCACTGAGGCGATCTTTTCTCCCGCTTGCGGAATCAAGTTCTCAGCTAACTGTTCCTCGCCGGCTGCCATGGTCAAATATCCCACCCGCCGTGGATCGATGTGCATGATCCGGCAACAAGTAGCATCCACGGCTACTGGATCGGCGCCGGCCACGACCACTCCGACGGGCCGCGGCGTGCCCTGAATCGGTCCGTTGCCCTCCATCCCCACGATTCCGTCCACGATGGAAAAGGTTCGAGGAAACAGCGAGTGCAGATCGGCGATGCTTTCGTTGATACCCGCCCAATGCAACACATTCTTGGGCCATCCGTATACGCCGCCCGGTACCAGCCCGAACAGATTTTTCATGCTCAGCGTAGCGCCGACCCAATGATGTGCCTTCATCTTGGGCATGGATACCAGCAGGTCGCACCCCAGCACCGTGTTAGGCAGGTAGAGCGATCGCAATTTCGACTGGGGCCGGGCCAAATTCACCCGCGTTACTTCGTCCAGATTGAGATCCGTGAAGAACGATTCAAACTGCGGAACGATAGAAAAATACCCTGCCGAGTCTGCCAGATCCAAAGTCACCCGACGATGCCCGGGACCCTCTGCGACCCTCACATCGGCAGCACCGGCGGCCCGAAAGGCTTCGAGCGCCGCGTGGACCATCTTCGGGTGGGTGTTGATGACCGTGTTCTGGTCGAATTCTACCAGGTTGGGCTTGAGAACGACCCGTTTTCCGCGGACATCTAAGCGGTGCTCGGCGATGATGCTCTGCATTAGAGCGTACAGATCTTCCGAATACGCCGCCGCGCGCATAATTGAAACCGGAGCAAGCTTCGCCGGTGTGCGGCCGCAGCCGGCTAGGACGGCCGTTCCGGCAGCTCCGGCGACCCACTGCCGTCGTGTTAGGTCGACGCTAGCCGACAAACAGGTTCCTCCCCCGGCGCGCCGCTTCGGCCAGCGCGGCCACTGAGACAGCTACAGTTCCTTGGTGGGGCATAACAGATCCGACCGACGGAGATCTCCCGTGAGCCAGCAATCCGAGAGCGAGCCAGCTAGTGGCTTCGAGAGACCGGGATTCACGGAGATGCCGTTCGGCCACCTCGAGGGCAGTGCCCATCTGGGACTCGGCTGTTCCGTGCAAAGCGAGAAGCGCCAAACCGGTCGTCTCCGGGTAAGAATCAGAATCATAGCCAAGCGCACTGGTCGACCCATGATTCCACCCGCCGTCCCGGCAGCGTCTCGCCAGAAGGAATGAGCTTCCTTCCTCCAGTCGTTTCTGGACCAGAGGATCCCCGGCGGAGTGGTTAAACTTTTGGAGCGCCAGCAAAGTCAAGGCGGTCGGGGATACCCATGCCGCAGTTCCTGGGTACCAGGGCCAGCCCTCGAACTGCTCGGTGGGGTCCGGCCGCACCCCCAGCAAGCGAAGCCGTAACCGGAAGATCCAGCCGGATTCGCGTCCGGTTTGCTCTAACAGCCAACGGGAGGCCCGAGCTCGGTCCACGGCCGCTGCCTGTTCAGGCGGTAGCAGGAGCACCAGCGCTGTGACCCAGGTGCTTTCGTCCACACTCTCGCGAGGAGCCCATCCGCCGTCCTGCCTTTGCCGGGAAGACAACCACTGGACCCCGCGCCGGGCAGCTTCAACCGCGGGGGGAGATCCAGATGGATACACTTCTCCCGCGGCCAGCGCCAGCAGAGCGTAACAGGTCGGTTCGGTCCAAGAGCTCCCAACCCTCCCGTAACTCCACCCGCCGTCCTGGTTTTGCCGTGCTAGAAGCTCCTCCGAATAGGACGACATTTAGCCAGAAGACGACTATGCCCACGGCTCGAACGAAACGTCTGGTTACCTAGACCGTTTGCGGCGGCTGCGACGCGCCAAATAAAGGACCAAAATCAATCCCGCAGCGATCCAAAGGACTGCCGCGACTACGCTGTTACTCATATGTTTGTTTGCTCCCTAAGTTTCCAACTACCTTCGAATTGTATGTCATTGCGCCAGCCCCGAGTTGGCGTTCCTCATCAGCGGGAACAGGTACTTGAATACCTGCAGCAAGCCCGGTCCGGCCGAGACCACCAGCATGGCTGGAAGAATGAAGAAAAAAATCGGGAACACCAGCTTCACCCCAACCTTGTTCGCTCGTTCTTCGGCTTCCTGCCGGCGGCGAACACGCATGAAGTCGGAATGGGTGCGCAATGAGTCCGCGATGCTTGTTCCGAAGCGCTCTGTCTGGATCAGGATCGCGACCAGCTTCCGCAGCTCGGCTTCGCCGGTCCGTTCGGCCAGGTTGCGGAGCGCCTCCACACGACGCTTTCCCGCCCGGATCTCTAGGTTCACCAGTTGTAGCTCTTCTGCGATATCTATGTGGGTGACGATCAACTCTTTCGCCACGTACTGAATGGCTTGGTCCAATCCCAACCCCGCCTCTACCGAGACCACCATTAAATCCAACGCGTCGGGAAGTGCCATTCGGATCCGCTCGTGACGGGCCGAAACCAGGTGATCCAAAAACAGGCTGGGACCGAAATAGCCCAACATTCCCGCACCGATGGGGATCACAATTGCCAGAATTCCGTTGGTGGTGATGTAATTTCGGAAGATCAGCGCCAGGACGACCAAAACCACAATGGCAATGACCCGCGCGGCCTGGTAAACGAAGAGCGACTTTTCGGAGCGATAGCCGGCTGCCATTAAGTCGCGGCGCAGCAAAGACGCATCCGCCGGATCGATGGGCACCTGCTCTCCAAGTTGCTGGATGACCCTGACAACCATTCCGTCCGCGGCAACGGTCTCACCGAGCATCGGCGTGCTGAAAGTTGCTTCGCCTCCCAACTGTTCGTAGACTCTGCCCGGACGCGCATAGCGTCGGTAGCCGAAGTACACGATGGCTAGCATCAGGACGAAGAATAGAAGAAGCGAGATAAGAATCGCCATGACTGTTTACACCTTGATATCGACGATGCGCCGCATGATGTAATAACCGAAGAGTTGGGCCACAACCGCTCCGGCGATCATCCATTTTCCGTCGGGATCTTTAGCCATACCCGAAAGGTAGCCGGGCGCCACGATGGGCAAGGCCAGCATCATAAACACAGGCAAGATACTGAGAATCATCGCAGTCATCCGTCCATGTGCGCTGGCGGCCTTCACTTGTCCCTTCAGCTTGAACCGTTCACGAATTACGTAAGCCAGCCGGATGAGGATTTCGCTCAAATTGCCGCCGGTCTGCCGCTGAAGCAGGACGGAAGATACGAACATGCGAATGTCCAGAAGCGGTATGCGATCGGAAAAATTCCCGAGTGCCACGTCGACCGGCGCGCCCAGGTTCTGTTCGTTGAACAATACTCGGAACTCCTGCCCCAGGGGGTCCGGAGACTCTTGTCCCAGCATTTCCAGACTGATGGAGAAAGCGTGCCCCGCCCGCATCGACCGCGCCAGAAAGTCCAGTGCCTCGGGAAGCTGGGCTTCAATCTCCGCCAGACGTTTCCTCCGCTTTACGCGGACATACATATAGGGGAACGATCCAAATGCCAGCGTCCCTGCAAGAATGCTGAGCGCAACGAAACCCAAGGGCCGCAAGAACCACCCCAGCAAGGCTCCCGCGATCGCGGCAATAAAAGTCGACGTTACCAGCCGCGTCGGGCTCCATGTGAGGCCGGCCTGCTGGATAAACTTGCGAAGCTGCTCGATTTCTCCCGTTTTCCGGAAAAATGATTCTAACGGGTCTTCGGCCACGGGTTCGAGGACAATTGATTCCGTCCTCTCGCTGGGATCGCCGGAGACGACGTGAAGCATCCCTTCGACCTGCTTCTTGCGCTGGGTTTCCAAGAAACGGTAGCCGACGCTCACTGCCACCATAACGATGGCGAAGAGAACTAAAAAGCTAACGGTGACAATGACTGGGATCATGCCTGTGGAGGCCCTCCGATCTCGACCACGGTCTGAAAGACTGATGCCGCTATTTGAATGCCGGACGCACGAAGCCGCTCGTAGAACTTGGGACGGATGCCGGTGGCCCGGAATCGTCCCGTCACGCGACCTTGCTCGGTTAGTCCTGTCCGTTCGAAGACGAAGATGTCCTGCATAGTTATCAGGTCGCCCTCCATCCCGACGCACTCGGTTATGGCAATAACCCTGCGGGTTCCGTCGCTGAAGCGGGCGATCTGCACAAACAAATTGACTGCCGAGCTGATTTGCTGGCGAATGGATCGAACCCCCATGTTGGCGTTCGCCATGCCAACCATGACCTCGAGCCGCGAGACAGCATCGCGGGGCGCGTTGGCGTGAATAGTGGTCAGCGAACCATCGTGGCCCGTGTTCATGGCCTGCAGCATATCGATGGCCTCATCGCCGCGAACCTCACCAACGATAATGCGATCGGGCCGCATACGCAGGGCGTTGATGACTAGTTGCCGGATGCGAATGGCTCCATTTCCTTCAATGTTGGGGGGACGGGTTTCCATGCGAGCCACGTGTTCCTGATTGAGCTTCAGTTCCGCCGCGTCCTCGATGGTGACAATCCGCTCGTCCTCCGGGATAAATGAGGACAACGCGTTTAACAGAGTGGTCTTTCCGGCGCCGGTTCCACCCGAAACGACGATGTTGAGCCGGGCTCGAATACAGGCCTGTAACAGCGTCAACATGCCTTCGGTCAAAGTCAGGTTGCGAACCAGGTCTTCGCCCTTGAGCCGGTCCCGGCCGAAACGGCGGATCGAAAGGAGCGGCCCGTCTACGGCCACGGGCGGAATTGCGGCGTTCACGCGGGATCCGTCAGGCAGCCGCGCATCCACCAGCGGCGAGGACTCGTCCACGCGGCGGCCCACGCGCGCCACCACTTTTTCAATAATGCGCATCAGGTGAGCATCGTCCTTGAACTGGACGGGCGTCTTGTAAATCTTTCCGCCCCGCTCGATGTGCACTAGTTTTGGAGTGGTGACCAGAATATCGGAAATGGAGGGATCGGCCAGCAAAGGTTCCAGCGGTCCCAGGCCGAAAACTTCGTCGATCACCTCGCCGATGATGCGGTCCTTCTCCACGATGCTCAGTGGAGTTTTTTCCTCTTCCACCAGCTTCGAGACGGCGGCGCGCACCTCGGCCCGCACGCGGTCCCCCGAAACGCTCGAAAGAATTTCCAGGTTGATCCGGTCCAGTAGCTTGCGATGAAGAATAAACTTCAGCTCTTGATATTGGCTGTCAAAAACCTCCTGGGTGAACAGACGTCCGACCCAGCCCGGCTCCTGACCTACTAGCGCATGTGAGTTTGGATTCATTTCGTAATTCCTAACCGAAGAGCGTGAATTTCTTCTTCTTGTCTTCTGTGGTTCCGGCGATTTTGGCGGCCAGGCGGCCAAAACTCTTCCCGAGGTGGCTATTGCCATCCACCAGGCGTCCCTCGACATACGCTTCCTGGAGCGCATGGTAGTCGTTAGCGAGCGTGGCGAAAATGGGCAACCCGAGCATTTGCTCCATTTCATCCAGCGTCACGTCCAGGCGCTTGGGCAGGCGGTTCAGGATCAAGCGAATGTTGGCCTGAGGATAACCGCTGTCGAGTAGAAAGCGGATCATCTGCTTGGCCTGATGCAAAGCCGGAACTTCATGCGTGGTTACCAGATAGGTTTCATCCACCAGGTCCAGGATCGAGAGCGTCGCGCCGTTCAAATTACGGCCGAGATCCAGCACGCTCCAGCCGTATTGGCCTCGCGCGAATGCCAGAACTTGTTTTAATTGCGGAACCAAGACCTGCTTGGCACCGGGAGCGACGGGCGCAGTGAGGATTTCAAGGTCAGGAATACCATTCGAAATCAGCCCGTGCCAGAAGCTTTGATCAAGTCTCTGCAGATTGTTGACCGCGTCCGCGATGGAATAGGGTGATTTGGTTTTCGCCAAAAATCCGACCAAACCCGCTTGCATATCGAGATCGGCCAGGAGCACTTTCGACTGAACCAATCGCGGCAATTGGGTGGCAATATGGCAAGCCAGCGTAGTGGCTCCGCAGCCTCCCTTTGCGGAAACGAATCCCAGCGTCTTTCCGGTCGGTTTGCCTCCTTCCCGAGACCCCTCGCGGGCTTGAGAAAGGCGCTCTAGCGCCGCTTTCAAAGCGTCCTTCAGCGGCGGGTACAGATATTCGCTAGCGCCGGCGCGCAGGGCTTCCAGAATTGCGGCGGGCTCCGCCGTGGTGTGCAGCGCAAATACCGCCGGGTGCGCCGCCGTGGAACGAATCCTCCTCACCACGTCCTCAAGGGGCTCCCGCAAATGCATGACGTCCAGCATGATCACATCCGGGCGGACCCGGTCGATGCGATCCAGGAATCCCGGCCAGTCCGTAGGAATTTCGGAAAGTTCGAGCAGCAACCGGATAGAGAGATCTTCAAGCGAGCGATGCAGCTCTTCCGAGAGCTCTCTGGTCTGGACGACGATTCCTGCGGCGATCGGATACACGTTTCAAACTCCCTTATTAAGGCTGTTGTTGCGGCTGCACGCCCCCGGATGGTTTCGCCGGGGTAGTGGGCGGGGGCGTACCGGGCGGCGCAGCGTTCTGCGGCAGATTCTGTGTTGGCATCAACGGAACGGGTACGAATTGCACCGGCGCCGGCTGCGCTTGAGGCTGGCTTTGCCCCTGGATCTTGGTGAGCTGCTCGACCGGGAGAGTTCCGAGCGGCTTCGAAGGCGGCACCGGACCCGTTACATCCATGCCAGGCGTGCGCGGAGGATTTGACGAGGTATTGGGCGGCAGAAATTCGCTGGGGCGGTTCAAGTCGGGAAGAGGCATCCCTTTGGGAATGGGCCGAACGATTTCCGGAGTCACCAGCACTAACAGCTCAGTATTGTTTTTGTTGATCGTGCGCGAGCGAAACAGCTTGCCAAAGAATGGGATGTCGCCCAAACCCGGAATTTTGGTGTAGCTTTCCGTATCGCGATTGTCGAGAAGTCCGCCGATGGCGAAACTCTGGCCGTCTTCCAGTTCGATCTCGGTCAGCACTCGTCGCGTGGTCAAGCCCGGAATGGTGAAGCCGTTAAACACCAAGCCGTTGGCGTAATCCAGAGAACTTACTTCCGGTGCGACGTTCAGCCGGATAGTTCCGCGCGGCGTGAGCGTAGGCGTGAAGTTAATCCGTACGCCGAACTCGCGGAACGCGATGGTCACCTGTCCCAGTCCTGCCCCACCACCCTGCAGCGTCGGATATGGGAATTCGCCACCCGCCAGGAAGCTGGCATTGTGGCCGTCAACCGCCAGGACATTAGGCTCGGCCAGGATCTGCAGCAGGTTCCTGGTTTGTAAAGCCTGGATGGCCGTTGCGAGATTCAGGTCCTTACGGAACAGAAAGATGTTAAGTGCGGTGCCCAGCGAAAGATTCCCTGACGCGTCCGTTGTCACACCGGCCGGTCCGGCGTGGGCGGTGCCGATGGTGTTGCCAACCCCGTTACCCGCGGTAGCGAAATTGATCGAGAGCTGATTCGCGCTCGATCGATCCACGTCCGCGAACCTGACTTTCAAAAGGATCTGAGCGTCGGTTTCCGGAATGTTCACCCGCAGGAGATTGATAGTCTTGCCCAACGTCGAGGCGATCATCAGCGCCCGATCAGCCGTAGTTAGATTCGGAACCGTTCCCCGCAGAAAGACCGTGTCGTCCTCCAGATCCAGCGAGACGTTGTCTCCTCCCATTTCGGTAGCGAGTTGGCGCCGCACCGCATCGATGTGACTTTCGTTGCGCTGCACAGTCAAATCGAAGAACAGGCGATTGCCTCCCTGCTGCCACACGACCATGCTGGTCTCGCCGGCTGCCTTTCCGTTGATGAGGATCTCGCGGGGGTTGATGGCCACCGCCTCAGCAAGACTTCCGTTCGCCACGGCGATGCGTTCAATGATGGTGGGAGAATCCACCAGCACCGATTTGCCTACCGTCACCGTCAAATCGCGGGAAGCGGTAGCTTGCGTCGTAGCGGGCGCCTGAGCCAAGGCGGCTGTAATCGCCAGCCCGCTCGCGACAAGCCCAAACAACGGTATCTGAACCTTCATTCCTGTTGGCCCTCCGGGGCTGATTTTTCCTTCTGCTGCGCGAACTGTGATTGCGCGCGGGACGAACCGTGAATTACCTCGACCGTTATGGGAGGAGGAGGCGGCTCCGGTTTCGCTTTAACGGGAGCCGGCGGCGGAGGCGGTGCAGCCGCACGCTTGGGACCTACCTTGGTCGGAGCGGGTGCGATTTTGCCTGGCGCCAATCCATTCTTGTTTTCGTACAAATACGAAACTGTGGTTCCCTTGGTATTGGTCTCGTCTTTATCCATCGGATTCCGCAGGATCAACTGAATCCGCGTCTCATTGCTCGCCAGACTCAGTACCTCCGCCTGTTCCGGTGTTACGAGCATATTCACGACACCTACGCTAATAGGCTTACCTTCGGCGTCCTTGGTGATGTTCTGGCCGGCAGAGAGCACCTCGACGTTCTGCATTAATGTCTTGGTCACGTCCCCCAAACCACCGTTGCCCTTGGGCGGCGTGCCCGCAATCAGGAGGTCCACTTTCGTTCCTGGGATCACGAAGCCGGCGACTCCGACGATATCGTTCACCCGGATCGCCACCGCGCGCATGCCGGGCGGAATGGTTGCGGCCAGTCCGGCGCCGGCGCCTTTGGCGGCCAGCCGGCTGTCCACAATCGGTTCGCCTTCATAGATCTGCTGGACCACTCCGCGGCCGATGGCATCTTCGGTTTTCTGTATGGCTCCCATGGGAGTCGGCCCGCCCCAGTCGGTCATTTTGACGTCCACGTCCTTGATCAGCGCCCCGTTATCGAGGTTGTGAGTAGCGACCAGAACGCGATTGGTAGGCGCTTTTTGGTTGTTGGCAAACTGCGTGGAAATGACTCGATACAGAATGTAGCTGGCGGCAGCTGAAACTACCAACGCGAAAATCAGTACGGAAAGAAGACGCTTATTCACGGCAACGAACTCCCTCTATTGCTCGCATTAACTTGCATTGTTGGACGCCGCCAAGCGGGTATTGACGATGCCCCAGATGGAGGACGTCAACTGGCCCACGCTGATGAAAAAAGCTGCCCCGGTCAGGCACACGAACGCCACCAGCAGCGAATACTCAACCATATCCTGGCCCTGCTCGCATCGCCAAAAAACTATAATTCGGCGTAACACTCTGTCCTCCCTCTCTCGCTTCCCATGACGCCCGGCGAGCCGGGAAAACACGGCGCTGGGATCCAGCCGAACCCGTTCTCGATGGGCATCGAGCCTGCGACTCAGCCAGATTCCGTGCCGTTCTTAACCGAATTCTTAGCTGCCCGTGGCGGCGTTAGCCAGGCTGTTGGCATTCACGAGAATGGTATTGGTGGTGGACCAGATACCCGCCAACGTGTTGCCCGCCCCGATAAACAGCGCAGCCGAAGCCAGGCAAACAAAGGCTAGCAATAACGTGTACTCGATGAGATCCTGGCCTTGCTCATCACGAACGAAACGAACGATAAACTGTTTCACGATATCCTCCAATTCTTTCTCTAAACCTGCTTCACTCCACTCAATGTGACTATCATCCCGGCTCGGGATCCGGCTAAACCCAGCCTCGAGGCATCGAATGCCCGGGCTCAGCCAGAGTTCCCTGCCGTACTACTCTGACACCCTTAACTGGCTTTGGTCGCCAGGCTGTTGGCGTTGACGAGAATGGTATTGGTGGTCGACCAGATACCCGCCAACGTGTTGCCTGCTCCGATGAACAGCGCCGCCGAGGCCAGACACACAAACGCGAGCAACAGTGTGTACTCGATCAGGTCCTGGCCTTGCTCATCACGGACGAAACGAACGATAAACTGCTTCATTTTTTTTACTTATCCTCCTAGTTTTGTAGTCACGTGATCCTTCGAAACCACGTGAGGTTTTGTGATCGTGAGATCACGTGCTCCTCCACCGATGTTCCTGATGGAAGTCTGTTCGCCGCTTCCAGCCGCACTCGCGGCCGGCCGGAACACGATGGCGATACCGTCGTCGTACACGACGCGCCAGCGGCTGGATGCCTTAATAGTCGTCGCCAGAGGCGCGCCCGGAGGCATGAGGATGGTGTCCACATCATACTCATCGAGCGTCTCTTGCCAGTCATACTTTACGTTGAGCACGTCCAACCATTTCTCGACGTTCTCCCCGCCGTAAAAATCGCTGCGCCCATCCCAAAACACTTTGCCGCCCTGGGGCCAGCGTTTATACACCAGAAAGTCGCCCCACTCATCGTTGGTGAAAATGCGCAGGTCGGGATCCGCCAGCACGGAGAGTGCGCCGGTGGGATAGGTCTTGGGATCATACTCGGGCTTCAGCCGCAGCCCCGCCGCGGGCGACGTCATAGCCAGTCCGAACAGCACCAGCATGGCCGCGGGAACCGCATGCACCCGCCACAGCCGGTCGATCGGCGCGATCTCTTCCGACGCCGCATGCACCAGCCCGGCTGCCTTGCGAATCCAGCCCGCAATCTGCGCCCGGCTCAGCGATCCCAGCCAGTCGACCACCGCGGTCGCGGTCAGAGGAGCGGCGACAATCATGAAAATCGGAATGTTGCGGATCACCAGGAGCGCGAAATGCGCCCAGGCGACCAGCAGCAGCGCTTCGGAAAACCGCTTGCGGACCAGATACCAGATGGCCGCGCCGAATCCCAGCGCCAGCATCATCTCGAAAAACTCGGCTCCCGGTTTCTGGAAATTCGCTCCCTGGAATTCGACGATAAAGGTTGCCTGCTTCGGATCGCGCAGGTATTCCCAGATGTGCTGGTGGAGGTGATATGTGTACGGATTAATAAGGCTGGCCGCCAGGCATCCCGCCGCGGTCACCACGTAAGGAATCGACGCGCGCACCGCTTTCCAGCGCTCTTCGCTCGTCGCCGCGAGCACCGCCGCGACCAGTTCCCCCGCGCCCACCAGGCCGACGATCACGATACCGATCACGAACCCGCCGTGCAGGTTGGTCCACAGCACGGCCAGCAGGGGAAGCCACCACAGCAGCTTTCGCCGCCCTTCCCGGACCCGCTGGAGTATCGAAAGGAATATCACGGTGAACAACATTGTGAACAAGTGAGGGCGGGCAAGCCAATGGACCGTTGATCCCGCTGCCGATAGTACCGTGAGGGCAATAGCTACCAGTACGTTTTCGCAGCGGCGAGCAATCAAGCGGTAAAGAAGCGCAAAAGTAAGGCAAATAATGAAAAAACTGGCCAGTACCACGCCGGCCAGGCCGAAGCGCCCGTGGATCATCGCCGCCCCCACATCCCACAACCATTCCCAGGCGAACCAGGGCTGGCCGGGCATAGTGAAGGAGAACATGTCCTGATAGGGGACCTGTCGATGAGCCAGAATCCACTCTCCCGTGCGAATGTGCCAGCCGGTGTCCCCATCGCCCAGCAGGGAGCGGACGCCCTGCATGCGGGTGAACAGGAACACGACCGGCATTAGGAATGCGACGTCGGTGAGCGACGGCATCAGCCGGAAGATCGGATTGGGTTTCGGCTGGGTCATCTGCTAATGGATCAGCACCGGCCTATAGGTGACGATCGGGTTGGTTGGTCCGGCGAGTTCCAGGCCCACTGTGCCGTTATTCAGGAGCAGAGCTCCAGTGACTACTTCCAGGGGGCATTGCGAATTCGGATTACCCCCCTGTGCCGCTGAGCACGTAAACCCAGCATTGCCGGCTATGAAGTTCAGCCACGCCCCGCGCGGCTGGTAGAACACACCATTAAGCGCGATATTGGCGTTGCCCGGGTCCATAATGAGCCCCGGCGAAGTGGCCGTTACATGATTGGCCTGTAACATGGCCGCCAGGGCTGAGTCGTTGTGATCCGGGCAGTCGCCGTTGCTAGCGCATACAAGCACCGTGCCGTCGTCACCGCTGCAGCTCTGTGGCTGCCCTGATGGGCAGCCAGCCGAACCCGAGGGTTTGTTATATCCCACATCAGAATTTCGCCGGTCCTGCCACCACGAAATGCCGGAGTAGGCATCCATCCCCTGCGGCAGATTGCTGCCCGAGTTCGAGCTTCCGATCAGGCCTTTTAGGTCGATACTGCCGTTCTTAAAGTACAGTGAACCCTGCGTGAGATTTTGTATCGCGGTCGTGTTGCCGGGCACATTCGCAAGCTGATCGGCCATTCCAGGGTAATTGCCGTCGGTAAAAACCCACATCGTTCCGGTCGTGGTATTGCCGGTAATGGAGGCGCCCTTCTCCTGGAATACGGCATCGATCATTCCCACCTGCGGGTTGATCTGCACCTGGGTCTTCGTGCCGGCCATGACGTATTGCCCCGCACTCATCGTCATGGTGCTCGATCCAGCGTCCATTCCTCCATAGAAAATGTACGTTGGAAACTGGCTGCTACTTTGGCTGGCGCCGGGTGTATAAATGAAGCCCTTACCCTGCGGATCAGGACATCCCGTGGCACTCTTCGAGAAAGTAACGCTCCCGCTGAATGTTAGCTGCGTTCCGTCGGGGACATTGGTGGTCTTGTTGTACGAATAGTATTGGTACGGGCCAAGCGTAACACCGGCCGGAATCACGCCCCCCGGATATCCACAGGATCCGATGGCCGGGTATTTGCCGGTCTGGGCGTTGGGAGTCAGTTCGGAGACAAGCGGCGGCTGGGGGCCGATCTGAGCGGTCGGATCCGCGTAGGTTTTCGAGTCGGTGGTGTAGATGGGTGTGAGCGCGTTGCCGTTCATATCATTCCACGTCCCGGTAGCCTTGCCGTCGTTGGCTGACGTACCGTCGCCCATAATGGTCAGTGAGGCGCCCATTGCGCTTCCATCCCCCGCCACGCCACTGCTACAGGTTGCGCTCGTTGTGTTGCAGTTGGACGAAAGAATGATTCCCGCAGGAGCGCACAAGTTCGCCTTGCCGCTACCACAGGCGGTGGTCGCGCTCTTGCCCGGCGCCCCGAGGTAGTCTACGCCGCAGTTAGAACCCGCCGAGAGCACACCGCCTGCGCCCGTCCATCCGGTGCAATCGCCGTTTCGGTTCATCCCATAGAACTGGCCTGGTCCGACGGAGGCGGCGATAGCGGCAGTCGCGACCGCCGAGACCGTTCCTTCGGTCCTGCTCACGACCGCCGAAAAAAGTTGGGGAACAGTCTGAACCGTCCTCACCGTCACCCAATACGTGAGATTGACGACGCCGGGCGCGGTAGGCGGCAGATTCGCGGCATTGCCATCATTCGATTGCACGGTGACGTTCTGGCGGGAAGTGGTCCAGTCGAATCCATTTTTCTTGGCATACTGACAGCCATTGTTGAGATTGCTGGTGGCAACAACTGAGCCGCAGCCGATCGCCGTCGTTTGGCATTGGGCCTGGTTAGACGCAGTTCCGCCTGCCGTGCAGGTGAACGCGCTGACCGATGCACCGGTACCGCCCATGCGCTTCATCGCTTCTTGAACCGCACCCAGGGCTGCAGCATCGGCCGCGGTCTGTGCCTCCTTGTGCACAAAGAAGGACCATCCCATGTCCACGGCCAGGCCCATCATTCCGCACATAGCCATGAGGCCCAGCGTCACCAGCACAATCGCCTGTCCACCGGAGGTTTTTTTACGTCGGCTCATAATGACCTCAAAACTGCACCGTGTCGCTCGAACTCGCCCACAGGTTTACTACCGCGAAACTGACCGGTGTCGAACCAGGCCAAAACATCGATAATGCCGAGGAAAATGGCGTTTTGATGCTGATAGTAATGCTCTTCTTGATGCCGTTGTCGCCATCCGGTGGCCAACGGAGAGCGCAGCTCCCGGTGCTGGTGCCGTCCAGTTTGCAGGAAAAAGATCCACTCAAAGATGTGAACGTCACCAAGGTGTTCACCTCGTCAAGGCCCGCAGCGCCCGCGCCCGTCGGACCGTAGTTAAGTGATGTCCCCTGGGAGTTGGTCACGGCGTTGCCGGCACCGGCGCGAATGACCTTCACGATGTCGTTGGCCGTAACTTCACACGAGTTCGGCACACCTGGCGCGAGGCGAACGCAATTCACTCCGTGCACGGTTGCGAACCGAACTCCCTCCCTCACCGCTGTAGCCGCGGTGTTATACATCCACATTCCGCGCGAAATCTCGAAGGTCGAGATCAGCATGAAGATGAGAGGAATTCCCACCAGGGTCATCTCGATGGTGGTGGCTCCGCGTTGCGCCCGGGGGATCATTGGAGGATTCTCGCCTCCGCGATGCGGGTGAGTTGCAACTGGACCGGCAGAATACCAGGAATCGGAATCAGGGGGATGGACTGATAGGTCACGACGGCCTGGACGGATGTTGCAGCAGCGTCGAGAGCGCAATCGGCACATGCGGTGGAGGGAAGACCGCAAACTGATGCCGACGTGCTAGTCAGGGTCCCAGCGCACACCCAGATCGGAGTTGTGTTGCTAACGGATGCCTGCGTCGATGCGCAGTTGCCCATTCCCACCACGTTGGGCAGAAAGCCCAACTCGTTCTTGGCAGCCTGGCATATACCAATAGCAGATAGAGTGGCGCCCGCGTTCGCATTTTGGATCGCGATCGCCCGTACGGCGTTTTGCGTCGCCATCGCCGCGTATGTGTAGAAACCGGAATCCAGAATACCCACGAACAAAAAACAAATCCACGGCATCAATAGCGCCGCTTCGATCACGGCGCTGCCCTTCTGCCGATGTTTCCCGAAACATTTCCATGTGACGTGGCTCATCATCACATCCTCCAAAGCTTTCCCGCCTGCTTGATCGGCTTTACGATCACCTCTTCCACACGATCCTTAAAACTCGCCTTGCGGAAGGTGAACTTGATCTGGCGCGTCCCATCAAGCATTTCCGTCACGAGCGCGACGCGCGCCCGCACCGCCAGGTACTTGGCGCCTGCATTACGCTCGGTGACCGGCAGCGACAACTCCAGCCGTACCTTGTCGCCGAGCCGCGGTTGATCGTGGTGGTTGCTGTTGCCGTTGCCCCCCGGCATGGCGAGCACCAGGCTGCCTGTGTCGATAGACACAGCCATACCAGACAGTTCGAGCACTGAATCCGGGCCGCAAAACACTCTGCACGGTAACTGTACACGCGCAGAGAAGGCCCTCACGGGCAAACTCATGGACTCTCCGACGTAGACGACTCCGACGTAAAAGCTTGTGTTCCATACTAGGGTTTTTACCCCTAAGGCACAAGACTATGGATGGCGGGTACCGCACTACCGACTAAAGTTAGTAGGGTACCAGAGGGGGACTTTATAACTTTTTATTTTGTTAAACTTACAAGGCAAAAGAAACATTTAACAGGAGATTGTGCTTGTAAGGGATACCAGTTCCCTGTAAGATCTGTAATAAGCGGTCTAATCGGAGTAGAACCGCAGTTGCTCCCAAGCTGGTGCAGCGAAGAGGAGGAATTCTCTGCCCCATACGAAACTTCCCCCGCTAAGCGTGTTAGCTTTTGCGGATGAGCCGGTTCTACAGGTTGGCCTGCAATCAATTCTTGCGGGCTCACCGGGTTTCCGGATGGTGGGCCTGTTTGCGACCGTCGCACAACTCGCCAGCGCATCCCAATTGCATCAACCGCAGGTCATCGTATACAGCCTGTCGCTCGATCCGGAGCTGGCGCAGGTAAGCGCGGTGCGGCGCGCGTCCCCGCAATCGGCCATCATCCTGTGGGCTCGCGACTTTTCGGCCGAGCTGGCGCATCACGCGCTCGAAATGGGCATACAAGGATTTCTGAGCACCACGGCTGGCCCGGACACCATGATCGAGTGCCTCCGGTTCGCCGCCACCGGCGAGATGTGGATGGAGCGGTCGCTGGCAAATACCCTGCTGAATTCGCGGCCGGTAGCGCTCAGCCGCCGGCAGACCCAGTTGCTCAGCTTGCTCGTCCAGGGTCTGAAGAACCGGGAAATCGCAACCGAGCTCGGAATCTCAGAAGGCACGGTGAAGGCGTATTTGACTACACTATTTGAAAAGGTAGGCGCGCGGGACCGGTTCGAGCTGGCGCTGTACGGCCTGAAGAATCTCAGGAACGTCCGGGGCGTCGAAGCCGAGCGCAGTCTTCGGATGAAGAGCCAACTGCGATTGCGGGGCCGGTCGGGCGCGAGAACCGTAGCTTGACGGCTCGATAACTGTCGGGCAGGACAATTTTGCGCGTGCGAATTCATTCCCGGTCGAAAAGAAACTCACGCATCCAGGGACTTTTCGAGACCCGGGCTCCCGGCGTTGGCGGCCCATCTCCTTTTAGCCTGGTGGGTTCGATTTGTTTCCACGGCCTGGCTGTGTTCGGCCTGACAGCCATCTCGCTTCAGCAGCCGGCTCCGCGGCCGAAACCGCCGGACATGAATGCCGATCCCACGGTGATCCGCATCGGCGACAAGCTGTTCTTCGTCGCCAGGCTGGAGCCGCCGGACACGCCCCGGCCCAAACCGACAGCCGCGCCGGAGCGGAAGCAGGAAGCCAAGGCAGCCAAACTGGAAGCACCGACCCCCGCCCAGCAGGCCGCAGCACGGCAGGCGCCCCGAGTCTTCGTTCCGCCGGAGATCCGCCGGAACCTGATTTCGGAATCAACCTTGATACAACCGCTTTCGCCGCCGGATCTGGTGCCCCCCAATACGCCGCTGCCCACCTTCCGCATATTCACGGCGCAAGTTCCCAAAATACCCAAGCCGTTCATCGTTCCCGGAAGGCGCACACCCACGCCGCCCGATGTGGCGCCGCCCCCGCCGCCGCCGCCGACCATCGAACTCGCCAATGCAACTCCGGTGAACAATCCGCTGAAATCGTCCCTGGTGCTGCCGCCGGCTCCTCCGCCGGTGATCGAGGATCAGCCGCCCAAACTGTCCACGGCTCTGCCGCCTTCGCGAGTGGGCGATCCGGCGAATATTCTCTCGTTGAGTGACCGGCCGGTGGCGCCGTCGGACAAGCTGGTGGTTCCTGCGGGGAACGTGCTGGGCGCGACTGGCGACGGAATAATTCTGCGGGCAGGGACAGCAGAAGGCGAGCCCGCGGGAGCTGTAAACGGGAAATCGGGCGATTCGGCAGCGAACGCACAAGGCTCAGGCGGGCGCGGCGGACCGGGTCCGAATGCAGCCGGCGCAGCAGGCCGCGGAGCATCCTTATCTGCTTCCGCATCTGCTTCAGGTGGAGGCTCGGGTACTCCGGGCAACGCGACGGGCGGAATTTCGATCGCCGGCTCGGGCGTTTCGACCAACGGTCCGATCCCTAAAGGCGGTGTGCAGCGCAGGGCCTCAAATGGTAGCTTCGATGCCGTGGTGGTGCAGTCTTCGTCCACCGATCCGTTCCCCGAGAGTAAGGAGCTGCTCACCGGGCGTCCGATTTACACCGTGTACGTCGCGCTGGGAACTCCCAAGGACTGGGCGCTTTACTTTTGTGTACCAGGGGAAAAAGAACTCACCGCGCCCGGCAATGTAGTCAAGATGGGCACAGCCATTCCGGTGCAGGCGCCGTATCCGACCACATTGGTGCGACCTGATGTCGCGGTGCCTTCGTTCTACAAACAGGTCCTCATCCACGGATACGTGACCGCCGCCGGGCACGTGGAGAATTTGAAGGTGGTGCGTCCTATAAAGCCGGAGACGGACCAGGCTTTGCTGAGCTCGCTTTCTCGCTGGGAATTCCGTCCTGCAACGCGCGACGGCGTGAATATCGGGGTCGAGTTCGTGCTGTCCATTCCCGTTGCCGGCCTGTGACCCTCGCTCGCAGGATCGTCCGCGCGGCCCGCGGCTTCGGGGATGTTTCGCCCGAGGCCATCGAAAAAGTCAAAATCGCGCTGCTCGATTTTTTATCCTGCGCGTATGAATCGCTCGATCTTCCTCCCAGCCGGCAGGCGATCCAAATAGCCGGACGGGGTGGCGGCCCAGCATCGGTGATCGGCACAAGAGCTCGGGCATCGGCAGCAGAGGCCGCCTTCGCCAACGCAGTGCTCGGCCATGGATTAGTGCGGGAAGACATGCACACCAGCTCGGTGAGCCACCTGGGGATCGTGATTTTTCCCACACTCCTGGCGCTGGCGCAAACGCGAAAGGTGGCCGGGCGCGATTTCATCGGTGCGGCGGTGTGCGGCTACGAAGTGGGCGCGTCCGTGGGCCGCGCTGTGATGGATCAGGAGACGGTGCGGATCTTCCGGCCTACGGGAATTACCGGACCGCTGGGCGCAGCCGTAGCTGGGAGCCGGATGCTGGGCTTCTCGGAAGACGCGGGCGTGAGTGCGCTCGGGCTCGCGGCCAATGCGACTGTCGGCCTGAACGAATGGCCCGCATCGGGCGCCGACGACATGTTCTTTCACGCCGGATTCGCCGCACGAAACGCAGTCACTGCGGTCGAACTGGCGGAACTGGGCGCGTTTGCATCCGAAACGGCTTTGGATGGGCCCGCGGGATTGTTCGCGTCACTCAGGCGAGCCGATCGGGTTGAGGCCGTAGGGCCGTTCTCGCGAGACCGGCTCGAAATCTTTGACGTGTATCATAAGCCCGCGCCAGCCTGTAACTACGCGCAGACGGCGTGCCAGGCCGCACTTGCCGTCGGCGTGCCAAGCGAAACAATAACTGCCGTTCGGATCAAATGTTCATCTGCGGCGATCAACTATCCGGGCTGCAATGCGCAGGGTCCATTCCAGCGGGTTCTGCAAGCCAAGATGAGCATTCATTTCTGCGTTGCGGCGACACTGGCGCGGCGATCGATCGAGGAAAGCAACTACCGGCTGCTGAACGATCCGGAGATCGCGCGGTTGATCGGCATCACCAAACTCGAGGAAGACCCGGAGTTCTCGCGGGCCTATCCGGCCGAGCAAGGGTCGGAAGTGATCGTCACGTTGCGCAACGGGACTGTCCTCAGCCGGCGGATGCGCGACCTGATTCCGGCGACGCCAGACCAGATCCGGGCGCGATTCCGGTGCGCGGCGGGTCCGAATGCGAAGCCGATTGAGGAAATGATCGAAGAGCTGGATCGTATCGAAGATACTGGTCGGCTTGGAACGCTGCTGGAAAGAGAAAATTAACGGCCGCGCTCAGCCACGCGGGCGGCGGGAGCACGTAGCTGGGCTTCTTCCAGCCGCTTCGCCTCCTGGAACGTGAACACCATGCGGTGCACTACCGTCAGATTGCCGAGCACCGCGATCACCCACAACACTGGAGCCATGCGGTCAAACAGCGCGCCAAGGATGAGCAGCACAACGCGCTCGGGGCGTTCCATGAATCCGACTTTGCAGGTGGGAATCGAATTTTCCGCCCGCGCGCGGGTATAGCTGATCATCACTGAGGCGGTCATCACCAGCGCCGTCAGCACCACGTACCAAGGCCGGTTAATCGACCCGTACCAGACCAGTAAACCTACCAGCAGCGCCAGATCAGAATAGCGGTCCAGCACCGAATCGAAGAAGCCGCCAAAGCGCGTGACGCGGTTGGTTTCGCGAGCAACGCGTCCGTCCACCATGTCGAATAGGCCAGCGCCGATGATCACCACGCCGGCCCAGCGAAATTGTCCGACCGCCAGAAGAAACGCGGCACCGATGTTGATCACCAGTCCCAGGAACGTGAGCACGTTGGGATGGATCTTGGAGAGCGCAAGGCCGCGCACAATCAGCCGGACAACTTTGTTACAGGCCCAGCCGATCGCGCCCGTGTAAGTCATCGACTACTTTGCCCCCGCTTGCTGTTGATGGATGGTGGTCAGTTCGACGATTTCCATTTCCCGAGTCCCGCCGGGAATCTGGATTTTCACGGTATCTCCTACCTGCTTGCCCAACAGGCCGCGGCCGATCGGAGAGGTGGTCGAAATCATACCGTTCTTGGCATCTACATCTTCGCTCGTCACCAGCTTATAACGGATCTTCTCATCCTTGTCGAGGTCCAGGACGACGACGCTCGAGCCCAGCCCCACGCGATCATGCGGGATGGTGGACATGTCGACCATCGAAAGCTCGCGCAAGCGGGCATTTAGCTGGCCCAGGCGGGCGTTAACATAGCCCTGCCGTTCCTTGGCCGCGTGATACTCGGCATTCTCGCTCAGATCGCCGTGCGCGCGCGCCTTCAAGATCTCTCTGGGAAGCTCGATGCGCAGCTCGGTTTCGAGCGCGGTGATCTCTTCCTGCAACTTTTTCTTTAATTCTTCCATGCTTTTACGAACAAGCCGCGCCGCTGAAACCCGCTAGCGCGCTTTCAGCGATTATAGCGCGCTGCTTCCCGGGAATCCTCTTTAAAGAGATTCCCCTGCCCCAATAACTGTTGCGGATCGAAACGGCGCTTGACCGCCCGCATGGCCTCGATTTCGGACGTACCGTATTGAATTGAGAGAAGATGCGCCTTGCGCTTGCCCAAACCATGCTCCGCGCCGACGGTGCCTCCCATCGCCACCGCTTCTTTCGCTAACTCGATGGCGATTTCAGTCGCCCGCTCCCATTCCTGGTGCGTTTCGGGCAGAACCTCGGTGTGCACGTGCGCGTCGCCGATGTGCCCGAACATCACGAACCTGTCATCGAAGTTTTTTCCCAGCACAGAGCGATAGATCGAAAGGATGTCGCGGTTCCGTTCCAGCGGGACCGCATAGTCGGTGGCCAGAACCACGAATCCTCCGCGGCGCAAGCGCTCGTGAATGCGCTCCGGGAGTCGGTGGCGGAACTGGCGAAAACGTTCGCGATCTGCGGAGGAAGACCCGAACCAGGATTCGCTCTCGAGCGCTCCGGTCATGTCCAGATCGGCCTCCCCTTCGATTTCCAACAAAACAGCGGCTCCGTAGGGAAGCTCCATCAACTTGATGGAACGCGAGTCGAGAAATTCGAGCATCCGCAGACCGGGCGTCGGGCGCCAGAGGTCGACAGCATCGAGCGCGGCTTCCTCTGTCGGAAAAAAAACTACGCCGCCCAGGATCTCGCCCGGTGCAGGCAGCAACTGAAGCTCGGCTTCGGTCACCAAGCCCAGGGTTCCTTCGCTGCCGATAAACAGATCGACGTAATCCATGCCCGGCTCGAGCCGGTAGCCTGCGGAGTGCTTGCGGGTGCGGGGCAAAGGAATGCGTGGAACATCGAAGTCGACTTTTTCGCCGCGGCGATACTCGACCGTGCGGCCATCCATGTGGACCACCCGCAGCGCCTGAACATGTTTACGAGTGGCGCCATAACGGAAACTGCGCGAGCCGCTGGCGTTGGCTCCGATGTTACCGCCGATCGAAGACGTGTTCTCGGTGGGGTCGGGTGCGTAGAACTGTCCGGAGGCGGTGGCCGCGGCCTGGACCTCGCGCAACAGAACGCCAGATCCCGCGCGAACACATCCTGCAGCGACATCAAGCTTGCGGAACTGAGCCATGGAGATGGCCCACCCGCCTTCTGGCACTGCGCCACCAGCCAACCCGGTGAGTGCGCCCATCACGGTGACGGGAACGCCTTGGGAGGAAGCACGACTGAGAATCGTTGCGAGCTCTTCTTCGCTGTGGGGAGTGAAGACCTGGTCGGCCCGGCCGGCGTAGCCGGAAGCGTCGGTAATCTCCACGGCGCTAGACCGCCTTGCGCTGGCGCGTCAGGCCTTGGAGCAGCATGCCCGCGATCTGTTTCCCGTTTTCGAAGGCGTCCTCATAGGCGGTTCGCCGTTCGACGCGGGTGAAACCGTACCCCAGGCGATACAGCCGCTCAAGTGATAACCCCGCCACGAAGGTTCCCGCCCAGGCGATGGCAGCTTTCGGAATCAGACCGCCGCCGAAAGGTACTTTCGCCACCAGCTCGCGCGCCAAGGCTCGCCATCCGAACGCGCCCACGGCAATGGATGCGATCTCCGATCTCTGTTCGCGATATCCCACGGCACGGTCGCTGGCCGCCGCCAGCAGGAATCCCATGCGGATCTGGTTCATCGTGAGGAACGCGGCGTCCGATCCATATTCGCCGACCATCCATGGCACGGAAACCAAGCTGGGGACCACATCGGGCAAAGCAGTAACCAGGCAGAACAACGCGTTCTCTTTGGCGACGGTGCGGATCACGTGGTGGGCAACTTCCTTGCGGAACGGCTCCAGGTGCCGGGCGAGAGGCAGCATCAGATCCTCGCGCTTTCGTACCACGCGCCGCACGCAATCGTCGGGAGCTTCGGGATCGAAAGAAAACGCCCGGGACGGCCGCAGCAGCGACGATTCGTAGAGTTCGACGTCGCAGGACGGTCCGCCTCCGCGGATTAACATCTGTAGGGCTTCCGCGCGGCGTTCCGGGGAAAGATGCGGGGGAGCAAAGAACTTCTCCATCCGGCCCAGCGATTCCTGGGAAGCCGCGATCAGTCCCAAACGTACAGGACGATCGGCCTCTGCCCGCACTTCCGCGGGATTAAGGTTCACAAGAGCTTGTCGGACCTGACGGAAGACTGCGAGAGCCATGGCTGCAACGAGGCTGACGGAGCCCGGAACACGACCCGCAGCTCCTATCTTCATTGTAGCTCGATACGAAGCGTCTACGCTCCACAGGATTGGCCATACTAGGTGGAGACCAGATATGCGGGTAGCCCACGCCCCCAAGCAGCGCTTTCATCTTCCGCATTCGGTGGCATGGGCCGCTTGTCTTGCCGGCGTCGCGCTGGTTTTGATCCCAGCCTTATGGTTCAGCCAGGAGCATATCCGATCCGGTGCGGACGATTTCCTGGCCCTTTACGGGGGTGCCCGGCTGGCCGGCACATCGCACCTGTACGATCCAGCGGCAATCAACCAAGCCCAAGCACAGGCCACCGGCATGGCCGGCGGCTCCGCAGTGGTCTATACGCGGCTCCCCTGGGTCGCGCTGCTGCTGTGGCCTTTGGCCCAGATGTCTTACGTGCCGGCGCACGCTATCTGGTTCATTTCGCGCTTCGCCGCAGTGATCGGCTTTATTCTTCTATGGCCGCACTCCAAAACTCCGCTTACGGCGGTGGTCTGCTGCTGGTCTATGCCTTTGGCGCTGGGGCTCGCCAACGGTCAGGATGCGCCGCTTCTTCTGCTTTGGCTGGCCCTATCTGAACGATTCCAGGAATCCGGGAAGCCGTTCCTAGCCGGCGCGATCCTTTCTCTGTGTACCGCCAAGTTCCACCTGTTTTTGCTATTACCGCTCTTGTACCTGATTCACCGTCGATGGCCGGTACTCGCTGGATTTTCGGCCGGGTGCGCGCTGCTGGCTGCTCTATGCTGGGTGGCCGGCGGCTGGGATTGGCCCGCCGCGTATCTTCGTGTGCTCCAGCTTCCAGAGATAAATCCTGCGCGCTGGTTCATGCCCAATATCCACGGTTTCTTCCCCTCGGGTGTCTCAGAGTGGATCGCGATGGTGGTGGTGGCCGCGGGTGCAATCCTTGCTATCTCGCGCCTGGATTATCTGACCGGCCTGGCGGTAGCGATCACCGGAAGCCTCCTGCTCAGCTACCATGCCTATTTTCAAGATGCCCTCATCTTGATTCCCGCCATTCTGATCGCCCTCAACTATAGGACCGCGATCGTCCGCTATGCGGGCACCGCGCTCGCCACGCCGCTGCCGTGGGTCCTGATGGTTCTGATCCGGCGGCCCTAGCAGGTTCGGAACATCACTCGCAGCTCCTGTCGCCATTGCATCCCGATACCGATGCGTTCCACTTGGATCTCGGGGGAGAGGTATCGCAGGACAACCTCATTGGCCGGATGGAAATCGAGCGCGGGCGCGACCAGCAGCAGCCGCGGCGGATCGGAGCGCAGCGGGATGCCGGGGAAGTATCCGCGGCCTTCGAACTCGCCGCGCTCCAGGTGCCACTTGACCCGCATCCAGTAATCCAGGGCCTGCATCGGCAGATGGATATCCTCGCTGGCCTTCACTTCGATCACCACCAGCCGACCGTCGTAGTCGACAGCCAGGAGGTCGAGAATGCCGCGTGCGCCGGCGGCGAATTGCGGGGCCTGCCCATATAGAGGAGCGTCGCGGACGGTGGCATCCAGACGGCTGGCCGATCCGCGAACCTGCGATTCGAGCCAAGCCTCGGGACGGCGTAGATACAGAGGATTGGTAGGATCGGCCGCTCCGGCGCTGCGTAGACGGGCGAGCCCGCGTGCCAACGCTTCGATCTCCGGAAGCTGGCGGGCTTGGTCCAGAGACGCGGCGTGGCGATCATCGATCCCGAAGAGCAGCGTCGGCCCGGATGTTCGGGCGAACTCGAGTCCCCGCACAGCCAGGCTGACGGACCCATCCGGTCGGGGCCGGCACTCTACGCCATCAATCCCTCCAAGGCGTTCCACCAATGCGGCGAGTTCCGCATCCGCCGTCGGGCCGCAAAACGGATCCAGACGCGTGGAGAAGTTGGTATAGTCGCCGGGCTCGACCGGTTCTTCCAGGATCCCGGCTCCGTGGACGAAGACGCGGTACTGCGCCGCCTGCTTGTCCAGATACCGGAGGCGGTGGCACGTGGTGTTTTCGGCGCCGATGGGAACGAAAAGCGCGAGCGTGCCGACCGATAAACGCGTCTCGCGACGGCGCAGGTAATCCAGCCAGATCAGCCCAAAACTGAGCACGCCGTCCACATCGGGAGCATCCTCGGCGACACCGATGGCGGCAATTGCCTGGGTGCCGCGACGCAGCAGAGCTCGCGGATAGGCGGGCGATAAGCTGTTGTGCAGGTCGGGTTCGGTGCTCAGCTCCACCAGCTTCCAGTCGCTGTATTGCCGGCGAAGCGACATTCGGAATCGCTCGCGGTACTTGAGCCGGGCTCCATGCCGGGCGGTGGGAGTATTCGAAGCTTGCGCGAGGTCGATCAACAGCAGTGCGCCCGTTCGACCTCCAAAGTGTTCGACTTCGAGCTCCAGGAATCCGCGGCGGACTTTACCGACGCCGCGAATTCGGCGCACCAGATTGCGCGTATCGTTCCAGCATTCGAGCGTGCAAGCGCAGCCGCCCCGGGTCCCGACCACGAAGCGGTCGGGATGGATGTCGAGCGGATCTTCGCCGGGTTCGATCAGCACCGGCTGGCGGGCAGTTTCGAGGAACCGGGCTATCGCTTCTTGCACCACTCGAAATAGTGGCCCCAGCGCGTCAAAATATCCCTCAGAATACGAGTTCTTTCTTGGCGGAGAGGTGTTTTTCGAGTGCCTTGCGGTCACCGAAATAGGTGGGCTTGGCGGTTCCCGTGCTAAACAGCTCGCGTGCCTGGTCGTCGAAATGTCCGGACTCGGGGCCGTCGCTTTCGCCCGGGATGAGTACCGAAACGGCGTGTGGAGCGGTCGAAAGTTCCACGATCTGTGTCGCGGTCTGGCCGCCAGTGCCCATCTCGACAACGCCCGCCCGCTGAAAAGTGATCGCGCGGGGAGTAATCATGCCGGCCTCCGGTACGGTTCCGCCGCCGACCGGCTTCGATTGCGCGGCGCCGTCGCGGGCCACGCGAAACAGCGTGCCGTAATCCGCCCGATAGGGCAGCTCGGTTTCGATCTGGTCTTGCGCCTTGCGCAGGGCGGCGCGGATCCGATTATTGCTGAGCGAATCAGGCGGTTCGATCGCGGCCGCCTCCGGCTGGCCGAGCGCCATCTTGAACAGGTAGAAGGCCAGCGCCTCTCTGGACCCTGCATCGCTGCGGCGATTCCAGCCGGTCAGCATGCGGACGAGTGGCAACTCGGGCGCCACCTTAACCAAGCGCGCCTGCCAGGTTTCGGCCTTGTATACGACCGTTGAAAATGCCACATCGACGGCGCGTCCGAAGGGCCAGGTATTTTGGGCCGCCAAAACCTGGCGAACACCTGCTTCCGCCTGCGCCACGCTGCGCGCCTGCAGCAGTACACCTTGATCCGGTTTCCTTCCGGAACTATCGTATAGTTCGCCATGCGCGGTGCCCACCAGCGCCGTGCCGGGAATATGTCCCATACGAAGCGCCGCTTGCACCTCAGCAAGATTGCGAGCCGTGATCATCGCCCACGCCTGCTCCAGCGCTCCGGGACCGGCAACTTCCGTCGATCCACTCCAGCCAATAGCGACCGAAGCGTTATGGCCGATTAGTGGAAAAGGAACTCCAGGAGGCGCGATGCCCGAAAGCGCAAGCTGCTCGTCGGACGCGTAGATGCGCATCTCATAAGGACGGCCGTCGTCGTTCCATCCGCTAAGCGGATCCAGGATCGCGATGACGTTCCCCGTTGAGCTGCGTGTGGGACCGATCAGTGCATCATTCGACCCATGAATCGTCGTGAATGCCAGGCGACTGAACGCGGCGACCATTGACGGCGTGATCGGCGCGGAGTCGGAACCTGGGTTTTCGGCCAGGTAGCGGTTGATGCCGGAGCAGTACGCCTCGACAATAACCTTCATTCGCGGAGAGAGCGGAGTTTCTTCTGTTCCAGCACCACGCAGATTGCGCAAAAGCGCATCCTTCCGATCTTGGGCTTGCGCGTATCCGGCAGCGTACGCGGCGGCGGCGGAAGTGCGCGCGAAGATATGCGGGGTGCCAAAATTATCGCGCAGGATTTCGACGGTCTCGGAGCCAAAAGCGCCGAGGCCTGTCACCAGGCACAGCAGGAGAACGCGCACTGGCTTTGCGGAGCCCGCCCTCAGCGGCTGTCGTCGTCGATGGCGATTTTCAGCGCACGCAGGAATTTCTGATCCTGCGATGTGAGTTTAATCTTCCCTACCCGGCGCCGTGTGGTTTCGGGTTGGGCTTCCAGTTCCACCGTTTCTTCGGTCTCTTCGTTTTCGTCGGTTTCAGCGCGTTTATTAAATCCAATGGTGGCTTCTAGAACCAGGAAGACGTCGTAACCGGCGCGTTTGATCTCCCCAATCGCGGCGGCTATACGGTCGGAATCGGAAAGCGATTCGTTGATCGCGTTTCCCAATTCCTGCATGAGATCTCGCAAGCGATCTTCCAATTGATTCCTCGTTTCTGCCGCTCGAACCTTTGTCCAGGGGTCCGATGCACCTTCAGCATACCACCCGATTTTCGGCAGGTCGATCCGTATCTTCATACCTTATATCGGCTGCAACGGTACTGTCTGTTAGGATGAGGGGTGCAGGCGATGAAGATCGATAAACGCAGCAAACTGGGCCGGTTTGTGGAGCATGTGGTGCCCGGTGTGACGCGGCCTCTGCGAGTGTTGTGGCACGAGATCATCGGCTTTATATTCATCGTTTTGGCTGTGATCTTCGCATCTTCGGCGCTTCGCAACTACAAGTTGCTCCAGTCCGAGGAAATCAGCCTGCTCAAGATGGCGGTGTCGTTCTTCCTTCCTGTCCTGATGGCGTATTTCGGGATCACCTCCTTCATGCGAGCCCGTAAAATCTCGCGTTCGTGAACGGCACATGATCAACCCAGCCGAACTGCCGGGTCAGTATCCGTTCACACGTGGCATTCACCCCGACATGTACCGCGGCAAGCTGTGGACCATGCGGCAGTACGCCGGCTTTGGATCGGCCGAGGAGAGCAACCGCCGCTACCGCTTCCTGCTGTCGCAAGGAATCACGGGACTATCGGTAGCCTTCGATCTGCCCACCCAGATGGGTATGGATTCGGATCATCCGCTGGCCGCGGGCGAGGTCGGCCGCGTGGGCGTGGCGATCTGTTCGCTGGCCGACATGGAGACGCTGCTCGACGGAATCCGTCTAGATCAGGTCACTACGTCGATGACCATCAACTCCACCGCCGCGATCTTGCTGGCACTGTATGCGCTAGTTGCCCGCCGCCAGGGAGCCGATCTCAAAAAGCTGTCGGGCACCGTTCAGAACGACATATTAAAGGAGTACATCGCGCGCGGTACCTATATTTATCCGCCGCGCCCGGCGATGCGGATCGTCACTGACCTGTTCGCGTGGTCCGGCGTGGAACTGCCCGAGTGGAACACGATTTCAATCAGCGGCTATCACATTCGCGAAGCCGGGTCGACCGCGATTCAGGAAGTTGCGTTCACTCTGGCAAACGCCATCGCCTACATTGACGCGGCGGTCGGAGCTGGCCTGAGCGTGGACGCGTTCGCACCGAGGCTGTCTTTCTTCTTCAACGCGCACAGCGATTTTCTGGAAGAGATCGCCAAGTACCGGGCGGCGCGTCGACTCTATGCGCACATCATGAAGGAACGCTTCGGCGCGAAGGATCCCAAATCGATGATGATGCGGTTTCATACTCAGACCGCCGGATCGACGCTGACCGCTCAGCAGCCCGACGTGAACGTTGTACGCGTTGCGCTGCAGGCTATGTCCGCAGTTTTGGGCGGTACGCAATCGCTGCACACCAACTCGCGCGACGAGGCGCTTGGGCTGCCCACGGAGGAATCCGCGCGCTTGGCGCTGCGCACGCAGCAGATCATCGCTCATGAGAGCGGGATTACGAAGGTCGCAGATCCGCTGGGCGGAAGCGTTTACATCGAAGAGCTGACGGACAAAATCGAACGCGGAGCGCAGGATTACCTTGACCGGATCGACGCGTTGGGCGGAACGCTGGCTGCAATCGAGAAGGGCTGGATCCAGGCGGAAATCCAAAATGCCGCGTACGAATTCCAGCAACAGGTGGAGCGCGGAGACAAGATCGTGGTGGGCGTCAACCGGTTCCGCCAGGAAAACGATCAGGCGCTAGCAGCGTTGCGCATTGATTCAAGCATCGAGCGGCAGCAGGTGGAACGCTTGCGTCAGGTTCGCGCATCCCGGGATCATTCGGCGGTGAAATCGCGCTTGAGCGCACTGGAGCAGGCGGCACGGGGTTCCGATAATCTGATGCCGAAGATTCTCGCGGCCTGCGAGGCGTTTGCCACGGTCGGCGAAATTTCGGACCGCCTGAGGAGCGTTTTCGGGGAGTATCGTGAGGGCTGAAGTTCACATCATCGGCGGCGGGTTGGCGGGCTGCGAAGCGGCCTGGCAGGTGGCTCGCTCGGGGGGGCGCGCGGTCTTATACGAAATGCGGCCGCTGCGGGCAACTCCTGCGCACAAGACCGCAGCGCTCGCCGAGCTGGTGTGCAGCAATTCGCTCAAGAGCGAGCAGGAAAACAGCGCACCGTGGCTGTTGAAGGAAGAACTTCGGCGGTTGGGGTCATTGCTGATTGGGCAAATCGCGCCCCGAACGCGAGTACCCGCGGGACACGCCCTGACAGTGGACCGTGACGTGTTCGCCGCCGAGGTCACGCGCGCCATGGAAGAGGACCCCGCGATCGAAATCCGGCGCGAAGAAGTCGCGACTCTCGATCCCGAACGCATCTGGATCATTGCCAGCGGACCATTGACATCCGATGCACTGGCGGCTGAAATCGGAAAGCTCACGGGATCGCAACGGCTGTTTTTCTACGACAGCATCAGTCCGATTGTTGACGCGGAGTCCATCGACACGTCGATCGCATTTGCGGCGTCGCGTTACGGCAAATCGCTGGACGGAACCGACGATTATTTGAACTGCCCTTTCGACAAGCCGGAGTACGAGGCGTTCTTGGACGCGCTGCTAGCGGCGGAGAGCGTGCCGGTACACATAAAAGAAGATCATATCGCCGAGGATCGCGCTAAATACTTCGAAGCCTGTTTGCCAATCGAAGAGATCGCACGGCGAGGTCGCGAGACGCTGCGTTTCGGGCCGATGAAGCCGATGGGATTGACCGATCCGCGCACCGGCCGGCGGCCCTACGCGGTAGTGCAGCTTCGCAGCGAAAATGCGCGCGCGGGCAGCTTCAACCTGGTGGGATTCCAGAATCACATGCGCTTCGGCGAGCAGCAGCGCGTGCTGCGAATGATTCCGGGACTCCAGAACGCCGAGTTTTTGCGCTTCGGGCAGGTGCACCGAAACACGTATATCAATGCCCCGGCGCTGCTAACGTCGACGCTGCAATTGAGGACACGCCCGAACATTTTCTTCGCCGGCCAGATTTCGGGCGTCGAAGGGTACGTGGAGTCCGTCGCTACAGGGCTGGCCGCCGGCTTGGGCGCGGCGGCACTAGCAGCCGGTGAACCCGTCCGCATATTCCCCAGGGAAACCGCAATGGGTTCGCTGTGTGCGTACGTGTCGGGGGCGGATCCGGCAAATTATCAGCCCGCCAACATCACGTTCGATCTGCTGCCGAAGCTCGAAAATCCGCCGCGCGATCGCAAGCAGCGGCACGCGGAAGTCTGCAGGAGAGCGCTGGCTGCTCTCGAACAGCAGCTATACTCGCATGCCTGATGCCCTGGGGACCGCAATCGAGCGTTATCTTGCCGATCTGCGTTTGCAAAATGCCTCTCCGCACACGATTCGCAACTATGCCAGCGACCTGGAACAGTTCGCAGGCTATTTCACGCCTCCGGGCCAGCATCCGCCGGCGCCGGCCGCGTTCACGGTTCTCCAAATTCGCGAGTGGCTGGGCGATCTTTACCATCGCCGCTTGAGCCCTGTCTCGGTCCGGCGGAAGCTGGCGGCGGTGCGCTCACTGTTTCAGTTTCTGGCGAAAAACGGCAGCGTGCCTTCGAATGTCGCGCGCCTGGTGAGGACGCCCAAAGCTCCGCAGCGCCTACCGTCGGTTCCGACGGCTGAGCAAACCAACGATCTCATCAACGCCGTGGCCGAAGATCGTCTGGAGCGGCCCTTTCCGGAACGCGACCGCCTGATTTTCGAGCTCCTGTACGGCTGCGGTCTGCGCATCAGCGAACTGGTCGGCCTCGACCTGGAAGACTTCGACTACACCGAGCACTGGATTCGCGTGAGGGGCAAGGGACGTAAGGAGCGGCAGGTTCCTTACGGATCCACGGCCGCGGCGGCGCTCGAAAAATATCTCACGGTGCGTGCCGCCAAGGCGCGGGAGCGCGGGCTGCTGATGAACCACCTGGGCGGGCGGCTTTCCGATCGGGGCGCTCGCGGCATCGTGAAGATGTATGCGCGCCTGATATCCGGCGACGCTTCCATGCATCCGCACAGCCTGCGGCACGCCTTCGCGACACATCTGCTGGCCGACGGCGCGGATCTGCGCGCGATTCAGGAACTGCTGGGACACGCGCGCCTGGCAACCACGCAGAAGTACACGCAGGTGTCGCTGACCGACCTGATGGCGGTGTACGATCGTTCGCATCCGAAGGCGAAAAATCGGACGTAGATCAAGAGCATGCACTCTTTTGAATCCGTTGATCTCGCATTCGCGCAAATGGTAGAGTCCGCGCGTCGAACCAGCTTTGAACTGGAACGTGCTGAATCACCCACCGTATCGTCGGTGGCGTCGCCGTGTTTCTACACGTGGACGCTGTAGAACCAATCGCGGCGCGCCTGACGCCTGACGTCGACCTGGCCATCCAAAGTGAGGATTTGGCGACTGTCGTCGACCTTGTCCGCATGAAGCTCACCAGCTTCCGGCTTAAAGACAAAGTCCATATTCAAGACCTCGACGGTGTGGGACTTATTACACCGGAAATTGAGGCGAGCCTTTCCGAACCTCTGCGCCAGCGGTTGGCGGAAGTTCGCGCGACCGAGTAACGTCCCACCCACGCGCACGGCGTCCCAAAGCCGGACACCAGATTTCTAACAGACGCACTGAAAGTACGATACTTCTTTACGGCACGAAACCTGCCTCGTTTTCGTCAGTACATCATGATGGCTACCGTGGAGTCTCCGGTGACAGTAGCACCCGCCGCCGCACGACCCTATCGCGTCCTGGTCTGCGACGATCAGCCCGACGTCCTGCATGCCCTGCAGCTCCTGCTCAAGGGTCAAGGCTACGAAGCCGTTACCGTGGATTCGCCGCGCGCTCTGTTGCGGGCAGCCCGCTCCGAGGGATTCGATCTGATTCTGGCCGATTTGAATTACACGCGCGACACTACTTCGGGTGAGGAAGGCCTGGATCTGCTCGCAGGACTGGAATCGCAGGGCAACACCGCGCCCGTGATCGTCATGACGGCTTGGGCCAGCATCGAACTCGCGGTGGAAGCCATGCGGCGCGGCGCCTGCGATTTCGTCCAGAAGCCTTGGGACAATCAACGAGTGCTGGCGGCGATTCGCAAACAGGCCGCTTCGCAACGGCGCCGGCAGTCGGAACTCGAAATTGCAGCGACAGTCCAGCAAAAGCTGTTTCCGCGAGCGGGGCGTCGGCTGGGCACCATCGACTATGCCGGTCAGTGCGTAGCCGCGCGGGGCGTCGGCGGCGATTATTACGACTTCCTGGACCTGGGCGCCGACTCACTCGGCTTCGTGCTCGCGGATGTGTCCGGGAAAGGAGTCCCCGCAGCGCTGCTGATGGCGAATCTGCAAGCCTGCTTCCGCACCCAGGCGGCCGCCGGCGCGCACGACCCTGCAGTGCTGCTCGAAGCTGTTCACCGGCACTTCTACTCGTCCACCGCATCGGACCGCTTCGCCACGCTGTTTTTCGGATCGTACGATAACCAAACACGGCGGATGCGCTACGCCAACTGCGGCCATTGCGCGCCGCTACTGTTGCGAGCCGGCAGCGAGCTGATGCGGCTGGAGCCAACCGCAACCATGCTGGGCGCATTCGAAGAGTGGAGCTGCGCCGAAGACGAAGTCAGCCTCGACCCGGGAGATACTTTGCTGCTCTATTCGGACGGCGTGACCGAGGCAGCCGATCATGCGGGCCAGGAGTTCGGAGAGGATCGTCTGGCTCGGACGCTTCGGGAAAACAGCACTCTCACGGCGGTAGATCAGGTGCGCGAGGTCGTCAATGCTGTTTCGGCGTTTAGCGGGACGTCCCACATGGACGACATCACCGTTGTGGTGATCCGCAGCGTTTGAGGGAGTTTACGCGCGCGCCTGGTAGGCCGATTCAGAAGTGGAAACCCGGATCTTCTCGCCCTCGTTGATGAACGGGGGCACCTGGACCACCAGACCGGTCTCCGTCTTCGCGGCCTTGGTTACGTTCGAAACCGACGCGCCCTTGATCCCCGGCTCGGTTTCGACCACGGTCAGGTCCACAGTGGGCGGCAGTTCGACGCTGATCGGTTTGCCTTCGTAGAATTCGACGTTCACCTTCAAGTTCGGAACCAGGAAATTGGTGGCGTCACCGAGCAGGTCTTTGATCAAATGCATCTGCTCGAAGGTCGTCGTGTTCATGAAGTAGAAGTACTCGCCATCGTCGTACAGATACTCCATCTCCTGCTCGTCGAGCGACGCCTTCTCCACCTTGTCTTCCGACGAGAACCGATGCTCGATCATGGTGCCCGACTTGAAGTTGCGCATCTTCACCTGGACGAAGCCGCGCAGGTTTCCCGGCGTCCGGTGTTCCATCTTGAAGACCGAGTATAAGTCGTTGTTGAACTTGACCACCATGCCCGGGCGGAGTTGTGTCGAGGCAATCTGCA
>JAOAPR010000212.1 GCA_025463005.1 Bryobacterales bacterium | reverse complement strand
TTCCAGAGTTGATGGGCGTGGTGCCGGTTTGCAAAGAGGATTCGCGTCCATCCCACATCAGGGTGCTGAGAGCATTCAGATTCGTCGCAGGCAGCGGACGACGGTAGACCGAAACGGTTTCGGTCTCACTGCATCCATACGGGTTGTTGACGCTTTGCACGGTGAATTCGGCGTTGGAAGGAACGGCCAAAGCGATGCGGATCAATCCCCGGCTGAGCAAAAGGCTGTAAGCCTTGCGACGCCCTTCGACGGATGCGGTGTCGATGTTGTGGTCACAGTTTGAGCCGTCGTTGGTGCGAAAGATGGGATCCAGTCCATGCGTCTGGTTAAAGCGCTGCTGGATCTCGTCTGGTGAAACAGACCATCCCTGAGCCGGCAAGTGGCAAGTGGAGCAGGATCGTCCATTGGTTCCGAGCGATTGAAAGAACGCACCTTTCAAACTGATGGCGGTGTTGTGCAGGTTGTAGGTTTCCAGAATCCCCTCCTTATTGGGAAGAGGAAACAGATTGGGCAGCGTCTGGGCATTGACTGCCACGGTAATCGCGAACGCAAATATAGTGAGTGGGCTGGGCTTCACGCGGACCTCCGAGGACCTTAGTCATGCAACTTCTACTTTTTGGTTCTGACTGAGTAGTGTACTCTCACCCGCAGTTCGTATCAAATAGATTTTTTGGCGTACGCTGCCTAGGTACTTTCAGTACTAGGAGTCTCTGGGCGATCGCTGTGGGATACGGAAATTCGTGGCGGGCTGGCGGAACTGGCAGACGCAGACGGCTCAAAATCGTCCGACCGCAAGGTCATGGGGGTTCAAGTCCCTCGCCCGCTACCACTTCTTCGATTCCTACTTCTTCTTACCTGCTGGCGGCGCTTTCGACGGAGATGGCGCAGGCTGCTCCTTGAGCTGATCCTCAGGAACGGGCGCGGTATCGCCGAACGTAATGGTGGCCTGCGCGCCGAACTTCTGATAGAGCTTGTAGTCAGCCTCGTTCTTGGTTTCGGCCTTGATTTCCTTGGAAGTCAACTCGAAGTGGTAGGGCAGCACGTATTCTTCTTCCGAGATTTTGGTGGCGCTGTAGTCGAGCGTGATGGCCACTTCGCGAATCGGATAGTCGGCCGGAATGCCGACCGTTTCCATCTTGATCCGCATCACCGACTTGGATTGGACGTCGGCGTATACCAAACCCTGGTAAGCGGATGTATACTCGCGCTTCGTTTCACCGTGATACATGCGATAGCCGGCCGATTGAGGCACCGAGTAAGCGAATACGTACATCAGCTTTCCGCGCAGCGTGGCCCAATGGTCCCAGTGAAACTCGGAACCTGAATCCGGATCGAAAATATTCGACAGCATGCTGCCGAACTCTCCCGAGGAAATCACGCCGCCCAGTTGCTCGTGCTTCAAATTGGGCTGCGACTTGCCGTTCACCATCTCGACCTTATAGGTTTCCTTGCGGTCGAAAAACGTCAGCAACTCCTGAACCTCGTCCCCTTGGGGCAGGTAACCGCGAACGGTGGGCTCGATGCGCCGCCGCGTGGTTTGCACGCACACGTAATTCGGCAGGTTCTTGGTGTAGTTGAGCGCATATTCCTTCATGGCCGCAAGGATGGCTGTCAACTCAGTCGGGCTGGGCGGAGGCGTGGGTGGAGGAGGCGCGACCACTTGCGCCGTCGGAGCCGCGGGAAGGCTGGCGGAATCCTCGCTCAGCTTGCGCAGCGCCTGGACCGTCCTGACACCTGCGCCCTTTCCTTGAAGATCCTCGACGTCGCGAGCTTCGAGTTTCTGTGTAAGCTTAACGCCGCGCAGAAAGTCGGCTGTGGAACGATCGTCGCCTTTCAGCTTGATCTGAGATTCCACAAAGGTGATCACGTCGGCGACGGTCATGGCCCGTTGCGCCAGCGCGGATGCAGCTAGGAACATGAGCGCGCACAGCAGCCGCAATTTCGCCTTCATTAAGCACCGTCCTCTTCTCATTATCATATGGAGCGGAATTGAGGCAAAAAACCCGCGTCCTGTCGTGTATTCTGGGGTCTATCGCCCATGCAAGTCCTGCCGGAGCCGCGCGACCTCCCTGCCCCGCTTAGCGACGCAGCCCGACTGCGTGTGGTCAAGATCGCGGCCGCGTGTTTTCTGGCGGCTCTATTCGTCTCGCGCCTGGCCGCCCCCATCGCCGATCTCGACATGTGGCACGAAATCGCGCTGATCCGCGAAAGTATCCGCGCCGGCCACCTGCTTACCGACGACGTCTTCGCGTACACGCCCACCATCCATCCGTTGGTGGATCACGAATGGGGAGCAGGCGTGCTGCTTTACCTTGTCGCACCCGCCGGCGGATCCGCAGTAGTGGCGCTCAAGTACCTGCTGGCGTTCCTCACCGCCCTGGCGATTCTCAAATGCGCGCGCCTCCGCCACACCGGTTTCGAGCAGCTAACGGTACTGGCGCCGTTCGCGATCCCGCTGCTCGGCCTGGGATACGCCACCTTGCGCGCCCACGCCTACTCGTTTCTGTTCTTCGCGACGCTGCTCTATTTGCTGGAGCTCGATGCCTCAGGAAAGCGTCGCTGGATCCCGGTGTGGCTGCTCATATTTGTTCTGTGGGTGAACATCCACGGCGGCTGGGTGATGGGGATGATCGCTCTAGGGCTCTACTGGTTTGAACAGGTGATGCGCCGGCGTCCGCACATACACGTGCTCCTCACGATCGTCCTGAGCTTGGCCGCCGTTTCCATCAACCCTTATGGATTCGCGTATTACCGCCAGATCTGGACCGCTCTGACAATGTCGCGGGCTACGATTCCGGAGTGGGCGCCCATCTGGCGCGATGCCCCCTGGTACGCCGTGCTGTTTTGGGTCACGCTCGCCGTAGCCGGATACGCAGTGGCCAAGCGAGGCTGGCGCTCCTCGCCGGGCGCGCTGATTGTAGCGGCGATGGCCTGCGGGACCATCCTCCACCGGCGCATCGTTCCGTTCTACGCCGTGGCCTGGATCGCCTACGTCCCGTCTTATGTGGGCGGCACGCTGCTCGGTCAGGACATCCGCGCTCTCTTTCGAAAACGGGAAGCAGCCACCATCGTCTGCCTGATTCTGGCGATGTTTTTCGCGGCCACGTCCCTGCTCATCGGCTTCTGGCGACTGGTGGTTCCGAACGATCCGTTTCCGGTGGGTCCCGTTCGATATCTCGCGGACCAGAACTTCCGCGGGAACGTCATGACCGCCTTCGAGCACGGATCTTATGTCACCTGGCGCCTGTACCCTGCCGTCAAAGTCTCGGTCGACAGCCGCTACGAGACCGCGTTCCTTCCGGCGATGGTTGATGAGAGTCTGCGATTCTATCGCGCGGAGCCAGATTGGCGGCAGACTCTGGCGAAATATCCCACCGATCTTGTTTTAACGCTGCGCCAGGCGCCTGTCGCGAGCAAGCTCCCCGGCGCCGGCTGGAAACGCGTCTATATGGACAAGATGTTCGAGATTTACGCGCGTCCGGACCTGCCCCTTTCATTCCGCGACGATTCCGGCAAAGAATTTCAAGATGTTTTTCCGTAATACCCTGAGACATGCACTTCCTCCTGTTCTATGACGTGGTCGACGATTACGTGGACCGGCGCGGCCCGTTTCGCGCCGGGCATCTCTCACTGGTCCAAGAAGCCCACGACCGCGGCGAACTGGTGATGGCAGGAGCCTTGACAGATCCCGCCGACGGAGCCGTGCTGGTGTTCCGCGGCCCATCGCCGCTACATGCCGAATCGTTCGCCCAAGCCGATCCCTACGTGCTCAACGGCCTGGTGAAAAGCTGGCGCGTTCGCTCGTGGAACACCGTAATCGGTGACGGGGCCCAATTACCTAAATGACTCGCTCCGCAGAAGCATTATTCAGGCCGTTCTCGATCAAAGGAGTTACGCTCCCGAACCGCATCGTCATGGCGCCCATGACGCGATCCTTATCGCCCGGCGGCGTACCCGGCGACGACGTCGCAGCCTACTACCGGCGTCGCGCCGAAGGTGGAGTCGGACTGATCATCACCGAAGGAACCTATCCGCCGCATCCTGCCGCAGGGTTCGATCCCAAGGTGCCGCGCCTTTACGGCGAAGCCGCGCTGAACGGCTGGCGTCGTGTCGTGGAACATGTGCACGCCGCTAGAGGACACATTTTCTCGCAGCTCTGGCACGTCGGCCTCCAGGTCTCGAGCGGACCTCCGCCGCCCGATGGCGCGCATCCGGTCGGCCCGTCCGGCGAGCACGCCATGACCCAGATCGATATTGATGCGGCTATCCAAGCCTACGCGCAGGCGGCCCACTCGGCGCAGGAAATCGGCTTCGATGGCATCGAGTTGCACGGAGCCCACGGATACCTGATCGACCAGTTCTTTTGGGAGAAAACCAACCAGCGAACCGACCACTACGGCGGGGATCAGGTCGCGCGTACGCGTTTCGCCACGGAAGTGATTCACGAAGTCCGCCGGCGAGTGGGTCCCGACTTCCCTGTTGTACTGCGATTCTCGCAGTGGAAAATCGGCGACTATAACGCGAGATTGGCGAACACTCCGGACGAACTCGAGGCGTTCCTGCGTCCGCTGGTCGACGCTGGCGTCGATGTCTTCCATTGCTCCACTCGCCGCTTCTGGGAACCGGAATTCGAAGGGAGCGATCTCAACCTGGCCGGGTGGACCAAGAAATTGACCGGCAAGCCGACCATTACAGTCGGATCGGTCACGCTCGGCGCGGACGTGATGACGTCTTTCGCCTCGCCCGACCCCGTCCCTGCAACCGGGGAGGAAGGAATGATCGAGCTGCTCGATCGCCTGGAGCGCGGCGAATTCGACCTGGTCGCCGTTGGCCGCGCATTGATCGCAAATCCGGCGTGGGCGGTTAAAGTGAAAGCGGGGGCGATTGACGAGCTGCGTCCGTTCGACCGCAGTTTGCTGGCTTCGTTGTAGAATGTGAGGCGACCATGAAATCCGTCATTGTACTGGCCGCGATCTTCCTCGGTCTTCCGCTAGCAGCTCAGACCAAAGCCAAGCCGCCCGTGCCTAAGCTCGCGAACGGCAAACCCGACTTAAGCGGTGTATGGGATCACCCCTTCGTCATCGATATGGCGCAAAATAGCCGAGCCGATAACTGCGGAGCCCAGTTGCGCGGCTGTAGTTATCAAGGTCCGGCAGAACCAATTCAAATGACCGCGTGGGGCGCAGAATGGTTCAAGACTTATAAGCCGGAAGACTTCGACGCGACTGCTCACTGCAATCCGATGGGCTATACGCGCTCGCGCAATGCGCCCGTTCCGACCCAGATCGTCGCCACGCCCACGCAGGTCGTGTTCCTGCACGAATCCATGTTTGCGTTCCACGTCGTGTATCTCGACGGCCGCCCGCATCCCGGAGCCGACGCTCGCCAGATACCGTCGGTCCCTTCTTCGCCTCGCCCATGATGATTCTGGACACACGCGGGCATCCCGTAAGCAGCCAGGCGCATTTCACCGAGCGATTTACTCGAACCGACTACGACTCCCTGGCTTACGAGATCACGGTGGACGATCCCATTTCCTACGTGAAGCCGTTCAAGAACACTCGCGTTTGGAAGCTGATGCCCGCCAGCGAGGAAATCATGGAATACGTCTGCACGGAGAACAACAAGGAAGTCAAGGAAGGCTTGATCTCTTCCGAGATCGATAAGCAAAAAGCCGCGCCCGAGAAGTAGCGCGCCGCGCGCTAGTGCGCCGCGACCTCGGCCTTCGCGTCCACGCTCTTACCCGTTCCCACCACAAATCGCCAGGCGATCATCGCAATCGCCGCGATCAGCGGAGGCACTGCCGCCGCCAAAAACAAATCGCGTGCCGACCATCCGTATCCCAGCAGCATGCTCGCCAGCGTCGGTCCTATGATCGCGCCCATCCTGCCAACCCCCAGCCCCGCGCCGATCCCGGTGGAGCGCAGCTCGGTCGGATAATACGTAGCCGCCAGCGCGTTAATCGCGGCTTGCCCGCCCGTAACACAAACACCCGCGATGAACACCACCGTAAACAGCATCGCCAGCGAAATCCAGGGCTGTCCGATCGCAGCAATATTGATGCTCGCCAGCACTCCGCAAGTGGTGAGCACCGGAACGAATCCCCATTTGTGAACAAACCAGCCCAGCGTGAACGCGCCGATGGTTCCACCCACCTGCACCATGGAGGCAACTATCGCGGCTGTAGCCTGCGGATATCCGGCGTCGGTGACAACGGTAGTCAGCCAGCCTTGCAGGAAATAGAGATTCAGCAGGTTCATGAAGTTGATAGTCCACAGCAACAGCGTTCCCGCCGCCCGACCGTCGTGCAGCAGCCGGAAGAATGTAACGCCGCCCTTCTTTGCCTGTTCATCGGGCACGACATACTGAGCGCCCCTCACGTCGATCGATGGACGAATCCGCTTTAACCAGCGGCCCAGCTGCTCCACTCTTTTGCCTTGTAAAGCCAGAAACTGCAGCGACTCCGGCAGCATCACGATCATCAGGACCGCGATGACCATGGGAACCGCGGCTCCGAAGTAGAACACCGATCGCCATCCGAACCGCGGCAGCAGCCACGCGGCCACAAACCCGCCCAATGCCGCGCCCGCCGTGAATCCGTTCGAGACGATCATCATGATCGTCACGCGCGAGCGACGGGGACTGTATTCGCCCACCAGCGCCATCGCATTCGGCATAATCGCTCCCATGCCGATACCGCCGATCACCCGCACGATCCGCAACTCTTCCAGCGACCCCGCCCGCGCCGTGAGCCACGTCAGCAGCGCATAAAATAGCGTCGATCCGATCAGTACCGGCCGCCGCCCGATCTTGTCCGCCAGCATGCTGCAGAGGATGGACCCGATCAGCACGCCCAGCGGCGCCGCGCTTAACACCGGTCCCAGTTGCACGCGCGAGATGTGCAGCTCATTGCTCAGCGCCGGCGCCACATAGCCGATCGACTGCACGTCGAATCCGTCCATCAGCAGGCACGCGAAACACAGCAGGTACGTGCTGATCTGGAACGCGCCGATCGGGCTCTCGTCGATTACGCTGGTGACGCTAATCTTCAGGGATGTCTTTCAGGGAGGTTAGTTCCCGTCGCCCGCTCCTGGCGCGGTACCGCTGAAAACCTGCTTGCCGCCCGGCAGCGTGATGGAGCGTACGTTGCCGGTGAAGTTACCCTTCTTGGCCATCAGGCCCTGAATGGTGATTTCCTCGCCTTCCTTCAGATCCGTCCGCTTCCAGCCCCGGCGAACGAGTTCATTGGGCGCGCCGAACTCAAACTGCCAGTGCTCCAGATCACCCTTCTCGTTCTTGACGTCGACGTAAACCCAGCCATGCGGATTCATCCATTCGACCTTGGTGACCTTGCCGCTGACCTTGACCGGCTTCGACGCGTCGAACTCCGCGGAAACCGAATGGTGCGCAAGCGCCGGCACCGTCGCTCCCACCAGAACCGCAGCAAATAGAGCCAGTTTGTTCATATACGCTTTCTCCCCGCGCACACATTCTACATGCACCACCGAACCGCCCGCAACCTATCTGCCGAGCCCGCGACAGTAATGGAGCGGTACGATTGAAAAAGAAAGGAGCCCAAAATGAGCAGTAATGTGAAACCGATCCCAGACGGTTATCCGGCTCTGGCCCCCGCGATCTCGGTGCGCGATGCGGATCGCGCCATCGATCACTATCAGAAAGTTTTCGGCGCGAAGGAGCGGATGCGTATGTCCGGACCCGACGGGAAGATCGCGCATGCCGAACTTTCTTTCAGAGACAGCGTCATCATGCTGGGCGAAGAAAACGCGGATAACCCCGGCCCGCTCACGCTCGGCGGGTCGCCCGTGAAGTTCAACCTCTACGTCGAAGACGTGGACGCGGTGGCGCAGCGCGCCGTAGCCGCTGGCGGCAAGATAGTCATTCCGATAGCCGACCAGTTCTATGGTGATCGCAGTGGCCGCTTGCAGGATCCGTTCGGGCACCTCTGGATCATCTCAACGCATAAGGAAGACGTGCCACCGGAGGAAATGAAGCGGCGGATGGCCGCGTTTTCCGCGAAGCAAGGCTGATGCATTCGTTCTCCTAAATTTCGCGCTCCTACTTTCGCGCCAGCACGTCGTAGTTCTGGTTGATCATCACCCGCTTCGGTTTCTGCGGCAATACTATGTCTAG
>JAOAPR010000311.1 GCA_025463005.1 Bryobacterales bacterium | reverse complement strand
TCAAGAATCTCGCCATAGATGCGGTTCAGGCCGGCGAATTTCGCGTATTCGATGATCAGTTGCATCAGCGCCCAGCCCAGGCCCCGGCCCTTGAGGTCCGATCGCAACAGCACCGCGTATTCGCCGGCCTCCCGGGTCGGATCGGTGTGAAGCCGGACCACGCCGAGGGTCTCACGGCTGACTTCATCGATGGCGACAAAGGCCATCGCGCGGGCATAATCGAGATGCGTCAGGCGGGCGATGAATTGAGGCGAGAATTCCTTGATGGAATCAAAGAAACGAAGCCGCAAATCCTCCTTGCTGACATGCGCCAGAAGGTCGCGAACCAAGCCATCGTCGTCCGGACTAAGCGGCCGGACAAATATCCGCCAGCCATCCACGAGCACGAGATGCCGTTGCCACTGCGGATCGACGGATCGAAACGCTGACATCGGGACACCAAAGGCTATCGCTACGGCCGCATCCGGTCTGTCGCCATCGGATACTTCTTTGCATGAGCGACCAGTTGCGCGTTTTAATGTAAGCGGCGCAAACCTAACACTGCGGCTTGCAGTTTATTTGACGAAGCTGAGGTATGAGGCGAGTGCTTCGATTTCGTCCGGGCCCAAATGGCGGGCGACCAGCGGCATCGGAGACTCTACACCCGAATGATACCCTTGGCCCCATTGCTCAAGCCTCCCCTTCAAGTAGAAATAGGCCAATCCTCCGAGGCGAGGAATGTCTCGCACGCCCTCGGCGTTCGGGCCATGACAGGCATAGCAGGACACAATGTTGGCTTCCGGAATTCCATCGAGATAAATCGTTCTTCCCCTGGCCGCGAGATCCCTGTCGCCGTCATTGGCCGCTTTCGGGACGAGCGAAGCAAAATAAATCGCCAGATCGCGCGCCTCACGCGGGCCTAGAGCCGCCACAGCACCCCACATATATTGTTTCGAAAATGGATTGTCGCGCGTGTGCTCGTGAAAACTCCGAAGCTGGCTCTCGATGTATTGCGCCCTCTGGCCGGCCAATCGTGGCGCGACCATATAACCCTGCGCTGATGTTCCGTGGCACCAGGTGCAATTGCGGACGCCGGGGTTCTCGTCGTCTCCGGCCCACACCGGAGCGGCTGAGGCGACGATCGCCATGATCGCTATTTTCAACCCGATGCGCTTCATGACCTCAAGCTTTCGCGCCTTATGCATTGATCGGTGACATGTAAAATGACGGCACTCACTGCAGCTGACTAACGTAGGCCGCGACGGCTTCAACCTGTGACCTCGTCAGATTGTGCGCCGTTGGTGCCATGATGGCGGATGTGTCGACCGCCGAACCCTGGCCTCGCTCCTTCTTCCAACCAGTCAACTGGCTTATGGTGTAGGCATAGAGCTGGCCCGCCAAGCGGGGAATTTCATGATGGCCCTTGCCCTCCATGCCATGACAGGCGGAGCATGCAGGGACGTTGGCTTCGGGGAGGCCTTCCTCGTAGATCTTTTTGCCGGTGGCGATCGAACCCCTTGGCGCGCCTCCGAACGGTTTGGGATTGAGACCCCTGAAATGCGTGGCCAGGGCCGTCAGCATCGACGGGCTGAGAACATGGGCGACATTGAACATGATCGGGTTCGTCCGCCTGCGCTCAATGAAAGCCCGCAACTGAGCTTCGATGTACTCGGGTTGCTGCCCGGCCAGTCGCGGCATCGGAAAATATCCGAGATAACCCTGCCCCGAGAGCCCGTGGCAGGTTTTGCAATATTCCAGTTTGGCCACCAGGCCGCCTTGCCTTGCCGGCGTGCCCATTTCGTCCGCGCAACCGACCGCAGGAAAAATCACAGCCAGCATTGTCGCTTGCAAGATCAACCGCAAGTTTGGACGGGCTGCAACCATCACCAACCGGCTCCCCAGATGTGAAAGTTCAGCCCGACTTTGACGACCTGAACGCTTTGCTTGACGTCCACGATGCCCGCAAAAGCGTTGATCGGATCGGACATCAGCACGCCGCCATGCCCGAACCCGTAGTAGTCGTATTCGATGTTGGCCGACCAATGACGCGAGAAAGCCCAGTCCACGCCGCCGCCCACGGTCCAGCCGAGCCGGTTGTCCAGCCCTTCAAAGGCAAAGGGGGTGCCGGCAAATGAGCCGGTGACATCGAATCTGTCTCCCGCCAGGGCAACGCCGCCTTTGGCGTAAAGCAATACATTGTCGACGGCGTAACCGAGACGCGCGGTCACGCTGGGGAGAAAGTCGGTGCTGGCTTTCACGAGCGCCGTGCCGGGGCCAAGCGGGAGCCCTACGGTCCTGGTATTTTTCATGGTCGAGCCGGAGACGGCGCCTTCGATCCCCACCACCCAGGAGGAGGCGAACTGGTAGTCGCAGCCTATTTGTCCGCCGATCAAGACGCCGCTTGGCGACGGGCTCACGGTGGTGACCCCGTTTGTGGAGCCGGCGCCCAAAAGGGAATCCTGCACCAGTTGCACCGGGTCGGTAAGATCCTTGCGGGCAAAGCCACCCCCGAGATGTCCGCCGAGATAACAGCTGGTCCAGTTGAACCGCGCAGCAAACGGTGCCGCCGCCTGAAGCGGCATATCCGCGGCGACCGCGGGTCCCGCCATGATCACCGCAAGCCCCGCGGCGGCTGCAAAAAGATGTTTTCTCATCAGACAAACTCCGTGTGCGGGCGTGCCCGCCTACATCGCAAACCAAGCATGGAGGAACAGGGTGTTGTTGTCGTGAGCGCCGATCGTGGTGCCGTTGAATTTGGTGTAGTAGGTGTATTGCAGACCGATGCGCGCGTTGAACCACGGCCAGCCCATCGACTTGCTGAGTCCGAACGGGATGTAGGCGATTTCGGCCGTCCAGCCGTTGCTGTTCGGGGTCAGGGCGTTTCCGGTGTTAGCATCGATGCCATAAACGTTTGCGTCGGCGGTGCCCCAGATATCGAAATAGTGCCCGGTGAAAACCACCCTGTTGTCGCCGCCATAGGCAAACGAGGCTTGCAGCTTCATGCTGTTGAGCAGGTTGGTCGGATTAGCCGAAGCAAAATTGGCGAAGCTAGCGTCCAGCCGCTGAAACTCGCGAATGTAGCTGCCGCGTAACGTCAGCCAGTAATTGTCGCCCTGATACTGATATTGCGAGTCGAAGCCGATGTCGGTGAATTTGTCCGATTGGGGAAACGTCCCGGTCGACCAGGTCGCGAAGCTGGTATCGAGCCACGGATGGACGTCGGAATACATTCCGAACGTGCCGACCATCAGCGAATGCCGGCCCCAATGCGGATCCAGAGCGACGCGCCAGTAAGGCGCTACGCCGCCGAGCAGCCCGGGCGCACCGAATGGATCGGTCCCCAGCGCGTTTTGCTGGCTGAACCCGAGGGTTTTATAGCCCGTCAGTTCAAGATACAGCAGGTCATTAATAAGCGCGTAGGCGCCGACGCCGCCGACATGCGCGGCAAACGCGCCCTCGATCATCGTCTTGCTGCTGGGCGTCGGAGCAAGCGTCGAGACCGCGTAGGGGAACGACCACGCCGGCGTCGTGTTCCACAGATCCTGAACGGTCGGATTGTTGTTGGCGGTGATGCCG
>JAOAPR010000325.1 GCA_025463005.1 Bryobacterales bacterium | reverse complement strand
TATTGGTCGCCGATTACGTGGTCACTCCCACTGAATACGCGGGGTTCGGCACCGAGAAGCTCTTCGCGGTGGACGCATTGTTCCACAGGTACATGTCGCTCGTCTCCGTGATGCAGGACCGGCTTTTTAGGTCGATCGCAGTCGTTGAGCAGGAAGAAGTGGATCGGCTTAGCCGCCGCGATTTGACTGAACTCATGGCGAAGCTCGGGGCGCTGTCGGACGCCGCACGGTTCAGCGAAAGCGCGATCGCGAGAAATATACTGGCGCATACCTATCTCAGCCACGTCGATGACAGGGCCGAGCGGTTGAACGAAGCCCTGCGGAACGCCGTGTTTCTCGTACAGGCTTTCAACGAATCGCTCGACTTCGTGGTCCGGCGGCGACTCCTGCCCGTCCAGCCGCTGACAGGCTTGGATCCGGTCCACCTCTCGTTGCCGGAAGCCTCGCGCTCCGTTCAACCCAAGTAGGCGCAGGTCAAATGCCGGCAGGCGATTACTGACAATTCAACACGAAAATCCGAATAGCCAATAATTGTAGGGGCAGCGTCGATCGGGATCCCGGCCGACGTCCTGCCGCTGATCTTGCATATGCTGATCGCGGAGCGGTTTAAGTTCGCACTGCTGAGAGGCTCGAGATGCCGCTACCGCAGCGCCCGTCTCACCGGCCTTCCGGCTCGAGATGAAGCTCAGCGACGACGACCTGTCGGCGGAGGACGCCGAAACCTGAGAGCCGGCCCCTTCCCCGTTGCGCGGCGGCGGCCACGCCGGCCCGGCCGCTGCCGTCGCCGGTGGTGCGGCGTCACCCCGCGCCTGGCCGGCGTCCCCCTCGCGGCCTTCCGGCGGCGAAAATCGTGGAATCCGCGGCCGGCCCCGGCGCCGTGCCGGCTGGCGTCGTCTTCGGGACAGGCTCCTGCCCGGCCTGGTGGCAGCGACATCGGGGTCTTTGCGATCGGAGGCGTACTATGGCCGAAATTAGAGGCGTGCTGGGCCGAAACGCGATTCTCAACATCAATGATTGCAGGGGTTTCTTGAATCGATCGGAGACAAACTATGACCGACGCCAGATGTGGGTGCAGCGCCGGGCATAGTACGTCCCCTACAAGTACGTCCCCTAATCGGGGCAAAGTAGGTCCCCTAATCAAAACCCCGCCGGCGACGGCGGGGTTTTTTGCGAACACGTCCTTGTAGTTCTTTTCGCGGAGGAAGCTTTCCTATCTAGCTTTGATCTGACGGAAGCCGGCTTGAACGTTAAGGAAGCACTATTTGTTGGTCGGGAGCGTAGATTGAGTGAAGAAACGAGACATTGTCCTCAGGAGCATTGTGGCGTGTATCGTCAGCGATACTGACGATACGACCTGCAAGGGTATAGCCTCGCTTATTTCGAGCCAGGAATGCCTCACCATTCTGAATTCTGTACATGGACGAAGTGTGGTCGAACTCGTCGGCTTGGACCACCTGACCGGGAGCTGCGTTTTTTAATCTTGCGATGAAAATGCTGTCTGCCCATTTCATAAACTGAATGTCTCTGTCGCCGGATTTGGAAAACTTGAGCGTTACGGCGGCATCGCCAGAACCGACGACGATTTCGCCGTTGTTCGTGGAGTAGTCGAACGAAACTAAGTGCGCGTTCGATGCGAGTATCTCGTTCGCTGCATGTTGGTGAGATAGGGACGTAGAGAGGCTGGAAAACTGAACCGCGCTATTCGCCGCGCGCTCAGCGGTCCGGACTTCGCTGACTACCGCTTCCGGTGCTTTCATCTGTTCCAGTACATCAGCCAGCTTTGCAAGCTGAATATCCTTTCCTTTAGACCGCTGGCGGTACTCTGCGATGAGTTCCGGTCGTGGGTACACCCCAGTTTTGTTCGAGCGCACAAACCAGTCTGCTTTTTCTTCGCCAGTAACGAAGATCAAGTCCTTGCCGTGGGTGTCTCCAAGCTGCAGCAGGGAAAGCCAAATTAGAAAGTCTCCCACTCCAGTGTCCGGCTTTCCGGCGTCTTTGTACCCGGGGGGCGTCTTCTGCTTTAGCCTGGAAACCCACTGCTTTTCTTGGTCTGCTCGATCCGGAGGTAACTCAACAACTCGGGCTCCATCGAAAAGACGGGAATAAATTGCCGTTACTGGATCGTTTCCACGCCAGCCGGTGATCACGCTGGCGAGCGCTCGGACGGCTTCAACGTATTGTTTTTGCGATTTCTCCAATCCAGCAAACGCGGATGTGGCGGTATCCGTTAGGGCAAGCCCCTCCAGGATCGGAGGGGTCTCGATCTTACGCGCCGCAATAGAGGATTTGTCGAACATCCCTTGAACGATTTCGGCGAGGCGCTTGTCACGCCTATTGATGAACTCACGAATTACGCGACCCGGGACGAACAGTCTCCCTTCGCTTGCCAGCGTACTGAAGACTTTTTCGATTTCGGCTAGATCCTGTTTACTGACCTCGAACGGAAGCATGAGAACGTTCGTATCAAGAACGACGAGGACATCGCTATCAGCCGCTGTGAAATGTCGGGAGGCGATCAGTAGACTTGCCGCATCAGGAAATGCATTTTCCAAGA
>JAOAPR010000290.1 GCA_025463005.1 Bryobacterales bacterium | reverse complement strand
GGTCCAGTGAGAGTGTTGCCGCCATTGCTACGGCGCTAGCGAAGGCCCAGACAGAACTCTCCAACCCGGAAAAGGCGATGGTGGGGACGGTCTACAACAATAGGTCAGACAGTCCACAAAGCTTCCGTTACGCCTCCCTATCGAGCGGTCTGGACATCATTAGAAAGTCCTTGGGCGGTCAACAGATCGCGATTGCGCAGACCACCGATATCGATCGAGCCAACGGCATGGTCAACCTGACTACCGTCCTGTTGCACACGTCAGGGGAGTGGATCTCCTCGCATTGGCCGGTCTGCCAGATTTCAGAGACATCCGCACCCCGGCGGATGGGTGCGGCGCTGACATACGCCCGACGCTACGCACTGTTTACGATGGTGGGGATCGCTGGCGAAGACGACCTCGACGCTCCGGATCTCACGAACGATCAGCCAACAAAACAAAAGGCCGCAAGGGATCTTGTTGCTCCCGATTCGCAAGTCGTTCCGTCGCCCAATGACGTGACTCAGCTCCGAACCGAGAAACCCGGCACCTCATCTATTCGGGAAAAGCTCGGTGCAGAAGAGTCAGCTGCAATCAGGGCGCAACTCATTCAGGAGATTGAAACCCTCCCGGAAGGTGACCTGCAGGGCCGCGCGATCGCCATCCTGAAGGCCAAGAACCGTCTGTCAGCGGACGACGCAAAGCTCGTCGAGGAATCGTTCGCGGCCAGGATGGCCCTGCAAGCCGCATTGCCGGAAGTTTTGACGACGGATGAAGTTACTTCCACCCCAACCGATCCGGCATCGCCCCAGCCGGTGTCAGGGTCAATTGCGACCGCTAAGCCTGTGCGGACGAGGGGGCGCCCCAGAAAGGTCAAAGCCGCAGCCGAGCAATCTGCTGCGCCTTCGGTCCCCCCGAATCCAACCAACGATGACAATCCGCCTGCTTCGACACCTCTTCGAGCCGAGGCCGCTTCCACAAAAATCGATAAAAGCCAACTCACGATCGGTGAGGTACGGCGTCATCGCGACAAAACCCACCTCAAGTTCGTTGCATCACAGCCGTGTCTGATTTGCGGGAGAAGCCCCGCTGACGCGCACCATCTGCGGTTCACCCAGCCCCGCGCAATGGGGCGCAAGGTCAGCGACGAATTCACCGTACCCCTGTGCAAGGTTCATCACCGTGACAACCACGGCTCCGGAGACGAAGTCGCCTGGTGGGAACGACGGGCGATCGATCCCCTCGCGACGTCGCGGATGCTCTGGGTTTCGACCCGGCGTATCGAATGAGGTTCGGGATCCGCATCAGACCGCCGGCGTTGAGTTCATCGACGAGAACGGCGGAGGGCCAGGGACCGATTGCGAAAGCCCGGCGAAGGCAAATCAAAAAAGAAGTGACCCCGACAGATGAGGCGGATCCCATGATAAGTACACCCATGGCAATCACGTTGATTACGTTGCAGATGGCCACGTGGTGGGTGCTGCACAAACTCGCGCATGTGATCGTCACAGAATACGGGATAACCGGCGGCCTCGTCGCCTGCGGCGCACTCTACGCCTCGAGCCTCGTTATGGATCGTTACGGTTTATGAGTGCCGCAGCGACGCTTTTGGGAAAGCAAAAAAGTTTCAAAAGTCTCTTGCCAAAATGAATCAGCTTTGCTTTGCTTCGATAGCGACCTGCTTTGGCGGTGACCATGCCGTGAACCAATCTCTAGTAAACACAGAGAGGTTCAAGAGCGGTTCCTAAGCCAAAGGATTCAGAAGCTCGTTCACGAAGCATCTGCTCATAAACTGTAACGGTCCAGGTCAAGCTAACGCCGTAACCAACAGCGCAGGCGACCTGACCGCCAGCTACCCCGTACTCCGTAACAATTGCATGCGCGATCCTGTACGCCACCACCATGTGGCCGTCAGGAGCGTCAGCATCACGACCAAGCTGCCGGCGTTGGGCAATCGCTCAGCGCTGGGGGATTCGAACACCCTTTATTAGGAGAAATGAACATGAAAAAATCTTTGGTTCCTGCGAAGCCGATCGAAATGCCGAAAGAATTTGAACGTTTTTTCGACCTTCCCGCCATGGTCGGAGACGAGAAGCATCGAGATTACTTAGATTTCTTCTCGGCGATCGCGGACGCTATAAAGCCGACCGACCTATTCGACTGGATTTGGATCAATGATTTCGTTGAGGCAGAGTGGGATATCCGGCGCAACCGTCGGATCAAGGTCGAAACCATCAAACTAAAGGTAAAGGAGCATATCGCTGAACGTAAAAATGAAGCGGAGTTTAATCGCTATAGAATAGTCATGTTGCGCGAGCAGATGTTGGCCAAAGCCGACGCAGGGAACCCTGGCGACCCCAAACGCCAAAACAACAAAAAAGATACGAAGCCCGAGGTAGCGAAGACAGAGGTGGCGAACATAGAGGTGGCGAACATAGAGGATCCCGACCTGCTGGCGAAGGTTTTTGTGAAATATGGAAACGAAATTGATCTCATCGACAGGCGGATCGCAGCCGGCGAAAAAAAGCGCGACGGGATTTTGAGGGAGATCTACCGGCGCAGGGAGAGCTTGGCGCGAAAGCTAGAGAAAGCATGCTCAGACATTATCGACGCCGAATTTACCGAGGCGGCGGAGTAAATCCAGATGACTTCAGAACGAAAAATCGCCGCCAACCGCAACAATGCGAAGAAAAGCACCGGTCCACGTTCCGAAGGCGGCCGATCCGTATCACGGCATAATGCCCTGCGCCACGGCTTGGCCGTCAGTATCGGAAACGAGTCAGCATTTGGCGGCGACGTGGAGGATTTGGCAAAGCTGCTGTCGAGTGCAAGCGGCTTGCACAGCGCTAGCGGAGTTGCACGCGAGGCGGCGGAGGCGCAGCTTGACTTGTCACGAATTCGAAATATTCGGGACTGTCTGTATGAAACGATCTATTTTATGGACACCGACGCCCCGGATTGCCTCATAGAACTGAACGACAAGCTCGCCAAACTGGAGCGATACGAGCGTCGTGCATTTTCGAGGCGCAAGCGCGCCCTGCGCGCCATGGAGCCAAGGCCTGCACTTTCAAATGCCGAGGATGCCAACCCGTGAGTTTTGTCCTGCAGCTATCGATGATCGCCGCTCTCATAGCGTCCTTCAAGGTTGTGCATGTGATAGCGGTCATGATCGTCGAGAACTACGGGGTCTTAGCAGTTTCAGTCATTCTCGCGATTGTCTACGGCGTCACTGTGATCATGGAAACTGGTAAGTGAGTGTGCTGCAATCTGGAAGAGCGTCTCCCGTGGGATGGCCATGCAAGCGCGCGCCGCGCGCATATCGGCTGCTTCAGGATTGGTGGCCAGGCTTTCAAAAAAGCTCCCTGTCACTGACAGCACAAACGTGATCGGTCGGTGGCGCTGTATAAAGGCCGGCGATGTAATAGCCGGTGGCGTTTGGCAGAACGAACCCACCGAATTCAGATTGATGCGAGCTTCTGAAGCGCGCTAATAAATTGATCGAATGAGGTAGCGACGGCAGCTTTTGGCACCTTGAGACACACCAACCGGCTCGGAAATTGTCCGGTTGTCGTTGGAAGAACGGACTCCGCCCGAACTCAGCTTGAGGGCAGCTTTTGACCCAGGCTGGGTAAAAACGCCATCAATGATATGATTCCTCTGCGAATTGGTGCCGGGGGATTCGATGACGCGCTTTGTCGTTGGCGATGACCGCAGTCAGATCACGTTGTTTGTCGAAGCGCAAACAGGCATTGCCTAAGTCGAATGACTGAGGTGTCACGTCTTTGCCTGGCTGTGGGCGCAGTGGACCGCGTAGATTCTGCACACCATACAGGGAGCAACGCCCAGGCCGTTTCGGAATCTGATTGTCAGTCCGTTTCGGCAGAACGAACCCACTGTCATTCGGAAGCATATCCATGGATTTTGGCGGAACGAACCCATCCCGCAATTTTGTCGTGGCAACCAGCGTTAGAGCCTCCGTGTTTCGTCTTCATTCAGGAGCTGCTTTTCCTGTTCGCTGAGGTCGCCATGGCCCAAGATCATCATCTATAAAGGGCGGAAGCCTGGAGCCCTCGCATGGAGCGATCCTTCCCTCGTCACGGGTGCCTCATCTGGCATTGGTGCGATCTACGCCAATCGCCCGGCGAAGCCGTGGCTACGACCTCATTCTCGGGGCACGCAACGCGTTGCCCATTTCCACCGGATCGACTTCCTCGGGCTTGAGCTCGGCGCGCGACCGCCTTCGCGGCGCGCGTCTCCATCTAGCAGGAGATTCAGACAATGAGAGCATTTCAAGCCGTCGAATTCGGCGCGCCGCTGGAGCCTCGCATCCTCCCAGACCCGCCGCCGGGAAGCGAACGCGCGATCAGCTTCCTACTGCTGGATGTCGAAAAACATCATCGATAAGAGACTTGGATGTTATGTAACATATAAAGGAATCGGCTATGGGACTTCTAAAAGGTAAAGTAGCGCTGGTAACCGGCGGGACCTCGGGCATCGGGCGCGCAAGCGCCGTGCTCTTCGCACAGGAGGGAGCCAAGGTGGTTCTTACCGGCCGCCGCGCCGCCCAGGGCATGGCGGTAGCGGCCGAGATCGAGGCCGCGGGCGGCGATGCCTTGTTCATCCAGGCGGATTTGACTGAGATCGGCGGCATTCCCGCCATCATT
>JAOAPR010000131.1 GCA_025463005.1 Bryobacterales bacterium | reverse complement strand
GCGGCGAGGCGCGTGACCACGGAGAGATCCTCGAGCGTGGTGACGTCGCCGGTTACCGATCGTGTAGTGACGATCTCGCGCAGAAGACGGCGCATGATTTTGCCGCTCCGCGTTTTGGGCAGCGCGTCAGAGAAACGAATTTCTTCGGGACGCGCGAAGCTGCCGATCTCATGCGCGACCCACTGCCGCAATTCCTTGCCGAGCTCTTCGTGACTATAGTCGCCTTTCTTGAGCGTTACGAAGCAGCACACCGCTTGTCCGGTGATCTCGTGCGGCTTGCCGACCACTGCCGCTTCCGCGACCGCGGGATGACGCACCAGCGCGGACTCGACCTCCATCGTGCTCAGCCGATGACCGCTGACGTTCATCACATCGTCGACGCGACCCAGCACCAAGAAGTATCCATCCGCATCGCGGCGCGCCGCATCGCCGGTGAAATACGCGCCCGGAACTTTGCTCCAATATTGTTCTTTGAATCGTTCCGGATCGCCCCAGATGGTGCGCGCCATGCTCGGCCAGGGACGCTTGACGATCAGGTAGCCTTCTTTTTCCGGACCGACCGGATTCCCGCTCAGATCGACGATATCGGGAATGATTCCGGGCATCGGCAGCGTCGCTGAACCGGGCTTGAGCGGAACCGCGCCAGGCATCGGCGCGATGAGGATCGCACCGTTTTCGGTTTGCCACCACGTATCGACGATGGGACAGCGGCCCTTGCCGATCACGCGGTGATACCATTCCCACGCCGCCGGATTGATCGGCTCGCCGACGGAGCCGAGCAACCGAAGACTCGAAAGATCGTGCGCGTTCGGCCACTGCTCGCCCTGGCGGATCAGCGCGCGGATCGCGGTGGGCGAGGTGTACAGAATGTTGACGCGATATTTCTCGACGATGCGCCACCAGCGGTCGAACTGCGGATAATCGGGAGCACCTTCGTACATCACGGTAGTCGCGCCGGCAGACAATGGGCCGTACACGATGTAACTGTGCCCGGTGACCCACCCGATATCGGCTGAGCACCAATAGGTGTCTTGCTCCTTCAGGTCGAAAACCCACTTCATGGTCGCGGTGACGTGGGTGAGATAGCCGCCGGTGGTGTGCAGAATCCCCTTGGGCTTGCCGGTGGTGCCGGAGGTGTAAAGCACGAACAGAGGATGCTCGCTATCGAGCGGAACGGCCGGGCAGTTTTCGGTGGCGTGTTCATCCAGATCGTGCCACCATAAGTCGCGGCCTTGTTTCATCGGTGTTTCGGAACCGGTGCGGCGATACACGATCACGTCGCGCACGCCCGGACATTCTTCGACTGCCTCATCCACGGCCCGCTTGAGCTTGACCTCTTTGCCGCGGCGAAAACCGCCATCGGCGGTGATGACCAGAGTCGCGCCGAGGTCCTGGATGCGGGCCTTGAGCGCCTCGGCCGAAAATCCGCCGAACACGACACTGTGAGTTATCCCGAGCCGCGTGCAGGCCAGCATGGCGATGGGCAACTCGGGGATCATCGGCATGTAAATGATGGCGCGGTCGCCGGCCTTGTAACCGCGCGATTGCAGTACGCTGGCGAAGCGGACCACTAGACGATGCAGCTCCTGGTAGGTGATGAAGCGCTGCTCGCCTGGTTCGCCCTCCCACAGAATCGCGACTTTGTTTTTGCGGGGCGTGGTGAGATGACGATCGAGACAGTTGTAAGAGACGTTGAGCTTCGCACCGGCGAACCAGCGCGCGAAGGGCGGGTTCCATTCGAGCACTTTGGTCCACTTTTCGAACCAGTGGATCTCGCGTTCGGCGATTTCACCCCAGAAGGCTTCGGGATCCTGTTCCGCGCGGCGATAGAGGTCCAGATAGCCTTGCATGCTCTGGACGTGGGCCTGGCGGACGAATTCTTCGCTAGGGGGATAGACGGACGGGGTGCTCATCGAATGGATTGTAACAAGACACGGATTGTAACAAGCTCCCTGCGTCGCTTCACATTCCTCCGTTCGTTCCAATTTAGAGGCGCCTCGATCTTATCGGTAACCCAGACAAGCAAGGGATTCGTTGCACGCACACCCTCCACAGCCTTTCCTAGGATGCTGTTTCCCGGTGGGTCCAAGGTCTCCAACGACAGAGCCCTCGAACTCCTTGACTACACCGTAAAGGCATGTTGGGAAAAGCGAGGCGAGTGAAAACGCCAACTTGCGGAGGGATGGGAGAAAAAAGATGGGCTAGCGCGGTGTGACCGTGGCGCACGCACTCGTGCGTGCCGCGTCGAGACTCGTCTCGACGCCCGCTTCTGTTCGAATGAGAACATCCTCCTATTTTATCGATTATATGGACACGTGAGTCTGCATCGCCGACGATTGCCGCACCTGTATCCGGAAGGCACTCCGTTGTTCCTCACTTGGCACTTGCACGGCAGTCTGCCGGCTTCGTTGTTGCCGCCGCCCGGGCCGTTAGCCTCCGGGCAGGTGTTTGTGTGGCTAGACCGTCAACTGGATACCCTGCGGCGTGGTCCGATGTACCTTCAGCAGCCCGAAATCGCCCGAATTGTGGTCGGTTCTATCCGCAAGGGGGTGGACTTGGGACACTATGAACTTGGAGCCTACGTGGTGATGGCAAATCATGTTCATCTACTGATTCAGCCCAGGATCGCTCCCGATCGCTTGCTGAAATCGCTCAAGGGCGCCACCGCCCGAGAAGCCAACCGCCTGTTAGGACGAACCGGAGAGTCCTTTTGGCAAAAAGAATCCTACGATCACTGGGTGCGGAATCGACGGGAGTTCCAAAAAATTCGTGCGTACATCGAGACCAATCCAGTGAAGGCCGGGCTGGTCCGTTAGGCTGAGGCGGGTTTGATGTTCTGGTTCACGCGGAAGAAGTTTTCCGGATCGTACTTCGCCTTCACCTTGGCCAGCCGGTCGTAATTATCGCGATATGTTGCGCGGATGCGATCCTCGCCCTCTTCCATCATGAAGTTCACGTAAGCGCCGCCCGCTCCGTAGGGATGCAGCGCGTCGTAGTAGCCGCGGGCCCAGTCGGTGATCTTGTCGCGATTGGCGGGATCGGGATCAACGCCCACGATCACCTGGCTCCAGACGGCGTCGCGATAACTCCAGGCAGTATCATTCTTGCCGACGCGGTGCGCCGCGCCGTTCACAGGATACAGGTGCATGGTGGAGTGCATGGTGGGAATCTGGCTGCCCCACTTCACATGTTCGGCAACCGCCGCGTCGGACAGCTCCTTAAAGAAGTCGGCTTTCCAGTACCACTGCAATCCCGGGGGAAACAGCGGATCGAACAGGCTGTTCAGCGCGGGCATTGGCACGGGACCTACTCCATCGAGCAAGGGCTTGCGAAATTGACGTACCGGATCGAGAAGCTTGTTAGCCTCATCTTGCGGAACTGGTAAACACCACAAAATCGCGGCGACTTTTTTCAAGTGCAGCGCTTCGGGGAACAGCGGAACGGGCGGAACCACCAGAAACGCGAACCAGCCGCCCACGGTATCGGGCGCCTTGGTAATGAATTCACGATAGAACTTCATCACGTCGGCTGCATCCTCAAGATCCCAGAACATCGGTCCCGCCATCACCGTGTCAATTGGATGCGCCTTGAACACGAACGACGTGACCACGCCGAAGTTGCCGCCGCCGCCGCGCAACGCCCAGAACAGGTCGCTGTTCTCCTGGGCATTCGCGACCACGAACCGGCCATCGGCCAACACTACGTCGGCGCTCAGTAGATTATCGATCGTCAATCCGCATCTGCGGGTGAGGTGGCCCAGGCCGCCACCGAGCGTCAACCCGCCGACGCCGGTGGTGGAAATGATACCCGTGGGAATGGCCAAGCCGAAGGCGTGCGTGGCGTGATCCACATCGCCCCAGACGCATCCACCGCCAACGCGCACCGTGTCGGTCGTCGGATCCACGTGCACGTACTTGATGCCGGAAAGATCGATGGTCAGGGCATCGTCCCAGACGCCCAGCCCGCCGGCGTTGTGAGCGCCGCCGCGGACGGAGACCCGCAATCCGCTGGCTCGTCCGAATTTCACCGCGGCGATCACATCCGCGACGTCCACGCACTTGGCGATGAGACGCGGCTTCTTGTCGATCATCCCGTTGTAGACTTTGCGGGCGTCGTCGTAACCGCTGTCTCCCGGCTGAATCAGTTCTCCGCGAAGCTGCCCGCGGAACTTGTCGATGGTTTCCTGGCTGATCATGGATTATTATTGTTTTGCTTTCTGCGCTGCGAGTTCCGTGGTGAACGCTTTTTCCTTGTCATCCAGGTAGGCTTTGAAGCCTGCCGGATCGATGAAGGGATTCGCGCCGCCCTTTCCGAGCTGGGCGTATTTCGCCTGCAAACCGTAAAACGAGCCGTGCGCGCCTAGAAACACGTCCACCGGGAGAGTTCGCAAAAGCCTGAAGCTGCGAGCGTAGTCGTCTGCGATCTGCGGATAGTCTTTATTGTTGACCAGCACGTAACCGGGATTGATGCCGACGCTGCACACGATCAAAACGTTGTAGGGCTTGCCATTCTCGTCTGCCTTGAGCGTCCAGGTGGTGCAACCCGGGGTGTGGCCGGCCGTAAGATGCGCTACCAGCGTGGTGCCGCCGAGCGCGACCTGGTCTCCGTCCTTCAAGATCCGATCGATGGGATGCGGCTTGTTGCCGGGCGTCATTTTGCGAAGCAACGGAACGTCCTGCTCCATCGCCATCACGCGCGCGCCGGTGAGTTCCTTCATCAGGGCGTCGCCCTCCATGTGATCGCCATGGGCGTGGCTGCCGAGAAGAATCTTAATGTCGGTCATCTTGAATCCCAGCTTCTCGACTGAGGCGCGGATCACCGGAACGGTGCTCTCAAAGTCACTGTTGATGAGGATGTGGCCTTCGGGCGTGGTGATGAGGAACGTGGCAAGCTCCGCGGAGCCGACGAAGTAGACGTTGCCGATCACTTTGTGCGGCGGGAAGGGCGCATTCCAGTCAGTCTTGGCCTGCTTGGCTTGCTTGTTCTGAGCTGACGTCTGCGTCGCTGCAACGAGGACGAACAATAGGCAAAGAAGCAGTTTGTGGGGTTGCATCGTGAGGGAAAGTGTATCAGAATCCGGCGATAATTGGAGTTCACGTGGACGTTCCGAAAACACCAAACCGCTCGCGCGTTCCCTGGGCGCTGGCACTCGCAGTCGGCTTGGCGAGCGGTCTGGCTGGATATGTGGTGCATGCGGCCCTGGTCAAGCGCATCCCTAAACAGGTCGTCGAGGTGCAGCGCCTGACAGACATGGTGGGCCCGGAAGAGACGCCGGCGATCTCGCCCGATGGTAAGTCGGTCGCATTCGTGGCGGCGTCGGGCGGCAGGAAGCAGATTTGGGTCGAGCGACTCACGGACGGTGGTTCGCGAGTGATTACCAAGGACGACGTCGATCACGAAGCACCGCGCTGGTCGCCGGATTCCAGCAACCTGATCTATTTCACTCCGGGTGCTATTTGGGAGATTCCCGACGCAGGTGGCGAGGCTCACAAGTTGGTCGACGCACTGGCTCCAGGCGATCTGAGCCACGATGGCAGGAATCTGGCATTTTTCCGGCTGCGCGATGGGACCGCTGAGCTGGCGGCGGGCGACCGTACCATCGTCAAATTAGCGCCTGGCAGCGCGTACTCCAATTTGCGCTGGTCGCCCGACGACAAGAAAATCGCCTACCTGCAGGACGCGAAAATAATGGTCGTCAGCGCTTCGGGCGGGGATCCGGTCCAGGCGGCCCAGGACTTGACACTCCAAGGCTTCGCCTGGGCGCCCGATAACTCGGGCCTGATCATCAGTTCAGGCGGCCCCCCAGTGTTTAACCTGTGGTTCGTTCCGCGGATCGAGAACCGCTCGCCTTTGCAACTGACCTTTGGCGAATTGTCTTATGAATCTCCGGACATCAGCGCGGGAGGAAATCTGGTGGTGAGCCGCCGGAGTCTGGATGGGCGGGATTCGGATATCGTCATGTTTTCGGGCCTGAAATGGTGAGTTCCTTTATCAAGCCCATAAGAAGTTTCTTCGCACGAACTACTTCCAATTCAAGCGGCTCCTGTTTATACTGCCTCTAGATAGCCTTGCGACCGAGCGGGGTTTCGCTCGGGTGTAGGGGGCCTCGTCGGCAACCCACCCACTCTGGTCGCTCCTCATTAGGAGCCACCCTGCTGTTCACAATTCTTGGAGGAAATGCGCCATGGCGGCGGAGAGGGCGAAAGTGTATCTGGTCGGCGCGGGCCCAGGCGACCCCGACCTGCTGACGAGAAAAGCAGCGCGGCTACTGGCGCAAGCCGAGGCTGTGATTTATGACAAACTCGTGAGCCCCGAGATTCTGGCCCTGGCGAATCGCGACGCCACCTTCGTTGCAGCGTGCAAACAGCGCGGACAGCAGGAAGAGATCCAGGCCGAGATCTACGCCTGGTATTTGCGGCTGCGCGACGTCGCCGGACCGGTGGTGCGGCTAAAGAGCGGCGATCCGATGGTGTTTGGACGGGGAGGCGAGGAACTCGAGTTTCTGACGCAGCACGGCTTCGACGTGGAGGTGGTCCCGGGTGTATCGGCGGTGACGGCAGCGCCTGCCCTGGCGGGCATTCCTCTCACCTATCGAGGCGTGGCTGCATCCTTCACGGTGCTGCCGGGGCATCGGCAAGCGGTCAAGGAAGTGGACTGGCCGGCGTACCGGCACGCTGGAACGCTGGTGGTCCTGATGGGAGTAGACAATCGCGCGGCGATCGCGACCTGCCTGATCAACGGCGGCCGGCCCGCCCGCGATCCGGTCGCGTTCCTGCAATTTGCTTCAACCGAGCGGGAGCGCGTGCGCGAATCGACGCTGGAACAGGTGGCTCGAGGCGAAGTGGACGTCGAGCCGCCTGCGGTGTTCGTAATCGGCGAGGTGGTCCGGCTGCGAACCGCCCCGCAAACACATCGCGTGCACGAGACCGCCGACCGGCAGTCCTGAGTTTCTTTCAGGACTTATTCTTTGGGTTCCGTACCCTCGCCGTCTTCTTTGCCCTGCTGTATCGCCTTCAGCCGTTCTTCGCGGCGCCTGGCGCGTTCCGCGGCGCGCTTTACGAGCTCGGAGCCGACCAGTTCAAGCATGGCCTGCTCAGCGCCATCGCCCTTGCGCCAGCCTAAACGCACTACGCGCGTGTAACCGCCGTTGCGCTGGCCGAAGCGCGTCCCCAGCTTATCGAACAGCTTCTTGACGGCAGCGGGGGTTTCAAGGAAAGCCGCTGCCTGACGGCGCGTGTGCAGAGTATCACGCTTGGCCAGCGTGATCATCTTTTCGACCAGCGGGCGGGCCGCTTTGGCCTTAGGAATGGTGGTAACTATGCGCTCATGTTCGATGACGCTGGTCACCAGACCCTTCAGCAGAGCCTTGCGGGACCCGCTATCGCGCTTGAGTTTGAATCCTGATCTCTTATGTCGCATGGCTTGTGTTCCGCGCGCTTACTCCGCGAGCGGGGCCTCGTTCTCCGGCGCTTCCGCCTCTTCTTCCACGTCTACATCCTCGTCGATATCGCCCGCGCCCAGCATTGCAGGTGTTCCGGAAGGAGCAATCAGGCGGCCCTGAGAATCGAACTTCATACCGAAGCCCAGCCCCAGGCTCCCCAGAATTTCCTTGATCTCGTTCAGCGACTTTCGCCCGAAATTCTTGGTGCGCAGCATCTCTGCTTCGGTTTTCTGCACCAGGTCGCCGATGGTCTGGATATTGGCGTTCTTGAGGCAGTTGTAGGAACGAACACTCAGTTCGAGCTCTTCGACGGAGCGGCTGAGCACTTCGTTCATCTGGCTCATGGCGCGCTCGGCCGGCTCCTCGGCGGTCTCCGGCAGCTCTTCGAAGTTGATGAAGATGGCCATGTGGTCCTTCAACAGTTTCGAGGCTTGGCCGATGGCGTCGGCGGGTGAAATCGCGCCGTTGGTCCAGACTTCGATGGTCAGCTTGTCGTAATCGGTCATCTGGCCCAGGCGGGCGGATTCAACCGAGTAATTCACTTTGCGTACAGGCGAATGGACCGAGTCGATGGGGATGTACCCGATCGGAAGGTCCTCGTCGTTGTTGCGGTCCGCGCCGACGTAGCCGCGGCCGGATTTGATTCGCATTTCGATGGACAGCTTGCCGCCTTCGCCGATGGTGGCGATGTGCATGTTGCGGTCCAGCACTTCGATTTCGGAATCGGTTTCAATTTGCCCGCTGAGAACTTCGCCGGGAGTGTCCACTTTGAGGCGGACGGTGCGCATTCCCTCGCTGAGCATCTTGAAGGGAACCTGCTTCAGGTTGAGGATGATGTCGGTAGCATCTTCCACCACGCCCGGGATCGGGCTGAATTCGTGGGCGACGCCTTCGATCCGCACAGCGGTGATCGCAGCGCCTTCAATCGAGCTCAGCAGCACGCGCCGCAGCCCGGTTCCGATGGTAGACCCAAATCCGCGCTCGAAGGGCTGGGCGGTGAACATCCCGTACCGGTCCGTGAGCGTTTCCGTGTTAGCGACCAACCGCTTTGGTTTCTGAAATCCTTTAAACATGATGATGGCCTCTTACTTCGAATACAATTCGACGATCAGTTGCTCATTCAACTGGATCTGGACGAGATCCTCGCGCTTGGGAGATCCGAGCACTTTCGCCCGCAGGTTCTCCCGGTCGACTTCCAGCCAGTTGGGGCTGGGTGCGTGAGCCGTGGCGTCGCGCGCGTGAAGAATGGTGGGGTGCTGTTTGCTGTTCTCACGCACTTCAATCACGTCGTTGGCTTTCACCTGGAAGGACGGGATATCCACGCGGCGTCCGTTCACGTTCATGTGCCCATGGCGAACCAACTGGCGCGATTGCGCGCGCGAGGTTCCGAAACCCATCCGGTACACGACGTTATCCAGGCGCCGTTCCAGCATGCTGAGCATGTTCACGCCGGTGATGCCCTTCATTCCGCTGGCCTTCTCGAACAGATTGCGGAACTGACCTTCGAGTAATTGATAATAGCGGCGCGCCTTCTGCTTCTCGCGAAGCTGCAGGCCGTAGCCGACGATCTTAGGTTTGCGATCCTTGCCGTGCTGGCCGGGCGGAAAGTTGCGCTTCTCGATGGCGCACTTTTCGGTGTGGCAGCGCTCGCCCTTCAAAAACAGTTTCATCCCCTCCCGCCGGCACAGCCGGCAGACGGGACCAATATATCTTGCCAAATCGAACCTCCCTTTTTCAGGGGCCAGCGGCCAGGGGCCAGTGACCCGGTCGGTGCAGTTTACGGCAACGTTCGCCTTCTTCCTGCTTACGTACAAAAAATCAAACGCGGCGTTTCTTGGGTGGCCGGCATCCGTTGTGTGGAATCGGCGTGCGATCCCGGATGGAACGGACTTCGAGGCCGGCGGTCGACAGCGCGCGCACGGCCGATTCGCGGCCAGCACCCGGTCCGCTGACGTTCACGTTCACACTGCGCACGCCCGATTCCTTGGCCTTGTTCGCCGCGGTGAGCGACGCCTGCTGCGCGGCGAAAGGAGTTCCTTTGCGCGATCCCCGGAATCCCAGCGAGCCCGAACTGGACCACGCCAGTACGTTCCCCACCGTATCCGTAATGGTGATGATGGTGTTGTTGAACGACGCCTGCACGTGCACGATGCCCGCGGGCACGTTCTTCTTTTCCTTCTTCTTGAAGGATTTCTTTTTTCCGGTCTTTGCCGCTGCTTTTGCCATGTGTTCCGATTCCGACTAGGTCTTCGCGCTCGCCTTCTTCTTGTTCGCTACCGTGCCGCGCCGCGGGCCCTTGCGGGTGCGGGCATTGGTATGCGTCCGCTGGCCGCGCACCGGCAGGCCGCGACGATGGCGTAACCCGCGGTACGAACCCATCTCAATCAGGCGCTTAATGTTCATGGAGAGCTCCTTGCGAAGATCTCCTTCCACGGCGCCCTCGGCTTCGAGGATCTGACGGATGCGGTTGACCTCGTCCTCGGTCAGATCCGCGACTTTTTTATTCGGATCGACCCCCGCGCGGTGGCACAGCGATTTGCTGCGCGTGCGCCCGATTCCGTAAATGTAGGTCAACCCGATTTCGGTCCGTTTCTTGACCGGTAAATCCACGCCTGCTAGACGCGCCATATTCCGTCTCCCCTTAACCTTGCCGCTGTTTGTGCTTCGGATTCACGCAAATCACGCGCACCACACCGTTGCGGTGCACCAGCTTGCACTTGTCGCACATTTTCTTCACGGATGCCCGAACTTTCATAGCTTCTCCAATAATTCCACGATCCGTCCGCGCGTCTTATCGCGCGCAGAAAGCTCTACGCGCACCCGATCGCCGGGCCGCAACCGAACAAAATTCTTAACACCCGAACCCGCCGCGTGCGCCACCACGGTGTCCTCGTTTTCGAGCCGCAGCCGGTATCCGGCGCTGGGCAACAATTCGACCACTTCCGCCTTCTGGCTCACGGCCTGGTCAATACCCACGGGCCCTCCGCGGTGATGGCCACCGTATGCTCGAAGTGCGCCGAGTATTTTCCGTCCTCGGTTACCGCCGTCCACTTATCGGGCCGAACCCGGCTGCCGGGCTTTCCGGCATTTACCATGGGCTCGATCGCCAGAACCATGCCTTCCTTCAACCGCGGATTCTCGCTGCGCCGATCCACGTAGTTGGGGATCTGTGGCTCCTCGTGCATCTGCGTGCCAATCCCGTGTCCTACGAACTCGCGCACCACCGAAAAGCCGTTGGCGGTCACGTGCCGCTCCACGGTTCCGCAAATATCGAACAGCCGGTTGCCCGGCCGCGCCTTCTCAATAGCCATCTCGAGCGATTCGCGCGTCACTTCCATCAGTCGGCGAGCCTCCGGGGAAACCTCACCCACGCCCACCGTAATAGCCGAATCGCCGTAGTACCCGTTCAACTGCACGCCCGTATCGATCGAGATAATATCTCCGCTCTTCAGAACCTTTTTCTGCGACGGCATTCCGTGCACGATCTCGTCGTTCACCGAAGTGCACAGCACAAACGGAAACTTGGTTCCCGTGGCCGGAGTCGAATAGCCCTTGAAGGCCGGCCGGGCGCCCGCATCCGTCATCATCTTCTCGGCGGTCACTTCCAAATCGATCGTCGATACTCCCTCGCCTACCATCCTGCGAAGCTCGTCCAGAATCTTCCAGACCAGCAAGCCGGAACAGCGCATCTTCTCCAGCTCGGCCATGTTCTTGCGCACGATCATGCTGCTTCGCCGCGCTCTTTCCGGACTAACCCCTCGATCTCTTTAGCGATCACCTGCGGAGCGACGTCCGCAGCGGGCACATCCCAGCATGGGATTCCCGACTTCTTGAAATATGCCAGCACCGGGGCAGTCTGTTGCTCGTAGGCTCGCAATCTCTCCCGCACCACCTCTTCGCGATCATCGTCGCGAACCATCAGGGTCGCCCCATCCTTGTCGCAAACCCCGGGAACTCGTGGCACGCTTGACGTCATCCCATACAGTGACCCGCAAGTGGGGCACTGCCGGCGGCCGGAGATACGCGCAATAATAACATTATAATCCACCACCAGATGGATCACGACCGTTCGGATCGGCCGCAGCACCAGCAACTCGGCTAACAGCTTGGCCTGGTTCACGGTACGGGGATAACCGTCCAATATAAAGCCGTTCTCGCAATCGGGCTGCTCGATCCGCTCCTCCACCAGGCGATTAACCGTTTCGTCCGGAACCAGCTCGCCGGCCTGCATCAGGGAAGCCACCGCCCGGCCCACTTCGTCTCCCGAAGCCACCCGTTCCCGCAGCATATCGCCGGTAGAAATATGGGCGATACCCAGCGATTGTTTAAGCAGCTTGGCCTGGGTGCCTTTTCCCGAACCCGGGGAACCAAATAGAATGAGGCAGAGCCGAGGCATTCAGTAGGTCAGACGCTGCTGCGCCGGCCTCGAATCCGACCGGCCCGCGGCGTAAACCCTTCATAATGACGCATGATTAGCTGCGCTTCAATCTGGTTCACGGTATCCATCGCCACGCCCACCACAATCAGCAGGGAAGTCCCGCCGAAGAAAAACGTTATGCCCAGGCCGTCCAGCAGCCAGCGCGGAAAATTCGCGTCGATCCAGTTTCCGATCCCCGGCAGCCGCTGAAGCTTGATGCCCTGGATCATGATCTGCGGCAGCAGCGACAGAATTGACAGGTACAGGCCGCCGACCACGGTGATCCTGGTCAGGATCTTGTTCATGTACTCGGCCGTATTCTTGCCCGGCCGGATGCCCGGAATGAAGCCGCCGTACTTCCGCATGTTGTCCGCAGCCTCATTGGGATTGAAGATGATCGAGACGTAGAAGAAGCAGAAGAAAATGATCAGCAGCGTGTACAGCAGGTAGTACAGCGGCGATGCTCCGCTGATGGCGGTCAGCATGCCCGATAGCACGCGGCTATTCTTGACGAAATCGATTTGTAAGGCGGTGAGCGGAAATGCCAGCAAGGAGCTGGCAAAGATCACAGGGATTACGCCACCGGCGTTCACCTTAAGCGGCATATGCGTGGACTGCCCGCCCAGCATTTTCCGCCCGATCACGCGCTTGGCGTATTGCACCGGGATGCGGCGCTCGCCGCGCTCCACCAGTACGATAAAGCCCACCACCGCGACCATCATGATCACAATAATGGCTACCTGGATCAACGGCCAGTCGCCGGTCTGAACCTTCCGGACAATTTCCACGATGGCAGACGGCAGGTTGACCACGATCCCGGTGAAAATCAGCAAACTCATGCCGTTGCCGATACCGCGCTCGGTAATCTGTTCGCCCAGCCACATGATGAAGGCTGTCCCGGTGGTAAGGGTCAGCATGGTCATCAGCGTGAAGGCGATTCCCGGCGTACGAACAAAGCCGCCCTGGGTCTGTAACAGGCCGGCGATACCGAAAGCCTGAACCATGGCCAGGATGACGGTGAGGTAGCGGGTCCACTGGGTGATTTTGCGCCGGCCGAGCTCGCCTTCCTTCTGAAGTCGTTCGAGCGTGGGAACCACCACCGTCAACAACTGCAAAATGATGGACGAGGTGATGTAGGGCATGATGCCCAGCGCAAAGATCGTTAACCGTCTAAAGGTCCCGCCGCTGAACAGATCGAAGAAGCCGAAGACGGTTCCCTGGTTCTGGGTGATGAACTCTTCGAAGCGCTTGGCGTCGACACCGGGAATCGGCAGATGACCGCCGATCCGGTACACCGCCAGCATGGCCAGGGTGAAAAAGACGCGTTTCCGAAGGTCCGGAATCCGAAAGACGTTCGCAATCGCTTCGAGGAATTTCATGGCTACTTCTCTTCTTTACTGCTTGGTTTAGCCTGCTTGGGCTTGCTGGTTTTTTCAGCGCCCTTCTCCGCCGCACCCTTCTCCGCGGCATTCTTTTCTTTCTTGGCACTGGTTTTCTTCGCTCCGGCTTCGGGCGCTTCCGCGGCAGGAGCCTCCGCGGTCTGGGGGGCCGCAGCCTTTGGTTTGGCTACCGGAGGCGGAACCCATTTGGCGTTGAGCTTCACACCGGGGATCACTTCCGCCGTGCCGCCCGCCGCTTGAATCTTTTCCAGGGCGGATTTCGAAAACAGGTGCGCTTTCACCTGGATTTTTCGCTTCAGATCGCCCGTTCCCAGGATTTTGAGGCCATCCTTCAACTTGCGGATCACACCCAGTTCGAGCAACTTCCCGGGATCGAAGGAATCGCCGTCCATCTGGTCCAGGGTGGCCAGATTGACGATCGCGAATTCTTTACGGAAGATATTGGTGAATCCGCGCTTGGGCAGCCGCCGGTGGAGCGGCATCTGGCCGCCTTCAAATCCGCGCATTCGCGAATATCCGGATATGGACTTGGCGCCCTTGGCGCCGCGGCCGGAAAATTTTCCGCGGCCCGATCCCATGCCCTGGCCGATACGCTGGTTCTTGTGCTTTTGACCCTTGGGCGGCTTGAGTTGACTGAGGTTCATGCGTCCTTCCTTAATCGACGATCGCCAGCAGGTGCGGAATCTTTTTCACCATACCCCGAAAGGCCGGCGTATCCGGTCGTTCCACGATCCGATTCATTTTCTTGAGCCCCAACGCGCGAACGATGACCTTGTGTTTTTCCGGCGTGCAGATTGGGCTGCGAATGAGCTTGATTTTGATCTTCCCCGGCATAAGATTATCCCACCTTCCCTACCAGACCGCGCAGCTCGGCCACTTCCTTCTTGTCGCGCAACTGCTCCAGCGCGTCGATGGTGGCTTTCACCACGTTGTGCGGGTTGTGCGAGCCGATGGATTTGGTCAGGACATTGGGAATCCCCACCGCGGTGATCACGGCGCGCACCGGACCGCCGGCGATCACACCGGTTCCTTCGGGCGCCGGCTTGAGCAACACCCGTCCGCTGCCGAACTTCCCCAGCACCGTATGTTGGATGGTGGTGGCCAGGACGTTCACCTTGCGCAGATTCTTCTTGGCCGCCTCGATCCCCTTTTTGATCGCCGCGGGGACTTCTTTGGCTTTGCCCGTTCCGAATCCGACGATCCGAGCGCCAGGATCGCCTACTACGACAAGAGCCGAAAAGCTCAGGTTCTTACCGCCTTTAACTACCTTGGTGACGCGGTTGATCGAGACCACCTGTTCCTTCAGGTTCAGGCCTCCGGCTTCGATGCGCTTTGCTGCTGTTATTGACATTGCTTATAAATCCTCTTGGGCTAGAATTCGAGCCCGCCTTCCCGAGCCGCGTCGGCCAGAGCTTTCACCCGGCCGTGATACAAATATCCGCCCCGGTCGAACACCACCAACTTCACTCCCTTGTCCCTGGCGCGCTCGGCCAGCAGCTTCCCCACCGACTTGGCTCCGGCCACGTTGCCGCCGTTCTTGATTCCGGCCTTTTCGTTGGATGAGGCCGCCGCCAGGGTGTGTCCCACGGTATCGTCGATGACCTGCGCGTAAATGTGCTTGACGCTGCGGAAAATCGCCAGCCGCGGCCGTTCGGTGCTTCCCGCCACTTTCCGCCGGATGCGCTTATGTACCCGCTGCCGGATAATCCCTTTTGATTCCTTGGCCATCTTACTTGGCGCCTCCCGCCGCACCGGTCTTGCCGGCCTTCTTCCGCAGAGCTTCGTTGGCGTAGCGGATTCCCTTGTTCTTGTAGGGATCCGGCGGACGCAGGGCGCGCATGTTCGCCGCCACCTGGCCCAGCAGTTGCCGGTCGCCGCCGGTCAGGATCAGCGGCGTGAGATTGTTCACCGGCTTTTCGACTTTCATATCGATGCCATCGGGAAGATAGAACTCGATCGGGTGCGAGTACCCCAGGGTAAAGGTCGCGATCCGCCCCTTGACGTCGGCTTTGTATCCGACGCCGAATAACTGCAGCTCGCGCGTGAACCCGGTCGACACTCCCGTAACCGCATTCGAGGCCAGAGCCCGCGTCAGACCGTGCAGTGCGGCCTGATCGTCGCTGTCGCGGATGATTTCAAGAATTCCATCGGTTTGCCGCAGCGAGATTCCCGCTGGAATCGGAACCGTCTGTTTGCCCTTGGGCCCTTCCACCAGCAGCTCGCTGCCGATCGTGAGTTTCACGTTCTTGGGCAGCGGGATTGGCTTTTTTCCGACTCGTGACATATAAAAACTCCGTTACCTGTCTACCAAACGTGACACAGCACTTCGCCGCCGACGCCTTCCTTGCGGGCGCTGCTGCCGGTCATCACGCCGCGCGGCGTGGTCAGAATGTTGATCCCCAGCCCGCCCAGCACGCGAGGCACGCTCTTCGAACCGACGTACACACGGCATCCGGGCCGCGACACACGCTCGATCCGCGAGATCACCGGCATGTTGCCGGGCGTGTACTTGAGATAAATCCGGATGGACTTCTGGGTGCCGTCCTCGGTGAGCTTGAAATTGGCGATGTAGCCCTCATCCTTGAGAATCTTGGCAATGTCGCTCTTCAGGCGCGACGCCGGAACGTCCACCTTGGGGTGACGCGCGGCTAGGCCGTTGCGAATGCGCGTCAGCATGTCGGCGATCGGATCGGTTGTCGTCATTCCTTCACACTCCTTCGCATCACCATGAAGCTTTGATCACGCCGGGCACTTCCCCGGCCAGCGCCAGTTGGCGGAAGCAGATGCGGCACAACTTGAATTTCCGTAAAAACCCGCGCGGGCGCCCGCACCGGAAGCAACGGTTGCGATGCCGGCACTGCAGCTTCGGCGTATGAGCGGCCTTCGCCAGGGCCAGCTTTTCATCTCTTGCAATTTTGGCGGTAGTGGCCATCTTTTCTCCTGATACTTCTACTGCGTGCGGAACGGCATTCCCAGATGCTTTAACAACGCCAGACCTTCCGCATCGGTTTTGGCGCTGGTGGTGATACAGATATTCATTCCCTTGGCTTTATCAACCTTGTTGTAGTCGATTTCCGGGAAAATGAGCTGGTCGTGAACGCCCAGCGTGTAATTGCCGCGGCCGTCGAAAGACTTGGCCGATACGCCGCGGAAATCGCGCACGCGCGGCAGCGATACGTTCACCAGCCGGTCGAAAAACTCGTACATGCGTTCGCCGCGCAGCGTGACCATGCAGCCGATCGGCATGCCTTCGCGCAGCTTGAACGCGGCGATCGATTTGCGCGCCTTGGTGACCACCGGCTTCTGCCCCGTGATCTGACCCAGTTCGTTCACCGCGCCGTCCATCAGCTTCGCGTTCTGGGTGGCCTCGCCGAGCCCGATGTTCACACAGATTTTCTGCAGCTTCGGCACGGCCATGATGTTCTCGTAGCCGAACTCCTTAGTGAGTGCCGGAACCACTTTCTTCTGATATTGTTCTTTCAGCCTGGCTGCCATATGTTACGCCTTCTTGTCCAGAATTTCTCCGCCCTTGCGTGCGTAGCGCACCCGCCGGGACGAGGCTCCCGTGCCTTCGACCCGATAGCCGACCCGCGTCGCGACGCCGCCTGAGGTGAGCAACATCACGTTCGAGATCGCGATGGGGCTCTCCCGCTCCGCGATGCCTCCCTTGATCTGGCGCGACGGGTTCGGACGCGTGTGCCGTTTCACCATCCCCACGCCTTCGATCAACACCTTGCCTTTGTCGCGATCAACCTGCAACACGCGACCGGTCTTGCCCTTGTCGCGACCGGCGATGACCTTGACGGTATCTTCGCGCCGGATCTTAATCTTCACAGGAGCCTGGGGCTTGTTCTGATGTCTTTGCGCAATTTTGCGGGCCATAGTCAGATCACCTCCGGGGCAAGGGACACGATTTTCATGAAGCGCTTCTCGCGCAGCTCGCGCGCCACCGGCCCGAACACGCGGGTACCCACCGGCTCGCCCAGCTCATTGATCAGCACCGCGGCATTCGAATCGAACCGGATGTAAGTTCCGTCCTTGCGCCGGGTTTCCTTACGCATCCGCACGATCACGCAGCGAACTACTTTGCCCTTCTTAACTTGTGAATCGGGCGCAGCTTCCTTCACGCTGGCCGTGACTACGTCGCCCAATCCGGCGCGCAATCCCAGATCCCCGCCGCGCGGCAAAATGCAGGCAAGCCTGCGGGCGCCGCTGTTATCGGCTACCTCCAGAATGGTCCGCATCCCGATCATGTTCTTGTCTCCTGACTCCTTACTGCCCTAGCGTTTTTTCTTCGACGCCCGCTTCTCCGGGCCGGTCTGAATGCCGATAGCGCTCAAATCCGTGGTGACTTGTACCGCTTTGCGCAGCACTTCCTTCAACTGCCAGCGCTTAAGCTTGCTGAGCGGGCGGCACTCGATGATGCGCACCACATCGCCCACCTTGGCCTCGCCCTGCTCGTCATGCGCGTAGAACTTCCTGCGCTTGCTGATGATGCGCTTGTACAGAGGATGCGGCACGCGCCGGATGACTTCGACCACGATGGTCTTGGCCATCTTGGAGCCGACGACTGAGCCCACCTTTTCGTTCTTATTGCTCTGTGTAGTTTCCGCCATCGGCTGTTACCGGCCTTTCCTGCCCGTGGTTGCTGACTTAGGGGCTGCTTTTTTGGCGACGGCCTTCTTGCCCAAAGTCTTCTGGGGTGCAGCTTTCGCCGTGACTTTCGGCGATTTGGTCACCAGAGGAGCCGGCGCAGCCGCGGCGGCAGAGGGCGCCACGCCCTTCTGCTTCAGCACCGTCAGAATGCGTGCCCGCTCCTTGCGCAGCGTGCGGACCTTCTTGATCCCGTCCATTTGCCCCATCGACATCTGGAACCGCAGCCGGAACATCTGCTCGGCGCCCTCGCGCAATTGCTTATCGAGCTCGGCCGGATCCAGCGCACGAAACTTTTCCGCGTTCTCCTTCATGTGTCCTCGCTTAGTCCATCCCCTCGCGGATAACCAACTTGGTCGGCAGCCCGATTTTCGCCGCGGCGAGACGCATTGCCTCTTTCGCCACCGCGTGGTCCACGCCTTCCATCTCGAACAGAATTTTGCCCGGCCGGATCACCGCCACCCACTGGTCCGGCGCGCCCTTGCCTTTGCCCATACGGGTTTCAGCCGACTTCTTAGTAATGGGCTTGTCCGGGAACAGCCGGATCCAGACTTTGCCGCCGCGCTTGATCGAACGTGTCATCGCCACGCGGGCCGCTTCGATCTGGCGGTCTGTAATCCAGCCGCACTCGAGCGCCTTTAATCCGTAATCGCCGAACGCCAGCGACGAGCCGCGCCAGGCCTTGCCGGCCATGCGCCCGCGCTGCTGCTTGCGATACTTCACCTTCTTCGGCATCAACATAGAGGTTCGTTCCTAAGCGTGTTTCGGTTCCTACTCGTTCTTCTTCTCGCCGTCCGGAGGCGTCGTGGATGGAGGAGCAGCAGGAGGAGTTGCCGGCTGTTCTCCGCCCTCTGGTTTACTGTCCTGCTTCCAGGTCGGCTGTACCGGAGCAGCCATCGGCGGCAGGATCGATGGCCGAGCCATTTCGCCCGGGGCCTGCTGAACCACTCCGCCGGCGGATTCAGGCACAAACGGCTGCTGCCGAGGCGGCCGGTCTCGCCGATCGCGGTCACGATCGCGATCACGCGAAGGCGCTCGCCGCGGCTCCGGCTCATTGCGCAACCCGCGCGGCTGGGCTCCCGGCAGAATCTCGCCTTTGTAGACCCAGCACTTCACGCCAATCACGCCGTAGGTGGTGTACGCCTGGCTGAATCCAAAATCAATGTCGGCTCGCAGAGTATGCAGCGGAAGCTGGCCCTGCAGATACCATTCGGTGCGCGCGATTTCGGCGCCGTTCAACCGCCCGGAAACGCGGACTTTAATCCCTTTGCAGCCGAAGCGCAGCGCGGAATCCACCGCTTTGCGCATGGCTCTTCTGAAAGCGACGCGTTTTTCGAGCTGCAACGCGATCGATTCGGAAACCAGTTGCGCATCCAGCTCCGGCTTGTGAACTTCCTGAATATCGATAAATACTTCGCGCTTGGTTTTCTTGGCCAGATCCTGCTTCAGCTTTTCGATTTCGGCGCCCTTCCGTCCGATGATGATTCCGGGACGGGAAGTATGAATGGTGATACGCAGCTTGTTGCCAGGACGATCCACTTCGATCGAGCTGACGCCGGCCGCCTTCAACCGCTCGCGCAGGGAGTTCCGCAGCTCCAGATCTTCGCGCAGCAGCTTGGCATAATCCTGCTTGGCGAACCACCGCGACCGCCAGGTCTTGGTGAACCCCAGCCGGAATCCGTACGGATGAACTTTCTGCCCCATGCTACTCGGTCTCCTTCGCCGCGCCGTCGGGCTTGCGGTCCCCGACCTTGACCACGATGTGCGCCATCCTTCTCTGATAGCGGTACGCACGGCCCATCGGCGCCGCGCGGATACGCTTCATGCGCGGCCCTTCATTTACGTACGCTTCCGTGACGATCAACTGGTCCACATCAACGTCGTTGTGCCGGTTCTCGGCGTTGGCGATCGCCGACCGCAGCACTTTTTCAATCGACGGCGCGATGCGTTTGTTGACGGCGCGCAGAATGTGGATCGCCTCGCCGGCCTTCTGGCCGCGGATGAGGTCGATCACCAGCCGCGCTTTCTGCGGTGAGGTTCGGAGGTATCGGGCTTCGGCTTTGACTTGCATCGTTTACGCTCCTTAAGCCGGCTTGGCCGTTTTCTCGGCTGCTCCCGGCGCTGCCCCGGCCGGCGCTCCCGGTCCCCCAGCGACTGCCTTCGCGCCGTGACCTTTGAACACCCGCGTAGGCGAAAACTCGCCCAGCTTGTGGCCTACCATGTTCTCGGTGATGTACACCGGAATGAACTTCTTCCCGTTGTGGACGGCCAGGGTGTGGCCGATGAACTCCGGCACGATGGTCGAGCGGCGCGACCACGTCCGCACCACTTTCTTCTCGTTCCTTTCGTTCATGGCGTTCACCTTGTTTTGCAGGTGATCATCCACGAACGGTCCTTTGTGCAGTGAGCGTCCCATGACTATCTCGTCATCCTTATCGTTTCTTGGCCTTCCGCGTCACGATGAACTTATTTGTGCGCTTGTTGTTGCGCGTTTTGAAGCCGCGCGTGGGTTGGCCCCACGGCGTCACCGGATGACGACCGCCGCTGGTTTTGCCTTCGCCGCCGCCGTGCGGGTGATCCACGGGATTCATCGAAACGCCGCGATTGTGCGGCATTTTGCCCATCCAGCGCTTGCGTCCGGCTTTACCCAGGCTGACGTTTTCGTGCTCGACGTTGCCAACCTGCCCGACCGTCGCCGCACACTCCACCAGCACCTTCCGGATTTCGCCCGAAGGCAGCTTTAGCAGCGCGTACTCGCCTTCCTTCGATACCAGTTGTGCCTGGGCGCCGGCGGAACGCGCCATCTGCCCGCCCTTGCCCGGCTTCAACTCGATGTTATGCACTACCGTGCCGGCCGGAATATTCTTGAGCGGGAGCGAATTTCCGATCAGAATATCGGCATCCGGTCCCGACAGAATCTTGCGCCCGACTTCGAGCCCGGCCGGCGCCAGGATGTAGCGCTTCTCGCCGTCCACATAGTGCAGCAGCGCGATGCGCGCGCTGCGGTTGGGATCGTACTCGATGGCCGCCACCACTGCGGCGATGCCCGCCTTGTCACGCTTGAAATCGATTTCGCGATACGCCTTCTTATGCCCGCCCCCGCGGAACCGGGACGATATGCGTCCCGTGCTGCTCCGTCCGCCGGAGCCGCTCTTCCCTTTCACCAGGCTCTTTTCGGGCGTCTGCTTGGTGATGTCCTGGCGCGACACAACCGTCTGGAAACGGCGTGTCGGCGTGGTGGGTCTATATGTTTTGACCGGCATCTACTTAGATCTCCGCGTACTCCGGCATCTTCTCGCCGGGCTTCAGTTTCACGTAGGCTTTTTTCCAGTCGGAGCGATATCCGGCGAACCGCCCGCGCCGCCGCAGCTTGCCGGCAGTCGTGGTGGTCCGCACATCGGAGACCTTCACCTTGAACAGGAGCTGGACCGCCTGCCGGATCTCGGTCTTATTGGCGTTCGCGTCGACCTCGAAACACAGGGTGCGTTCGGAATCCTTCTTCGTTACACCCTTTTCCGTCACGATGGGCCGCTTGATCACTTCCATCAACGAGTTCATTGCAGGCCCTCCGAGAGCTTTAGCGCCGCAGCTTCGCTGAGCAGCACTTGCTGGTGCCCCAGCAGATCGTACACGTTGACATCGCGGCTTGCGACCAGCTTCACGCCTTCCAGGTTCCGGCTGGAAAGCTGCAAGTTGCGGTTCTCCGCGTTGTTGTCCACCACCAGGACCGTCCGGGCGATTTCGAGAGCATTCAGCGTCTGGCGCATCAGCTTGGTTTTGGGCTCGCCGATCGAAAATTCGCGCACCACCCGCAGCTCGCCATCGCGGAGCTTCGCGGACAAGGCGCTCCGTAGCGCGCCTAATTGCATTTTTCTGGGCAGTTTATAAGAGTAGTCGCGCGGTTGCGGACCGTGGGTGGTACCGCCGTGCCGCCACAGAGGACTGCGGATGGAGCCCATACGCGCTCTTCCGGTACCCTTCTGCTTCCACAGTTTCTTGCCCGATCCGGCTACTTCATGGCGGGTCTTGGTCTTGGCCGTTCCGCGCCGGACGCCCGCCAGATGATGCCGGACGGCTTCATACAGCAGCGCTTCGTTGACCGGCGCGCTAAACACCGCATCGGCCAGATCCAGCGTCCCGACTTTGTTATTGCTGAGATCGATGACGTCTACGCTCGGCATGGCTATTGTCTCGACCTCCGCAACACCACGTATCCGCCGTTCGGTCCCGGTACGGCGCCCTTCACCAGGATCACGTTGTCCTCGGCGTCCACCTCGACAATTTCAAGATTCCGCACGGTGACGTTGTCTGTTCCCATGCGGCCGCCCATGCGCATGCCGGGAAAAACGCGCGAGGGAAAGCTCGACGCGCCAATGGATCCCGGAGCGCGGTGAAACATCGATCCGTGGGTGGCATCGCTGCCGCGGAAATGATGGCGCTTCACTACGCCCGCGAAGCCGCGACCCTTGCTGATGCCGATCACGTCCACTTTTTCCTTGGGCTTGAATTCGTCGGCGAGCACGCGATCGCCCGGCTTCAAATCGCCGTTCGAACCGTCGCCCAGCCGGAACTCGCGCAGAAACTTCACGCCTTCGGCGGAGGACTTCTTCAAGTGCCCCGCGTCCGGCTTGTTGATGCGCGACTTCTTGACGTATTCCATCAGGCCCAACTGCACCGCGTCATATCCGTCGATGGCCGGGGTCTTGCGCTGCACCACCACGCATGGACCCGCCTTGAGCACCGTTACCGGCACTACCTGGCCGTCCGGCCGGAACACCTGCGTCATCCCGATCTTCTTACCTAGAATTCCTGGGCTCATCGTTTTGACTCCACCTGACTCCTGGGGCTCCAATTGACTTCAGCCCGCGGCGTCTGGCCCCCTACTTCCCACGTCCAAATGCCTTGATCTCCACATCCACGCCCGCCGGCAGATCCAGCTTCATCAGCGCGTCCACCGTGTCCTGGGTCGGCTCGAGAATATCGAGCAGCCGCTTGTGGGTCCGGATCTCAAACTGCTCCCGGCTCTTCTTGTCCACGTGCGGCGAACGCAGGACAGTGTACAGATTCCGGACCGTCGGCAGCGGAATGGGACCCGCCACCGTAGCGCCGGTGCGCTTGGCCGTATCCACGATTTCCGTCGTGGACTGATCCAGGACCCGGTGATCGTACGCCTTGAGGCGAATGCGAATGCGTTCTTTTAAACTAGCCATAGTTTGGAGGGGCGGATATATCCGCCCCCTACTCCAGAATCTCGGATACGGTTCCGGCGCCCACCGTGCGGCCGCCTTCGCGAATCGCGAATCGCAACCCTTTGTCCATGGCGACCGGAGTAATCAGCTCCACTTCCAACTGCACGTTGTCGCCTGGCATGACCATTTCCATCCCCGCCGGCAACTGCGCGACACCCGTAACGTCGGTTGTACGGAAGTAGAATTGCGGCCGGTAGCCCTTGAAGAACGGCGTGTGCCGCCCGCCTTCGTCCTTGCTCAGAATGTACACTTCGCCCCTGAACTTCTTGTGCGGCTTGATCGAGCCCGGCTTGGCGATTACCTGACCGCGCTCCACGTCGTCCTTTTCAATGCCGCGCAGCAGCAAGCCGACGTTATCGCCAGCTTCGCCCTGATCCAGCAGCTTCTTGAACATCTCGACGCCGGTGACCACCGTCTTGCGCGTATCGCGGAAGCCGACGATCTCCATTTCTTCCTGGACCTTGCAAATCCCCTTCTCGATTCTTCCGGTCACCACCGTGCCGCGACCCTGAATCGAGAAAATATCTTCGATCGGCATCAGGAACGGCTTATCCTTCTCGCGAGCCGGCTGCGGAATGTAGCTGTCGACGGCATCCATCAGCTCGACGACCGTCTTTTCCCACTTCTCTTCTTTATTCAGCGCTCCCAGCGCGCTCACCTTCACTACCGGCAGCTCGTTGCCCGGGAATCCGTAGCTGGTGAGCAGTTCGCGGACTTCCAGTTCGACCAGCTCGAGCAGCTCCGGATCGTCGACCATATCGACCTTGTTCAGCGCCACCACCATAAAGGGCACGCCGACTTGGCGGGCCAGCAGGATATGCTCGCGCGTTTGCGGCATGGGACCGTCGGTGGCCGCGACAACCAGGATCGCTCCGTCCATCTGCGCCGCGCCGGTGATCATGTTCTTGATGTAGTCGGCGTGGCCGGGGCAGTCTACGTGGGCGTAGTGCCGCTTGGCGGTCTCGTACTCCACGTGCGCCACTGCGATCGTGATGCCGCGTGCTTTTTCTTCCGGCGCGTTGTCGATCGAATCGAAGCTCCGGAACTTCACCTTCGGATTATTCTTGGCCAAAGTCTGCGTGATGGCCGCCGTCAAGGTGGTCTTGCCGTGATCGATGTGCCCGATGGTGCCCACGTTTACGTGCGGCTTGCTGCGATCGAATTTTTCCTTCGCCATAAGTGTCTCCCTGTCTCCGTATCAAACCTATGAAACAGCCTTGCCCTGCGCCCTGCTGGTAATCTCTTCCGCGACGCTCTTGGGAACTTCCTCGTACCGCCCGAAATGCATGGTGAACGCCCCGCGCCCCTGCGTACGGGAGCGCAGCTCGGTGGCGTAGCCGAACATTTCCGAAAGCGGAACCATGGCCTTGATGATGTGGGTCGAGCCCAGAATCTCAGTGCCTTCCAGGCGTCCGCGACGCGAGATCAGGTCGCCGTTCACCGAACCCATGTACTCGTCCGGCACTACCACCTCCACGCGCATCACCGGCTCGAGCAGAACCGGCTTGGCGCGCCGCGCCGCTTCCTTGAAGCAGATGGAACTGCAGATCTTGAACGCCATTTCGGACGAATCCACATCGTGATAGTCGCCGTCAAACACTGCGATCTTCACGTTGGACATGGGATAGCCGGCGAGCACGCCGTGCTCGAGCGCTTCCACGGCGCCCTTCTCCACCGCCGAAATGAACTCCTTCGGAATCGCTCCGCCGTGAATCTCGTTGACGAATTCGTACTCACCGCTAGCCAGAGGCTCCACGCGCAGCTTCACGCGGGCGTACTGGCCGCTGCCGCCGGTCTGCTTCTTGTGCGTGTAGTCGTATTCGGCGATGTTACGAACCGTCTCCCGATACGCCACCTGCGGCTTGCCGACATTAGCGCCCACGCTGAACTCGCGCTGCATCCGGTCGACGATGATCTCAAGATGCAACTCGCCCATGCCCGCCAGAATGGTCTGCCCGGTGTCAGGGTCGGTCGAAACCTTGAGGGTCGGATCTTCCTGCACCAGCTTGGCGATGGCCATACCCAGCTTGTCCTGGTCAGCCTTGGTCTTGGGCTCGATCGCGAGCTGGATAACGGGCGCCGGGAAATCGATAGATTCCAGAATCACCGGAGCCTTCTCATCGCAAATCGTGTCGCCGGTAGAAACCGATTTCAGTCCCACCACCGCGCAGATATCGCCCGCCAGCACCTCGGTGATCTCTTCGCGCTTGTTGGCATGCATCTTGACCAGGCGCCCGATCCGCTCCTTGCGACGCTTGGCGACGCTGTAGACCGAATCGCCCGCACCCAGCCGGCCCGAGTATACGCGGATAAACGCGAGCTGCCCGACGAAGGGGTCAGTCATAATTTTGAACACCAGAGCGGCGAACGGCTCGCTATCGCTGGCCTTGCGCTCCACGACCTTGGTGTCATCGTCCACGTCGGTGCCCTGAACGGGAGGAACTTCGAGCGGCGAAGGCAGATACTCGACTACCGCATCGAGCAAGTTCTGCACGCCCTTGTTTTTGAAAGCCGAGCCGCAAATCACCGGGAAAATCTTTTCCGCGATGGTCGCTTTGCGGATGCCCACGCGCAGCTCGTCGGCCGTAATGGGCTGGCCCTCGACAAACTTGGTGAACAGGTGATCGTCAGACTCCGCGACCGCCTCGATCAGTTGATCGTGATACTCCTGGGCCTGCGCCTTTAACTCCTCGGGGATCTCGACGTCGTCGTACTTGGCGCCCAGCGTCTCGTCGAGCCACACGCGCGCGGTCATGCTGACCAGATCCACCACGCCTTTGAATTGATCCTCACTGCCGATCGGAATCTGAATCGGCACGGGACGGCACTTGAGCCGGTCCACGATGGTTCCCACGGCGCGGTAGAAATCCGCACCCACGCGGTCCATTTTGTTGATGAAGCAGATGCGCGGAACCCGGTATTTATCGGCCTGGCGCCACACCGTTTCCGATTGCGGCTGAACGCCCGCCACTGCATCGAAAACCGCTACGGCCCCGTCCAGCACACGCAAGCTGCGCTCCACCTCGGCCGTGAAATCCACGTGACCCGGCGTGTCGATGATGTTGATGGTGCAATCCTGCCATTCGCAGGTGGTCGCGGCCGACGTAATCGTGATGCCGCGCTCCTGTTCCTGTTCCATCCAGTCCATGACGGCAGTGCCCTCATGAACTTCGCCGATCTTATAGGTCCGGCCGGTGTAATAGAGAACGCGCTCCGTAGTGGTGGTTTTCCCGGCATCAATGTGCGCCATGATGCCGATATTGCGCATTTTCTCGAGTGCTACAGTTCTTGCCATACTTCAGTTACCAGGCAACAGGGACCAGTATTCTCCTTTACCAGCGATAGTGCGCGAAGGCCTTATTCGCTTCGGCCATCCGATGCACATCATCCTTTTTCTTAATCGCTCCGCCGCGCGAATTGGCCGCGTCGTTCAATTCGTTGGCCAGTTTCTCCGGCATGCTCTTCTCCGGGCGGCTTCGCGCGTTTTGCAGAATCCAGCGGATCGCCAGACTCGTCCGGCGGTTATTCGGAACTTCCACCGGCACCTGATAGTTGGCGCCGCCCACGCGCCGCGTCTTCACTTCGAGCAGCGGCTTGACATTCTCCACCGCCTTCTTGAAGAGCTTGAGCGGATCGTCCTGCGACCGCTCCTTGATCTTGTCCATTGCTTCGTAGAAGATCTTCTGCGAGACGGCCTTCTTGCCGTCCCACATCATCGAATTGACGAACTTTTCCGCCAGGGTCGAGTTGTATACGGGATCCGCTATGATCTCGCGGGTTTCAGGTCTGCGTCTGCGTGGCATCAGTTCCTCTTATTTCGTCGCACCCTTGGGACGCTTCGCGCCGTATTTCGACCGGCCCTGCTTGCGATCGGTCACGCCGGCTGTATCGAGCGTGCCTCGCACCACGTGATAGCGCACTCCAGGAAGATCCTTCACACGTCCTCCGCGGATCAGCACGATGGAGTGCTCCTGCAGATTGTGACCGACGCCCGGAATATACGTCGTGACCTCGATCCCGTTTGTCAGCCGGACGCGCGCCACTTTGCGCAACGCCGAATTCGGCTTCTTAGGCGTGGTCGTATACACGCGAGTGCACACACCGCGCCGTTGCGGACAGGCCTGCAACGCCGGACTGGCAGTCTTATAGCGCGTGGGGCGACGGCCCTTGCGCACAAGTTGAATGAACGTCGGCACGAATTCTTTTTCTCCAAGCCCAATCCACCGCGCGTGCGGAATGAGCAAATCAAAGCTGTTGAAACCACCCGGGAACCGGAAAACTGGACGCACCAGAACCGATCCCAAATTTATAACGAGGGTAGTAGACTTCGGACTAGCCCATACTCACGTGGGCGTTAGATCCCACGAAGCCTCGGGGCCGGCCCCTAGCCGGACTCTCCATTCGAAGAGTGGTAGCACAGGAGCAGAAGGTCAACCCAAACAAATACTCTATTGAGGATAAACAACCACGGGCCGCATTGTCAACGGCCGAGATAGGTTGATACCGGGTCGGCCGCAGCAGGGCCCCGCAAGTCGCCATCTCAAGTGGATGCCTGGGGATTCCCTATACGACTATATGATAGCTTACATTTTTTCGCCGATCAGACTAGAATGGTTATTGCCGATCTAAAGCTCAGCCGCTGTTGCAACTCGATGTAAACAGGACTCTTTTGTTCGGGCAGGAGGCTAAGTTGCATGGTAACCGGCAAACGATTCAGGCTGGAACATTCCACCCTGGCGCTCGATATTCTTCAGGGCAAGCGCACGGCGGTCACCGTTCCGGCTGGAGCGATCCTCAAAGTGGTGTCCGGTCCAAGTGACGGCGAGCGGACCGTAGACATCCTCTGGGAAGGCCGGATCGTCGCGATGTTCGCGATCGACGTGGACGTGCGCGGAACCGAAATTATGGAGCAGAGCGCTAGCGCTTAAGGTCTTGGCGGCAAGCATTCGCGCCAGAGCCTGGCGAGTTCAGCAATGCTGAGTTGTTCAGCGCGATCTTTGGGTCCGACCAGAGACTCGATCGTGGACCGTTCGAAGAGCCCAGCGAGGTTGTTCCGGAGCGTTTTTCGCTTGTAGCGGAAGCAATTCCCTGTAAACTTAAGGAAATACGATAGATCGCGGATTCCAAGGTCGGTCGCGGCGTCTCGCGGCTCCAGCCGTACTACGGCGCTGTCCACCTTGGGCGGGGGACGGAACGAGGTCCTGGGAACCTCGAACAGCCGCTCGACATGAGCCTGCGCCTGGACCATTACACTCAAGTAACCGTAGTCCCGGCGGCCGGGCTCTGCTACCATCCGGGTGGCGACCTCGGCCTGCACCATCAGCACTGCCCGTTCCCAATGGCCGCGAGCTGCGAAAAGGCGCTCGAGGATCGGAGAGGTGATGTAGTAAGGAAGGTTCCCGGCGATCACAGCCCGCCCCCACGCCCCCAGGTCGGTTTTCAGGATGTCGCTTTCGACTAGAACCAGGCGTCCGGCGTCCAGGGCATCGCGAAATTTCTGGCGAAGATAGTGACCCAACACGGGATCGAGCTCGATGGCCACCACTTTATCCGCCCGCTCCAGCAGCGACTCAGTGAGAGCACCCCGGCCGGCTCCGATTTCGATTACCAGAGGGGTCCGCTCACCGCAGGCAGCCTCTGCGATGCGGTCAAGCGTCGATTTACGAGTTAGGAAATGCTGGCCGAGCCTGCGACCCACGTTGTTTCCAGCTTACTTCGGGGGCTCAGCCTTTGACGTAAATCCCAGGCCAGTCAGAACGAGGAACCGAGAAAATCCAGGGGCTCGGCAACAGCAACACTCTCGCCTTGCCGGCCATTGGCATTCCGAAGGTGGTGGCAGGCTCGAATTTGGTGAACCACAGCAGATTCTCCATCCGGTGGCGCGTCGTCGGGTCCGATACCGCGGATGCGCCGCTCACCACCTGATAATCCACCATACGGCCCTGATCGTCCACATCTACGTCGACCACCACGCTATCGGTGAGCCCGACGCTGCCGGAGCCTTTCACCACATCCACGTCGACGGAGGTCGTAAGGTTGGTGGGGATATCGAAAGCAATCTTGGCCCGCAGAGGATAGGTGGGAACCACCCACATACTGAACAGAACTACCGCGGAGAACACGCCGCCCGTAGCGGGCAACATCAGAGGACGCAGCATGTCTCGCAGCGTCAAACGCGTGCGGTCGAACCACAAGGCGAAAACCTGGCCCACACTGCGGCCTTCGACGACTCGCTGGCGCTCCCGGGAGGCGATCACGCGCAGCGAGGTGGTCAGCTCGGTGGGCGGCACGCGGGGCGGCAAGCTCCGCAAAACCATGCTCACGTGTTCTTCGCCGACTTCACGTTTCATACCGCGTCCCCCCTCTGTGTCCCGAGCTCGAACGGCCACTCCACCTGCGGAGTTGCCCGCAGCCGGTCCACTAAATGCTTGCGCAGCGATTCCCGTCCCCGCAGGATCCGGGACTTCACTGTGCCTAAGGAGATCTCCAGAACTTCCGAGATCTCTTCGTAACTCAAACCCTCGACTTCCCGCAGCACAACGGCTGCCCGATAATTTGGACTCACCTTTAGAAGCGCCCACTCAATCAGCTCGTGGGTTTCCTGATCCAAAGCCGTCTGGTAAGGACTCCGTCCCGGCTCCGATAACCAGTCCTGTGGACCCTGGGTGTCCGATTCCGCCGGCTCCAGCCCGATCTCTTTTCCGCGATGCCGGACAAACCAACGGTGCTGGTTTCGCGCTTCGTTTACGGCGATCCGGTAAATCCAGGTTTTCAGAGAGCTTTCCGAGCGAAACCCGCTCACCTTCCGAAATACCTTCAGAAATACTTCCTGGGCGACATCCGCCGCGTCCGCGGGAGTGTCGATCAACCGGCTCACCAGGTTGTATACCGGCTGCTCGAAGCGCTGGATGAGGATCTCATAGGCACACTCATCCCCGGCGCGTAATCCAGCGACTAACGCTGAGTCTTCCTCGTGCGCCGCCGAAGCGGAAAACGTCTCTGTCGCACACTCGAATTGGAACCCCACGGTGGTGTCGGCCATTCTCACCCAGTCCAATTCTACTGCTTTCAGTCAAGTTCATAGACACCGGACCAGTGCGCCAGGTTCCCGCCGTATTCGCAGTGGTCCTAAGCCGCTGATTCGACTGAATTGACACGCGCAGGGTGCCGATTAGAAATCGGCACGCAGGTTGAAAACCTGCTCCACCCAAGCAATGCGGCGTGTACACCGGTTCTTCCGCAACGGCGTCGTAAGCTGAATAGGGAGTGCAGAGATCCTAATGTCAAGACTCGCGCGGGCCGTGTCTTTCCTCATATTGGTGACGGCATGGCCGGCAGGCGCGCAGGTTTGGGATAACAGCGGCAACTCCAAGCTGAGCGGAGTGTACTATTTCCGCGAGGTTTTTTATATCGTCGGCGATCAATACGGCGATATTGCGCGAGCGGTAGCACTGTACGGCTCCATCAACTTCAGCGGCAGTGGCACTTACTCCCTTACTGCCACCGCAGTGGATTCCTCCGCCGGAAGCGGCACCATCACCAAAACCGGGACTTATTCCATCTCTGCGAGCGGGTACGGATTTCTGTCCAATCCCTATTCCACCGGCGATTTGATCTACGGACTGGTTTCGAACGGCGTTTTTATCGGCAGCAGCACTGAAAACGGCAGTTTCAATGACCTGTTCATCGCCGCGGCATCGTCGGGAGCCAGCAACGCCTCGTTTCAAGGCTCTTATTCGCTCGCCTATATGAACACCGCACCCGGCAGCGGGGATCCGACCGAGGCATACGACGCCCTGGCCACCTTGAATCCGAATGGCGCGGGAACCGCTGGAACCATGAATGTCACGGCTTATGCCGCAAACAACGGCAGCACCCCGATTAGCCGGAGCGAGACGAATGTACGATACGGTTTCAGCAACGGCATCGGAAGCCTGGTGATTCCGGCTCCCGCGAATCCGTCCTCGGGAATTCCGGGAACCCAGGTTTTGTACATTTCTCCGGACGGAAATCTCATTTTTGGCGGATCGCCCGGATACTGGGACATGTTCGTAGGCGTCCGCACCGGATCGGGCACGCCGGGCGGCTTGTACTATCAAGCAGGTATCCAAGAGGACGTTTCGCAGATCGCTTCCGGGGGCGGCGCCCTCCTAACCACGTTTTATGGATCGCTGGTCGCCGTCAATAACGGAACGATCATCGCGCACCAGCGGCTTTTCGAGCGCGTTCTTTTCGGGAGCCAGGATTACAGCTATAGCGATTCATTCCCGGCTGGCGCGTCCGGAGGATATACAGATTCCAAAACCTCCACGCAGTACGCGGTCAGCCAGGATGGCGCGCTGCGCGTGGGGCTCGGTATCGCGCCCTTCCTTGGAGTCGAGGTGGCGCTGCGCGGTCCGGCATTGAACGGCTCGGGAGTATTCCTGGATCCAACCGGCGTGCAGAGTTCCGCAACCTTCGCGCCATTTACCGCCGGACTTGCGCGAGGAGAGCTGATCTTACTGAACGGGTCGGGTCTCGCGGATCAGTTTGTTCAGGCTTCCGGCGCGCCGTTTCCCCCCATGTTAGGGGGCGTGCAGGTGCTCATCAACAACGTGCCGGCAGCGCTCTATTACGTCAGTCCCACGGTTATTGCCGTCCTGGTTCCCTATGGGACCGCTTCCGGGATAGCCCAGATCCAGGTGGTGAACAAAGGTACCAGCTCGAACGCCATCACCGCTTTCGTACGAACCACTGCGCCGGGCGTATTCGTTGCCAACGGATACGGCATCGCTCAGCACCTGGATTACTCGCTGGTGACGCCCGGCAATCCAGCGCACCCCGGCGAGTCGTTGCTGGTCTACGTGACCGGACTGGGTGACGTGTTCCCGGCGATCGCGGACGGCGCTCCCGGACCGGCCAACCCCTTGAGCAACGCGACCAACACTATCGTTGCGGCTTTGGGCGGGATCAGCGCGAATATCTCTTTCGCGGGGCTGGTTCCAACCATAGCGGGAGATTACGTCGTGGTTCTTACGGTGCCTGACGGCGTCGCCACGGGGGACGCGCTACTGAGCATTGCCGGGCCGGATTCGTATACGGCGGCGGCGTTACTTCCCGTCGCCACACCATAAACCTTGGTTTAGGCGGCCATTTCCCGGGTTTGTTATAATGAAAACGAGGCAAAATGGCGACTAAACCAGCCTTTGCACAAGGCGCCCAAGTGGAACATGGTAAGTTCGGCTTGGGAAGCGTGCTGTCCTGTAACGAGGAATATATCGTTATCAAGTGGGACGACCACGGAGAAAAGAAGTTTGTTCTGTCCATCGTCCTTCCCAATCTGAAGAAGAGCGACCGCCAGCCGCCCGTTGAAAAGCGGCGGAGCACCCGCAAGAAAGCCGCGCCCGCAGCGACGGCATAAACCTCCTAATTTCAGCGACTGCGCAGCTCACTTACATTATTGAGCAGGAGCGCGGCTGTATTTGAGTCCGGATAGGCTTTGGTGAGCGCGGTATATTCCCGCTCGGCGATCGCCAGCATCCCGAGTTGTTGCGCGACCAAACCGATGACCAGGTGGGAATCCTTGTGAGCGGCCAGCATTGCTCTCCACAGCATCGCTTCACCGTCATCGAGGACGCGAAAGGACGCTTGCTCGCTGGCGCCCGCGACGGTGACCTGCCAGGTGTATGTGCCGCCGCGCCGAAGCATCGCCAACACCATCCAGGACGTATTCTGAATACCCTGGACCCGCGCGATTACCTGGTTGCGCTCGTCCATTACCGCCACCGCATAGGGCGGCTCGCCAAAAGCGGCCGACCAATACAGCACCGGCTGCGTCTCCTCGACTGCCTCCGAGACGGGTCGCAGAACATTCTCGCCGCTGGCTACGGGCAGGTCCGCGATTGTGTCGGGAGGCTCCGGCACGTCGGCAGTCAGCAGCAACATCGCCCCATCGCGGAGCGAATCCGGAAGCGTGTCCAGTTCACTGATGTCGAGGTCGATACCCTTCGGGCCGGATTGCGTTTCCGAAGAAGACACGCTTTTTACGTGCGGCCCCAAGCGATAGAGCGTGTAGGGCCCCAGAATGGCGACGGCAATGCCGGCTACGATCATCAGCACCACCTCGGGTGATCGAATCGCTGCGCGGATTCCCCCCGGGGACGGTTTGCCTTCCATGAGCTTTCATTATGCGGCTTTGATTATGACCCCGGCATGCGGTACAAAATTCGATGTTGAATGACTCGCTGAAAATCCTGAATCGCCAGATCGTGGCCTGCGAGCGTTGCACGAGGCTGCGAACCCATGGCCGCGAAGTAGCTCGCGTGAAGCGGCGCGCCTATCTGGATTGGGATTACTGGGGCAAACCCGTGCCCGGCTTCGGCGATCCGCACGCGCGGGTGTTGTTGATCGGCCTGGCTCCCGGAGCGCACGGATCCAATCGAACCGGACGCATGTTCACCGGCGACAGTTCCGGCGATTTTCTATATCGCGCGCTGCATGAGACCGGATTCGCATCGCAGGCCGAAAGCCGCTCGCGCGAGGACGGGCTAGAGCTTCGCGACGTCTTCATTACCGCGGCGGGTCGCTGCGCTCCGCCGGATAACAAGCCTCTGCCGGCTGAGCTCGCCAACTGCCGCCCGTATCTGGAGCGCGAGCTGGATTTGTTGAAAGAAGTACGGGTGGTGGTGACGCTGGGCGGCGTGGCGCTTCGGACTTACCTGAGCATTCTGCGCGATCGTGGTGTTATCAAGAGCCTGGCGGCGTTTCCGTTCGGGCACGATCGCGTGTATCGACCAGCGCCGGGGTCGCCAATATTGATCGCGTCGTATCATCCGAGCCAGCAAAACACGTCGACCGGCAAGTTGACGGCGGGGATGTTGCGCCACGTTTTCGAGAACGCACGAAAGTTACTTTAGCACCGTAACCACGTGCTGGCCGCGCGGAAGCATGACCACATTCCCGACGATAACCGGGTGCGCTTCAGCGCCGTCGATTTGGAAGCTCGCGGGCGGTGTTTCGAAGTACGCCAGCGCGCGGGCACTGCTCTGGTAGGCGAACTCGATTCCGCCCGGCACCGCCGCCGCCGAGTGTAGCTCAGCGTTCAGATCCACCAGGCGCAGAATTGGTTTCACGCCAGCCGGCTGGATCGAATGCGAGCCCGGCGCCAGCCAGACGACGGTGTCCGACGCGACCGGCCAGGGCCGCCCATCGACCAGCGCCGGGCCGGTCCACATTACCCCCACACCTGCGCGTGAACTGACGACCAGATTCTCACCCGATCGCTCGGCGCGCTCGATGGCAGCGGCAGAAGGGGGGAGCAGAGGCAGGTCCGGCGCGAGGATCGAGTTCTCGAAATATACGGCTACGCGGGGGAAAGCGGCCGACGCCAGGTGCACTAGCGCGAACAGCTCCGAGCCGGTCTGCTGCTTGGTGGGATAAACGTCCTGATACCGCTCGACGATATTGATGTCGATCGCGAGCTTTTCCGTATGAGGCGTCAGGGCCTGGTAGCGGGCGGCGATCTGAGGATAACGCTGCGGGCCCAGATGCCAGACCGTGGCCGGATCCTCGATCAAGAATGTGAAATCGTGCTGCCCGAGAAGCGGGAGCGTCTTTGACGTATCGGCCCCGATCTTCTCCCGCATGCTGGAATCGAACCTGTCGTCTACGTGGGTGAGTGTCAGGTCAAGCCACGATTTCGTTTTGCGGATGTCATCGATCCGGGCGATCCATTCGGCCTGCTGGTGGCGAGCGAGGTCCGCGCGAAACGAGAGGAATCGGGCCATGCCCTGCGCGCTGCTGTTGAAATACTGGGGCGATTGCGGGCTGAAGAGCTCCAACGGATCTATACCGGACGCCGCCAGGAATTCCGCGCGCACGTCGCTATTCATCGGCGTGAAGCGGGCGGGATTCTCGTGGCCTTCGAGCGACTCGAAATACAACTCGGCCAGGTTTACGCCGTCCCAATCGAAACGGTCGATCAACTGGCGGAGGCCGCGGGCGGTTTCGTCAAACGCCGCGCGATTGGTCAGGTTCATGAGCTTGCGCCAGTCGAGCTGAGCGTCCTGAAGCAAGGCGGTTTTTTCGCGCCACTCCGGATGCTGGTCCCAAAAGCGTTCACTGACGTGCGGCAGCTCCACCCACGCGTATACCTGGATGGCATTGCGATGACAGGCTTCGATCAGGCGGCGCACGTACTCGTCGGCCTGCGGATCGGGCTCCCAATAGTGCCACGCCGCCACGTGCAGCGCAGCGATTCCGGCTTGCCGCCAGCGAGGCGCGAAGTAATCCAGGTCCACACGGGCGCGATAAGCGGAATCGAAAAAAGCCCACAGGCGCGCGGAGCGAAAGGGAGCCGCCAGACCGAGATCGGCGAGCGCCTGCGGCAGGTACGGGAAACGATCGTATCCGCGCGGGCCGGGCGTGAGGGCGGTCCACAGAACCGCGCCTGAACCCTTGCGGAATCCGGCCACCAAAGGCGCTTTCCCATATCGCTCACGGGTGAAGACGCGCGCGGCGTTCGGACTTTCAAAGACCGGTACATCTACCGCTTGTTCCAAAATGACGCGCAACTGGGGGGCGCGCAAATCCTCGACACTGCGGACCGAGACGCGTTGCGTGCCTGCGCGGAAACCGAACGAAGATGCCAGAGGCGAGGCGCCCTCCAGGATAAGGATCGTGCCGTGCTCGACGCGCTGGTTCCAGTCCGTCTCTGAAACGGCGACGCCGGCCGGAATCACTTCGACGTCCGCGTGTGCCGCGGCGGGTTGCAGGCCGATGGACGAGAGTATCGCGGGCCATCCGCCAGGATCGTCGCCGGCGACGTGGAAGGTGAGCGTCGCCGCGGCGCAGGGGAACGCCAGCAACAGCGACAGAACACAGGCTGAAGGCGTCTGCCACCGGGGCAATGTGGCACAGCTACCGGGTGAACGCATACCACACGCCGATGCGAACGTCGTTAAAGTTGGGGCGGTAGGGATTGGACTGGTTCACCAGGTACGTCCCGCGCAGAAAATTCACCGTGAACTGCAAGGGATTTAGCCGAAAACGGACGCCGGGACCGGTCTCGACGGTGTTGGCCCAATACTCGCCCTTGGCGTCGACGGTGGCGTTCCAGTTCCAGTAAAGCTGGACGTTTTCGCTGAATGACCGGCCCGTGCGGTTCTGCGAATACAGCAGGGTATCGTTCCCAAAACGACTGATGAAAACACCGTCATCGTTGGTCTCCGCAAACAGCCGGTGCGGCCCGCGCAGGGCCTTCGCATAGGTAATGCCTCCCCGATAATCCGGCACGGCGCGGGCGCTTAGCGCTTCGCCCGCTTCAAACCAGGCCATCAGACCACGCCAGACGGGACTCGCCAGGCCCGCCGCCACGATCACGCTACGTTCGGAGAGATTCTGGGGCGAAATGCTGGCGCCCATCCGCACCGCGCCGCGTGTATCGCCAATCAAGCGCAGGCTCAAGTACGGGTGGATCGGAAACGCAACCCGCAGCTCGGTTTTAACTTGTGCATAGACGAAGGTGTCCCGCCAGCGCGTGGAAACGGTCGGAAACGCCCACACGGTAGTTCGCAGGCGTCGCAGCGTCGGGGTTAAATTCCCATATGCTCGCGACGCCTCCGATGCCGTTCCCGCCTCCGGGCTATGGCGCGCAAGATCGAACCAGCGCACTGCCTCGCGGTCGTCTTTCAGGATGTTATAGGCCCAGCCGAGCTTTAGCATCACGTCGAAATCCATCGGATCGTTTTCGTGGGCCGCGTGAAGATACTTGAGAGCGTCGTTCAAGTAACCTTTCTCTAAACTCTGCTCACCCAGGAGCTTGTTGTCTTGCGGCGGTTGGTTGTTTTGGGGCGGCGGAGAGGGTGCCGGCGGATCCGGCAACAACTGAAGCTGCTGCTCCGCAGCGGGGCGGTTGCCCATTTCCAGATGCAAGTACGCCAGCTCGCGGCGGAGCGCGTCATTCGAGGGATCGAGAGCCAGGGCCTTCTCGAATTCGTAGACATACGGGTAGCGCGAGGGCAAAAGCTCGCGAGCTTGTTCGGCAACGCGCGGCTCGGCTCCACGGGAGGCCGCAAGCAGGACTGTAAGAGCCTCTTCTGCACGCCCCTGCTCCTTCCACACCCGGCCTAAACTCACCAGAAGGTCGCGACGTGCCGGCCGCAAGGTCCAAGCCGCCCGATACTGCTCGGCGGCCAGATCGAGCTGGTCGCGCTGTTCGGCCAGGTGGGCAAGCTCCTCGTGCGCGCTGAAGTTATCGGCCGAAAGTTCCAGCGCCTGGGTCCAGCGGGCGATCCCTTCGCGCAAAGGACGGTCGATATTCTCGAAAGCCTGCGCGGCAGTCACGTTCGCATTCTTGCGCAACCGGTCGAACACGCGCCGCGCGGTCACCTGCTGCCTGGTTTCGTAACACAGGAATGCGTATTCGAGCGCGACCTGATCGTCCGCCGCGTCAAGGGTCATCGCTTCAGCGAACTGATCGCGCGCTGCTTCCGTTTGGCCGATCTTTAGCAGCGTGTAGCCAAGGTCCTTGCGAATCGACGCCCTCCCAGGATCGAGCGCCGCAGCCTGCTCGAACCCTTGAATCGCTTGCTCGTAATTCTTGGCCCGAAGGGCCGCATAAGCGCGATCCAGCGGGGCATAGGCCGGATCGGGCACCTGCGCAAGCGCCGTCCCAATAGCCCATACGAATAATATGAATGCCATATTGGGTAACAAAATAGTGCGGCCAGACCGGCCGGACTCTCCGGAAAATTTCGTCAAATATACCAATCCCCCAGCGATATGAAGAGGTGGCGATGGCGTTGGTACGCTCAGATCAACGGAGCAGGACCCGCAAGCAGGCGGTGCTGAGCCTGGAGCGCGTGCCGGCCCTCTCTCCCACGGCCACCCAGCTTCTCGGGCGCCTGGCCCGCCGCAATTGCGACGTCCACGAATTGGCAGTGTTGATTGAGCGGGATCCCCTGCTCTCGGCGCAGATCCTGGGGATCGCCAACTCCGCCGCATTCGGCCGGGCCCATCCGATAAGTTCGATCCAACACGCGATTGCGATGATCGGCATCGGTACCGTGCGGAAGTTCGCGCTGGCGCGGTCGATTTCGAACCTCTTTGGCAGGCGGAAAATCGCGCCGAGCTTTTCCATCACGCGGTTCAATCTGCACTCGGTCGCGACCGGGATGTTCCTGGAGTTACTGGCGGAACATGTGCCGCTCGAGGACCCGGAAGACGCGTTTCTGGCCGGTCTGTTCCACGATGTCGGCAAGCTGGTAATCGCCGTAGCCTTGCCGGAGCAGTATGAAGCTATCCTGGCGGCTGCCGCCGTGACACGCGAACCAGTTCTCAAAAGCGAGCGGCTTCTGCTGCAAACCGACCATGCGGAGTTGTCGGCCATGGCGGTGGATTACTGGGGCCTGGGCGAATCGATCCGCGCGGCGGCCGCCTACCATCACGAACCTGACAAATCACCGGCGGTGTCAGGCAAGATCTCGCTGGCGTTGGCAGTCTCGAAGGTGGATGCGGTGGTGAATGCCGGGGGCATGTCCTTGCTGGCCGCACCGCTCATCGCGCCAGAGATCCCGCCGCTTATATTCGATGGCTTCTCAGTAGATCAGGAATCGCTGATTAAGCGCTTCGCCATTGAATGGACCGCCGCGGGCGTGATGTTCCGCTGAGCCCGGTTGAGAATATACTGACTTCGTATGAAGTCACCCGATCGAGCCGAGCACGTCGGCAGTTTACTCCGTCCCGCGGAACTCTTGGAGGCGCGAACGGCTGGAGCGGATCCGCAACGCCTTCGTGAAATCGAGGACAGCGCTATTCTGGACGCCCTCGAAAAACAGGCTGCTGCGGGGCTCGACCGCATCACAGATGGGGAATTCCGGCGGGGCTCCTGGCTAACCGACATGGCTGATGCGGTGGAGGGGTTCGTTCGCGATCGCGTGGTGCTCGACTGGAAGGGCCCTGGCGGAGGTCCGGAGGTCAGTAGCGCGAACGCGGTCGGCGCAAAATTGCGCAAAAGGCATCATCTAACAGCGCACGAGGTTCCGTTCCTACTGCGCGCTTCGAAACGACCGTTCAAGGTCACCTTGCCTGCGCCGTCGAATTTCGTGGTGTGCAGTTACCGTCCCGGACTCACCGAAAAGGCCTACTCCACTCGGGCCGAGCTGTTACAAGATCTCACCGCCATCCTTCGCGACGAGGTGCGATGGCTGGTTTCTCAGGGCGTCACCTACATCCAGTTCGACGCTCCTTACTATACGCACTATCTCGATCCGCAGCACCGGGCGCAGATCGAGGCCGAGGGCCGCGATCCGGACCAGGAACTGGCGGAAGGAATCGCGGGGGACAATGCCGCGCTCGCCGATGTTCCGCGGGATCAGGTCACCGTGGCCGCGCACATCTGCCGCGGGAACAGCCGCAGCCGGTGGTTCACGGAAGGCGGGTACGATGTGATCGCCGAGCGATTATTCGGATCGCTGGACGTGGACCGGTTCCTGCTGGAGTTCGATGACGAGCGTTCCGGCGGTTTCGAGCCGCTGCGATGGGTCCCGGCCGGCAAGACCGTGGTGCTGGGATTAGTGACGACGAAGGACGCGCAGCTCGAATCACAGGACGACTTGCGTCGCCGCATCGACCAAGCCGCCCGTTATGTTCCTGTGGAGCGGCTGGCCTTGAGCCCGCAGTGCGGCTTCGCCTCCGTGGCGGCGGGAAACCTGCTGTCAATGGACGAACAGTGGCGCAAGCTGGAACTGGTCGCCGACACCGCCCGCAAAGTCTGGGGAACCGCCTGAGCTTACAGAGGAGCGGGTCTCTGTCTTAGCCGCTTACAGCGGCGCGGAGCCGGGGAAATGCGGATGAATCGTCGCCTTGTAAGGTGCGCAGTATCCGCTCATCGACACGTAGTTGCACGCCGACGTGATCACGCCAAGCATGGAGTTAATGCGCGCGGCGCTGAAAGCAGTGGTCGGGTCCGATAGATTGTCGAAGAACGGGGACACCAGCCCCGAGCTTCCGTTCGCCATGCTCAATTTTCCGATCGCACCGGCAGCGCCGTAAGGGTCGAAGCCCGCGCTCAGAACCAGAATCATGGCGATCAGGTCGGCGTCCGGTTCCCTGTTCGCCGGATCGTTCGGCAGGAGAAGCGTGAGAGCGCCGCTCCGGTATTGGGCGATGTGGGCCAGCTCATGCGCCACCAGGAACGCGAGCTCGCTGGGAGAATCGCTCACCAGTTCCGAGAGGGCGAGATTGATTTGGACGGTTTGATTCGAATTCGCAAAGGCGTGCACCGCGGTATCGGAAGAGATCACGAGATTAGCGGGATTCTGCAGACTGAGGTTGTTCCCGAGACCGGCCAGCAACGATGGCGCGGCCCCGAGGAGTCTCTTGTAGACAAGCGTGATCCTGTCCGAGTGCGATATCGGCCAATCGAGCGGCCCCGAAGGCAGCGTCGAGATCAGTCCGCGTTCGACGTTCAGCGTCCAGGCCAGCACCTGGTCCCCCGGGATTTGCGGCGTGATAATGACAGACCCGCTGAAATCGGCAGGAAGTGCCGGCAACATCTGCGAGAGGTTGAACGACTTATGGCCAAATCCAGCGACCCCAACCAAGATAGTCGCGAGAGTGGTTCCCGAAGAGTTTACGGCAGTAACCTGAAAGGATTTAGATGATCCCGCGATATTCGCCAGCGCGATTCCAAGGTCCCTGGTGGCGGGCGACAGGTATCGCGACGTCGGCAAAGTTGCCGGTGCCGACGCTTCTACGGAAGCGGTGCTATTCGAGATATTACGGAACAGTACGGTGCCTTGCAGAGGAATATCCGAGGTGGCAATAGCCTGACCCGTAACGATCTTGTCGGTAGAAGCGATCATGCTCCGAATGGTAATGCTGCCTCCCGGCGCAACCGTGAACGTGTGCAATGCACGCGCGCCCGAGCCGAAGTCCAGGTTCAGCGGAAAGCCTTCGTCCCCGTACAGCCGAAGTTCGACGTGGGCGGTCAGCGTCGTACTGGGGTTCACAAACTCAAGAGAGGTTTGCCACTGGCCGGCAAGCGGCCCCCCATCGGCTAAGTGGGGGAAATACAAATTCACATGTGCTCCGGTGGGATAAAACTGCCCGAAGCAACCCATCGCGCCGAGCACACCAATTAGAAACGCCCGTTTCATCATGGACAACTCCTCCTGCTCTCTTTGAAGATCGTGCAACGATTCAGAATCTTTATGACTTCAAGAGACAGAGGCAGCACTTGCTGTTACGGGCTAAGTGCCGATTGGTCGGGGTGTTACGCGGTCCTGCCGATCGCGCGATAGGTTCTTTACCCGAGAGCGAACGGATAGCTCACTCGTGCTCGTGCGGTTCGACGATCTCCGATTCGACTTGGTCGAACTCGGCCCTTGTCATAGCGAACTTGCCGCAGTCCGGACAGATCACTTCGACGCGGGTATGCCCGGTATCGAGAAAAACCCATTCCGCGTCGCCACCGCAGCGCGCACAAATGGCGGCGCGCGGGCCTCGTTCGCGATCGATGGTGCGTGCGTTTTCCATGCGGTTTCTCCAGCAGGCCTGTTGCCAACTTTACTGGGGCCTGCCCCCACTACCCCAGATTTTGGGCGGCTCTCCGGGTACCGGTTTTGCCTCTGGTTTTTCGGGTTCTTTCGGCAGCGGCGGGATGAAGACCGTTTCCCGCTCCTTCTTCACACGGCCTTTGCCCTTCAGCCTTTCCGCCAGCGGGTTCCAGCATGCCGCGCAGATGTCGTACTCCTTACCCTCAATGTCTTTTTGCTGACACTCTTTCGCTTGGCCGCATAGGTCGCAGAGAATCATAGTCGCCTCCTGTCGATTGCATAATAGCGCTTGGGAAGGACGGTTTAAAGCACCACTGCCCAAGATCATGGGGCCTGCCGGTACGCTTAGAGCACAGGTACTATTGTCACGATCCTGGCTGGATTCATATGCTGTGACCGGTAGCCAATGAACAGTTACAGACGGCAGGCAACAGGACGGCTAACAACACTGGCGAGTTCGGTGATCTGGGCTCCTACGAATTTCGTTAGCTGGTGCGATGATTTGTTGTTCCGGTATTGCCGGCCTTACCGTTGCCACCTGACACGTAGACGTCTACGCGCCTAGGTCGACCGCGGGGTCACAGTTTCGCATCACAGTGTGGACGATCAGTAGGGCAGTGGCATAATGAGTCCAGAGTTTCAACGAGCCCGGGTGGCGAAACTGGCAGACGCAAGGGACTTAAAATCCCCTTTTCCGTAAGGAGAGTGTGGGTTCAAGTCCCACCCCGGGCACCCCTTCTTATCAATAATTTGCGGTCATTCGCTGCTCTCCGGCTCGAAGCCGTCGG
>JAOAPR010000157.1 GCA_025463005.1 Bryobacterales bacterium | reverse complement strand
GTCGAGCTGAACCACATGGATTTCCCTTCAGCGCGTTGGGCGTAACCGCAGGTCACCGGATCGTCGGCATTCAGTACGGCAAAATCGTCCGGGTGCTGGTTTTCGAACAGCCGTGCCTTGGCCGTGGCGTACTTCTCGAACGTGTAGTGCCGATCCAGATGATCCGGCGTAACATTTAGAGCCGCTGCTATGTGTGCCCTGAAGGTCGAGATGGTTTCGAGCTGAAAACTGGAGAGCTCGAGCACGTTCCACTGCCCCGCGCGCGATGTCTTCACCAGGGACGCCGGCGGAGTGCCGATATTGCCGCCCACGTGCGCGGGAATTCCGCTGGACTGGAGAATGTGCCCCGTCATTGCGGTCGTCGTCGTTTTCCCGTTCGAACCGGTAATGCCGATGATTTCGCCTTTCAGAAACCAGCTCGCGAGCTCCAGGTCGCCGATCACCGGGATTCCCCGACGGCGAGCGGATTGGGCTAGATCCAGATCGGCAGGCACGCCCGGCGAGAGAACGACCAGATCCGCGGCTTCGAAAGCCGCCGCTTCCTGCGGCTGGACGGACACGCCCAGCTCTGCCAGACGCGCGTTCGTCACCGGCGCTTGATCTACTGCCGTCACCCGGGCTCCTTGCGCTACCAACAGCTCCACCGCCGCGACGCCGCTACGCGCCATTCCCACTACCACCGCCCGCGCACCTTCAACTTTCATCTCAGTTTCAACGTCGTCAGGGCGAATAGCGCCATCACCAGGCCGGCGATCCAGAAACGGATGATCACCTTGGATTCGGCCCACCCCAGCGCTTCGAAGTGATGGTGCAACGGGGCCATTTTGAAAATTCGTTTCCCGCGCAACTTGAAACTGGCGACCTGGAGGATCACCGACAAAGCCTCCAGCACATAGACGCCCCCGATGAACAGCAGTAGCAGCTCCTGCTTCAACAGGACGGCGACCGTTCCAAGCCCTCCACCCAGGGCCAGCGACCCGACGTCTCCCATGAAGATCTCGGCGGGATGCGCGTTGTACCAGAGGAAACCGAGCGACGCACCGGTCATCGCGGCGCAGAAAATGGTCAGTTCGCCCGCGTCGCGCGGACGCGACAATTCCAGATAGCGCGCCAGCTCGGCGTTGCCCGAAAGATAAGACAAAACCGTCATCGCTCCCGCGGCGATCAGCATCAGCCCGATGGCGAGTCCATCCAGACCGTCGGTGAGGTTCACGGCATTGGACGATCCCACCAGCACCAGAGCCACGAAAGCGAAGAAGAAACTGAACGCGAACGGAAAGGTCCAGGGATTGGTCAGCCAGGGGTGAATCAGCAGATCCGGCTTGAAATCCTTGAAAAACGGTACATTGATTTCCGTAGTGTAGAGACGGCTTGCGTTCATGCCCAAGAGCAGCACTCCGACCACCATGGCTGCCAACACTTCCAGCATCAACTTCTGGCGGGCGGTGAGCCCCAGATTTCGCTTGCGCTTGAGTTTGGCGTAATCGTCCCAGAATCCGATAGCTCCGAAGCTCACCAGGCCGGCCAAGGCCACCCACACGGCGGGCACCCGCAGGTTGGCCCACAGCAGAGTCGAAATTACGATCGCGGCACAGATCAGCAAGCCGCCCATGGTGGGGGTGCCGGCCTTCTTCTGGTGAGACTGCGGTCCTTCTTCGCGAATATGCTGGCCGATCTGGAATTTGCGCAGCCGCGCGATGAACCAGGGGCCGAGCAGCACGAAAATCAGCAGCGCCGTCAGGCTGGCCATGGCGGTGCGAAATGTTTCGTATTGAAAAATGCGAAACGGCGAAAAAATGTGGTACAGGTGTTCGTATCCGAGCCAGTAAAACATGGATCAGCTTTTCCCTCCTTCCTGGGAGGCGAGAAACTGTTCCAAAGCGAGCTCGACGTGAACGCCGCGGGAACCCTTGAACAAGATCGCATCACCGGGTTGCGCGAGCGATCGCACCAATTGGCCGGCTGGGACGGGGTCGTCGAAAAAAAACGCGGCGTCGGCCCGAAGGCCGGATCGCTTGGCTGCGTCCAACATGAAACAGGCCGCGCCGCGTAATCCAACGAGCACATCTATTCCGCACTCCGCTGCGTAGTTTCCTACCGCGCGGTGAAGCGGCTCAGCCCAGCGGCCAAGTTCGAGCATCTCCCCCAGAACCGCGACCCGGCGACGCGCCGGAGTATCGCGCAGCACGGCAAGCATGGCGCGCGCCGCGTCTGGATTGGAGTTGTAGCAATCGTTAAACACCAACATTCCCTGGTGCCGGAATCGCTCCCCCCGCATTTTACCGGGCTGAATATTCCGGACCCGCTCCGCCAGGCGATCGGGGGCAATACCGTAGATTCGCGCTACGGCGATTCCGGCCAGGAGGTTCGAAACACTGTGACGACCGATCAGCACGCTTTCGAATTGCACCGCGCCCACCCGGAACGCCAGGCCGTCTTCTGAAAACCGGACGTCTTCGGCGCGCACGTCCGCGCGCTCGGATTCGCCGTAGGTGACCACTGGACCCTTGTGTGCACGACGATGTATGCTTGCGAACGCCGCTACCAGGGGATCATCCGCGTTCAACACTGCCGTCCCGTTGGCGGGCAGCGCCTCGATCAGCTCGCGCTTGGCGGCCGCGATTCCCTCGATCGAATCAAAGCTTTCCATGTGCGCCGCGCCGACGTTGGTCACCACGCCCACGTTAGGCCGGGCGATTTCTGCCAGCGCTCGGATCTCGCCGGCGTGGTTCATTCCCATTTCGAGCACCGCGACACGCGCCTGATCGTCGACGCGCAGCAAGGAGAGCGGCAGCCCCACGTGGTTATTCAGATTTCCTTCCGTCTTTGCAGTCTTGAATCCTTCCGACAACATCTCTGCGATTACATCCTTGGTGGTAGTTTTCCCGGCGCTTCCTGTGACGCCGACGACGTCCCCGGGCCATTCTTGGCGGGCCGAGGACGCAACTGTCTGGAGCGCGGCCAGCGTGTCCTTTACCTTAAGGACCGCGGGAGCCGCTCCACTGTCGACATCTCGATCCACAATCGCCCCGACCGCGCCTTTGTTGAGTACTTCGGCGACGTAGCGGTGGCCATCATGATTGGGGCCGCGCAAGGCGAAAAATAAGTCGCCGGGGCGCAGCGTCCGCGAATCGATGCTCCAGCCGGTCACCTGCGCATCCGTCGCTATTGCCAGCCCGAGCTGCGCCGCTACCCACCTCAGCGGCTTGTTCATCCTGACTTCTTACTCCTGTCCGGTGAATCCTTGTATCCGAATGATCGAAGTACCTCGCGCGCCGTTTCTCGATCGTCAAAATGAATTGTCCGATCCTTCAAAATCTGGTACGTTTCGTGGCCCTTGCCCGCCAGCAGCACGACATCGCCGGGCTGGGCTTCCTGAATGGCGAGCTGAATCGCCTTTGCGCGGTCGGGCTCAGCCACGTGCCGGGTATCGAAGCGCCGCAAGCCGACCATTACGTCGTTCATGATCGACAAGGGATCTTCGGAACGCGGATTGTCCGACGTGAGCACGACAAAATCGCTCAGCTCGGCTGCCGCCATGCCCATCAGCGGGCGCTTGGTGCGATCGCGGTCGCCGCCGCAGCCGAACAGCGTGATCACTCTTCCTTTTGCCAAACTCCGCGCAGTCTGGATCGCGTTCCGGAGCGCGTCGTCAGTGTGGGCGTAATCGACCCCAACCAGGAAAGGCTGTCCCTGATCCACGGGCTCGAACCGGCCCGGCACAGCGCGGCACAGGGAAACCGAGCCCGCCATGGTCTCCAGATCCAGGCCGTAGCTCAAACCGGCGCCCAGCGCGGCCAGAATATTCGATACGTTCACCCGACCCAACAACGGTGATTCTACTTTCGCACGGCGGCCGTTCCAGGTCACGTCGAAAACCAGACCATTGAACCCGGAGACAATATTTTCGGCCCGTAAGCCGGCTACGTCCGTGAGTCCGTACCAGATAGTGCGAGAACCGGGGTCTTCCGGCTCCATAGTTTTAGACGCTGGATCGTCGGAATTCAGTACGGCCCATCGAGGACCGCGCTGGCCCGGAGACACGAACAGCCGGCGTTTAGCGGCCGCGTACTCTTCCATTGTCCCGTGAAAGTCCAGGTGGTCGCGCGTCAGGTTGGTGAAAACGGCGGTATGGAAGCGAAATCCGTAGGTGCGGCCCAGCGCCAGAGCGTGAGAGGAAACTTCGGCCACCAGATGGGTGCCGCCGCGCTCCTCCAGTTCCGTGGCGAAGCGCATGAGATCGAGCGATTCCGGTGTAGTGTTCGGAGAAGGTCGAACCTCGCCCGCCACCCGGTATTCGATGGTTCCGATGAGTCCCGTAACCTTGCCGGCGGCGCGCAGAAGCGTCTCGATCAGGTACGCGGTGGTGGTTTTGCCGTTGGTGCCGGTGATTCCCGTGAAAAAGACGCGCTCATCGGGGCGATGGTAGAAAGTGCGGGCAGCGGCGGCCAGGGCCTGGCGGCCGTGTTCAACCTGGATCCATTCTCCCGATGGGCCCGCGAAATCGGGTGGACGCGGCAAGTCGCTGACTACGGCAAGCGCGCCGCGGGCCAGGGCGTCTTGCGCAAACTGGCGGCCGTCGACACGAGACCCGGCGAACGCAAAAAACACGAAACCTTTCCCCACACGGCGCGAATCGTATTCAAGACCGGCAACTTCGAGATTGGCGAGCTCCGGCGTGAGCGCTTCGCGGAGCGCCACCCCCGCCAGCAACTCACTGAGCTTCATCGCCCGAATTGAACCCGCACTAATGCGTGGGGACGCACCGGGGTCCCGGGTGGCGGTTCCTGGCTGCGCGCCAGGCCGCTACCATGCACCTCGACGGGAAAACCGGCTGCGGCCGATTCCTCGAGAACAGACCGCAACGACTTCCCCAGGAAATCCGGGGCGCGCGGTTCGCCCGACATCTCCGCACTCGCGGTTAAAAAAGGCCGCCGGTCCGGGGAAGACGTTTCGGCCGAAACCGAAGCATCGTCCTGAACCGGCGGCGGAGTGACGGAGGATACAGGTCGTTGTCCGGGCGGAGCGAACAACCCCGCCGCCTTGGATAACTCTTTGGATAGATCTTGGGGAGAATCGCCTGGACGTGCGGAATGAGTGGCGCGCAACTCCTCTTCCGGAAGATCCTTCGGCACATCGAGCATCCGCAGCGCGTCCATGGCTACCTCGCGGAAGACCGGCGCGGCAACCGGTCCGCCGTATCCGGCAGTGCCGCCGGTGGTACGATTCAGCGTCACCGCGATCACAATTTGCGGATTCGCTACCGGCGCGAAACCCAGGAAACTCGCATTGTAGTTGTGCGTGTAGACGTGAGCTTTGGCGTCGTAGATCTGCGCCGACCCAGTCTTTCCGCCGGAGGTATAGCCTCTGAGGTTCGCGAGACCGCGGCCGGTGCCCCGCAGCACTACGCCTTCCATCAACTGGCGCATCGTAATGGCAGTCTCCGGGCGCAAGATCCGAACCGGCGGCTCGGGAGCGATGCGCTGCAGCGGCTGGCCGGGCTTTTGACGAGCAATTACGAGCCGTGGCTTCACCTTCAAGCCGCCATTGGCGACGACTGCTCCAGCTACGGCCAGTTGCAGGGAGGTCACGCTGACTTCATGGCCCATGGCCAGGGATCCAACCGAACTCGGCATCCACTGCTTCACATCCCGCAGGTTACCGCCCGATTCGCCAGCCAGCTCGATTCCGGTCTTCTGACCGAATCCGAACAGTCGCTGGTATTTGTAGAGCGGCCGTTCGCCGGTCCTCAGGGCGATTTGAATGGCTCCGATATTGCTCGATTTCGCCAGCACATCAGCCACGCTCAGCACCGAGTAGCGATGGGTGTCGTGAATCACGCGGCCGTACAGGTTGATGGACCCATTGCCGCAGTTGATCAGAGTATCGGGAGTCAGGTTGGTGGATTCGAATGCGGCCGACAGCGTGATCACTTTAAAGACGCTTCCGGGCTCAAATGGCGTCGAAATCGCCAGGTTGCTGCGCGCCGCCGCATCGTCGCGGCCGGGAGGAAGATTGGGATCGTAACGCGGATAATTCGCCATCGCGAGGATATCGCCCGTGTAAGGATTGATGGCGACAATAGAGCCGGTACGCGCGTGACTGGAGGCGATCGCTTTATCCAGTTGCCGCTCGGCCTCATATTGCAGATTGGGATCGATGCTCAGCGTGAGATTAGAACCGGCTTCGGGAGCGCGCGTCACGAAAGATTCGTAAGCCGTCTGGTGAACATCGGTAAATACGTGGGCGAGTCCCGGACGTCCGGCCAGATCCTCTTCGAAGGAAGCCTCGATCCCGGCGCTGCCGCGTTCGGCATCGCTGCCCTCCAGGTATCCGATGGATCCCAAAACATGCGAGGCGAGCGTTCCGTGCGGATAGAAGCGGCGTAGCTCGGTGCGAAACTCAACGTAAGGGAGGTTCAGTTTACGCACGCGTTCGGCCGGTTTCGCGTCCAGCTTGCGAGCCACCCACATGAAATGGCTCGAGCGCGCCTGGTAGGAACGCAGCCGTTGGTATAGCTGGGACCGGTCCAGGTCCAGCATGCGTGAGAGGATGTCAGCGGCGATCTTGAGATCCGGAATTTTCGTCGGATCAACGGCGATCGATTCGGCCGGCAAGGTCTTGGCGAGCGGCTGCCCGGTGCGATCCAGGATGGATCCTCGCAGAGCCTGGACTTCCACGGTTCTCTGCTGTTGTTGTTCGGCGAGGCGGAGCAGCTCGTCGTGGCGAATTACCTGCAGCCAGACGAGTCGCCCGAAGATGGCCCCTGCCCACACCAGTAGCGCCCAAAGCAACCACTGAAGACGCTGGGTGGTGGGAGGAAGAGGCATCGCACAGGTTCCGCCGGATTACTTTCTGTTCCCCTCAGCCGCGGTGTTCAGCGAGGCCTCACGCAGTCCGGTGTTCTGCGCAACTTGCGGTTGACCATCGAGGTAGACGACTTTCTGCGGCGCGGGATCGACAAATTGCTGCATGCGCGCCAGTTCCTCCATGCGAGCAGGCGAGAGCAACTGGGCTTCTTGCAATTCGAGGGAAGCGCGCTCGTTAGCCAGCCGTCGCGCATCCTGGCGTAGAGTTTGAATCTGGTAACCCGCCAGCAGACCATAGGCGCCGGGAAGCAGTACGGCGATCAGAAGCACCGCCGCCGCCACCACCGAGCCGATGAGCTTCCAGCACACCTGGCGCGCCTGTGGATCGGCAGCCCGCACCACGCGGCTGTTGTCGATCCGCTTGACGTAAAAAAAGATGTCTTCGTTGGCGAACGGACGCACCGGCGCGCTTGCCTCACGGATAGGCGCAGCCCTTACAGTCCGATTCATTCCATTCTCAAAAAGCTTGTCTAATGCAGTCGCTAGCGTAGCCATCTTGCCCGACCTTATTCCCTCTCTACAGCAACTCGACCGCGCGGAGCTTTGCGCTTCGCGACGGCGGATTGTTCCAGATTTCCTCTTCCGCAGGCCGCACGACGTGCCGCGTAAGCACCCGTGCCTGGCCCGCTTTCGCCATGGCCTGAAAACTCTGTTTGACCTTGCGATCCTCGAGCGACATGAAGCTGATGATCACCGCGCGTCCGCCCGGCTTCACCAGCCTGGGGATCGACTCGAGCAGCGCGTCCAGCTCCTCCTGCTCGCGATTGACAGCGATGCGCAGAGCCATGAATGTGCGCGTCGCGGGATGAATTTTTTCCGTGCGGGGCACGATCCCTTCGATCAGCTTGGCCAACTGACCGGTCGTCTGTATGGGACGTGCCCGCACGATTGCTCTGGCTATCTTCCGGCTCCTCCTTTCCTCGCCTAACCTGAAGATCAGGTCGGCGAGCTCCTTCTCGGATTCGAAATTCACAAGGTCCGCGGCGGTCCCCGGGATATCGCGCCCCATGCGCATATCCAAAGGACCATCCGCCATCAGTGAGAACCCCCTCCCACCGTCGGTAAGCTGGTAGCGCGAAACACCCAGGTCTGCGAGCAGTCCATCCAGTTGTGAAACCCCTTCTGCCGTCAGCCTCTCTCCCAGCTGCGAGAACAAACTCTGATGAAACCGGATCCGTGACGAAGTGTCCGCCGTGTTGGCCTTGGCCAGCTCCAGACTCTCCGCATCCCGGTCGCATGCCAGCACCACGCCGCTGCCGCCCAGCTCTGCCAGCTGGCGCGCGATCGCTCCGGTATGCCCGCCCAATCCGGCGGTTGCATCCAGATACATGCCGTCGGGTTTGAGCGCCAGGTATTCGACGCTCTCCTTCAACATGACCGGCGTATGCATACATAACCACTATTTCAGTCCCATTTTTTCGAGCGTCTTCAAATCCTCGGGCTGGCTGGCTTGCGCTAGCTGCATCCGCTCGTCGTAAATCTTCTTGGTGACCACATTGATCCGGCCGTGATACACATCCAGCCACACCGGCTGTTTTTCCAGGTCCAAGACTTCGCGCAGCTTGGCCGGCAGCAGCACCCGTCCCGATTTGTCGATCTCGGCGTCGCCGCCGAAGACCTTCGCCAGGAACGCCAGCCGTTCGGCTGCCGCCGCGTTTTCCCCGGAATTCTGAAACAGCTCTTCGTTGACTTTCCACACTGCGATCGGATAGATTCGAGCCTGACGCTGATCGAGTGTCGTGATGAAAACCTTGGTGACCTTGAGCGCTTCCAGATACTCCAGAAACTCGGCCGGCAGTTTCAGCCGACCCTTTTCGTCGATGCTCGCCTGGGCGATCGAATGGGGAGGCTCCGCCGTCACCAGGTTGTTGATCTGCACATCGGCCATTTCGTGACACTCTAGCCCACATTAGGCCACTTGAGCGAGTTTATAACGGCTTCTTGCTGATTGCAAGAGATTTGTTGACGGGAAACGAGTTACCCTTTTTCTTCGCCCGCATACGCCTTACACCGGTGCGGACATCAGGGCAAGCCTTCCGAACCGCGAACGCCAGTGAGCGGCCGAATGGTCGCAGCCACTCGCTACCGCTCGTGGTTCGGTGTTAGTTCACGCCGCTCTTTTGACGGGCGGGCAGAAACTCATCGCCGGCTCGCCAGGTGGGCAACTTCGGCGAGTTCGCAACGTTGACACCGATCAGCAAACCGAATTGCGCGTATTGCTCCATGCCCGCAAAATCCCAGTCTTCGTGATATTCGTCGGAGGGCTGATGGTAATTCTTTTCTACGAACTCCTCGTACAATTTATGCCCGGTTCCGGGAGGCTTGCCCACGAGATCCTCGCCGCGATCGATGGAGAACGAAGGAATGCCGACCCGCGCGAGAGAAAAGTGATCGGAGCGGTAGTAGTGCCCGGCTTCTGGCTCCGGGTCGGGAGCGATTGTGAGCCCCATGCGCTGGGCCGCTTGCTGCACGATGGGATAGAGGGTCGTCCGCTCCGCGCCGTTCACGGTGACATCGCGCGACCGGCCGTAAGGAAGCAACATGTCAAAGTTGAGACCGACGGCGGTCTTTCCGGGGGGAACCACGGGATGTTGGCCGTAATAATAAGACCCGCGCAAGCCGGCCTCCTCCGCCGCGACCGCTACAAAAATCACCGAACGGCGCGGTTTCTGGGGCAAAGCCGCCCACGCCCGCGCGATTTCGAGCAACATGCCGCAACCCGAAGCATTATCGAGAGCGCCATTGTAAATTCGGTCTCCATTGACCGGCTCGCCAACGCCCAGGTGATCCCAATGCGCGCTGAAGACCACAGTTTCTTCTTTCAGTTTGGCGTCGCTGCCTTCAATCTTGCCGATAACGTTGCGGGTTTCGACCGTGCGCACCTTTGCTGGCGAGCGTCCGCGTATCCGCATGGGAAGCTCAATGGCGCGGAAGCCGGGCGTATCCGCACGTTTTAGAAGCTGATCCACGCTGCTGCCGGCTACGGCGGCGATCTTTTCGCCCACGTCTTTGGTTACCCACCCGGCGAACGCCAACGCGGGGTCACCCGGGGCCAGCTTTACTTCCTGATCTTCGCGTCCCCACGAAGATCGCACGACGTCCCAGCCATAACTGGCCGTGGGCGTGGTGTGGATGATCACAACAGCAGCGGCTCCATGGCGCGTGGCTTCTTCGTATTTATAGGTCCAGCGGCCGTAATAGGTGAGGGCTTTGCCGGTGAAAAAGTTGGAATCGGTGGAGGGCGGCTCGCCGGTGAACAACACGACCACTTTGCCGCGCACATCGATGCCTTGATAATCGTCCCACTTGTACTCGGGCGCGACGATGCCATGCCCGACGAACACCGCGGGCGCATCGAACTGCGCATCGGTGCGCTGCTGATAAGTGACGCCGACGAACTCGTCGAGCCACTTGAACGAGGTCGCGGGGCCGGTGTTGGGCGCGAACGTCAGCTGCGAATCGGGCTGCGGCTCGACGCCGACTAGGGCAAATTTCTGAAAATATGTTCCTTGATCACCGGCCGGTTTCAGGCCGAGCAGAGAGAACTGGGTGGCGATGTATTCGGTGGCAAGGTCGCCGCCACGCGAGCCGGGAGCGCGTCCTTCGAGCAGATCGCTCGAGAGAAACTTGACGTGCGCGCGAATGCGTTCGCCGGAGACCTCCGTCATCTGCGCAGAGGCGAGGCCCCCACCCAAAAAAGCAAGAAGAGGGAGCAATAGAAGTCGTTTCATCGGGGATATTTAATGCCGGAGTCCTTTTTCGATCTGGGCGAGGCGGATTTGGCAGGCGAGGCAAAGGTCCTTGCCGTCCTTAAGAACGGCGAGCTTGGACATGGATGGGATGGTCTGGCCGCAGGAGTCGCAGGTCCGAATGCCGTCTCGCTCCATACCGCGATGGTAGCGCGGAGCAAGCGGGAGGTAAACTGCGGGCAAGGTGGTAGACTGATACATTCGGGCTGTGGCGCAGCCTGGCTAGCGCGCTTGCTTGGGGTGCAAGAGGTCCCGGGTTCAAATCCCGGCAGCCCGACCAAATAAAGACCCCCACAGGACTTCGGGTTAGTCGTAGTTGCCCTCGATAAACCACTCTCCCTGCAAATAATCGTGATAGATGCGGGACACACCCATGCTCTGCGTCTCGACATCCCATTCCTGGTGACTCCAGATCTCGCTGGCCCACCAATCGCCCGATGTCCGCCAAGGTCCGGCGCAGGCGACAATCCGGCCTCCTCCTTTAGACGAGACAATCCTGGCGGGCTTGCCCTGGTCGGCGCACCATACCTGCGCGGGACAAGGCGGGCGGAATCTGCGGAACGCCAATTTTGGAGGGGCGGGAACCACCATTCCTTTGGCGGCCACAAGCGGTCCCACGCGAAAGGCATCCGGGCGATGCGTATCCATCAATTCCGCTGCTCCGACGTTTTCCGCTCCAACCATCCCGCGAATCCGGGCCAGAGTTATCTCCAGTTTTTCCGGCTCCGGCGACGAGGGCAGAAATAAGCCGTGTTGAGTGGTGCGTGGCTCCACAGGCATCAGTTCGAGTTGGATCTTCTCGATGGGAGCCTGGGGAGGCCTGTCGTTCAACTCCAGTTGCAACAGTTTGAGTAGCACCCTGGCGTCGAGCATGGGAACGGGCAGGCGTAGCGTAGTGGTGTGACCGGGGGCGCGTTCTAATTTCAACCGTAAACGGATTTCATTGGTGGATCGCCCATAAAAACGCAAACGCTCGCATAGCTCGTTCAACATACGGGATAGCAAAAACAGCAGGGGCTCCAGTTGATCCACTGAGTCTTCGAGCTCTTGCTGCTGGCGGAATACCACTGGGTCGACGCGAAGACGTAACTGGCGATGCCCCGCCCCGCGCGCCAGTTGCTGCATATAAGTGCCTTCTTCGCCTAGACGCGCGGCCACGCCCAAATGCGGCAGATCGGCAAACTCTCCGAATGTCCGGACGCCCCAGAGATCCAAGGTTCGAGCGAACTCTGGTGATCCACCCAACAGATACGGCGGCAAGGGCGCAAGAATGGCTGCTGCACGATCCGGAGGAAGAATCGTTACGCCACGAATTGCTTGTGCCGCATGGATAGCCGCATCCGGATTCGATGCCAGTGCCAGATTGGCGGTGATGCCTACCCGGCGCTGGATCTCTGACGCGATTTGCTCAGCCGAACCGTAGATTCGCTGGAGACCCCGGATATCGAACACAACGGTGTCCGATGACGTTTCTTCAATGAGCGGAGAGAAATGTCCGGCACATTCCACCAATAGCGGAAGATTGCCGGGAGCATACAGACACGCGAACATACCACTACCGCGAGATGGTGAATGAGCGCTCCTGCGCGCGATGATTCCGGATGCAGCGGGCTGTAGCTTCCAATCCATTTAGAAGACAACCTGGAAGCTGGCCTCGCCATAACGCGCGGCTGCGGCTGAGTTCGATCTTGAGCGCGGAGCAGGAGTGCGCGTGAATCTGCTGCGCCATCACAACCAGCGCGGTTCTGGTGTTCTCCACGGCATGACGTAAACGGAACCAGGCAGCCAGTGGAATACGACGTACAACATTTTCCGATGTATCCCCTAGATCGATAGCAACCAATCCGAAGCCTCCGCCTTGAGCCAACATATCGGCAGCCTTGAGCGCGTGCTCTGCGTTGCCTCCACAACGGACCCAGAGCACTTGCGAAAGGCGCACTCCGGCCGCGGCAGCGCTCTCGGGATCGAACGTATCCCCGGTATCCAGCAAAGCGCAAAATTCTTGCCCCGAGGACGCAGTGGCGAGCAAGGAATAGAGCAGCGAAGTTCGCCCCGAAGAAGCTGGTCCAGCGATTTCTGTAAGTGCTCCCCGTGGAATCTCCTCCACTACCGAAGACAGAGTCTCTTCCGCTGCTTTTTTTTCAATCAGAAATGCAGCTTCGCAGCGAGAGCTCAGGGCGGCTTGAATCTGTTCCCGAAGGAGGGTAGCGGAACTTGCCATCTTCGCCTTATTTTCGCCTATACTGGGATCGGACGTCAATGCCTTTTTCGTACGTAGAACTCCATGCCCGCTCGGCTTTCAGCTTCCTTCGCGGGGCGTGCATTCCAGAAGACTACGCCTTTCGTTGCAGCGAGTTAGGGCAGCCTGGCATGGCACTGCTCGATGTCGATGGAGTGTATGGGGCCCCGCGTTTTCATCAAGCCATGAAGAAAGCCGGGCTAGCCCCTCACTTGGGCGCAGAAGTCACCTGCACGGACGGCGCTCGCTATCCACTGTTGATCACCAACCAGCGGGGATATCAGAACCTCTGCCGCATGATCTCGCGCATGAAATTGCGTACAGCCAAGCATCCCAAGCCAGGACATGAACCCGCAGCAACACCTGAAGAGCTGGCCGAATTTTCAGAGGGATTGTTATGTTTGACCGGAGCCGAAGATGGACCTTTGGCGCAAGGGCTCCATAAGAAAGAAGGACGCGCTACCCTGGAGCGCCTCCAACAAATCTTCGGGGCGAAAAATGTCTACCTGGAGTTGCAGCGCCACTTTCACCGCGATGAAGAAGCTCGCAATCAGGCGGCAATTGAATTGGGGCGCAGCTTGCGCTTACCTTTGGTTGCCACCAATGGCGTGTGCTACGCCGAGCCTCATCATCGCGAACGACTCGACGTATTTACCTGCCTGCGCAACCATACCACTTTAGTCAATGCAGGCCGGCTCCTGGAACGCAATTCCGAACGTTATCCCAAGTCCGCCGAGGAGATGAATCGTTTGTTCGCCGACGTGCCGGATGCCATTGCCAATACGCTGCACGTGGCTTCCAGGCTCCAGTTCACTCTTGCCGATCTGGGATACCAGTTCCCGCATTATCCTGTTCCCGCCGGTCAGAATGAAGCCGGCTTTCTACGAAAGCTGACAGAAGAATACGCCCGCCGCCGCTACGGAGACCGCTATGAAGAAGCTCGGCCGCAAATTGAAAAGGAGCTGGCTCTCATCGAAAAACTGGGATTCCAGGGATATTTCCTGATCGTCTGGGACATTGTTGAGTATTGCAGGAAGCAAGGGATTCTGGTCCAAGGGCGTGGCTCGGCAGCCAACAGTGCCGTTTGTTATTCCCTGGGCATCACGGCGATCGATCCTGTAAAGATGAATCTGCTGTTTGAGCGATTTCTATCTGAGAATCGCGGCGGTGAGTGGCCCGACATCGACCTTGACCTTCCCTCCGGCGATCAACGCGAGAAAGCTATTCAATACGTCTACGACCGGTACGGCAAGCTGGGCGCCGCTATGACAGCGAACGTCAATACCTACCGAGGCAGGTCCGCCGCACGGGAAGCCGGCAAAGTTCTGGGCTTTGATGAGCAGACTCTTAGCACACTATCCAAACTCGTGCCCATGTGGGGATGGACAGATGCCACCGACACAGCAGAAAGACAATTTCGGGAAGCCGGCCTGGATCTCTCCGACAGGCGGGTACGGAAGTTTCTGGATCTGGCGGTGGGGCTGCAGGACCTGCCGCGCCATTTGAGCCAACATTCAGGCGGGATGGTGATTTGCCAGGGCCAGCTCGATTCCGTGGTGCCCTTGGAACCTGCGACGATGCCGGGGCGCGTGGTTGTGCAGTGGGATAAAGACGACTGCGCCGACCTGGGCCTTGTAAAAGTGGATCTGTTGGGCCTGGGGATGATGGCCGTGCTTGAAGAGTCTATCGATCTCATCAAGCGGCACCACGGAGAGAAAGTCGATCTTGGAAACCTGCCGCCGGACGATCCTAAAGTGTATGACTCGCTTCAGCGCGCCGATACCATCGGATTGTTCCAGGTAGAAAGCCGCGCACAGCAGGCATCGCTGCCGCGAATGAAGCCGAAGAATTTTTACGATCTCGTGGTACAAGTCGCCATCGTGCGGCCGGGGCCTATCGAAGGGAAGATGGCTCATCCTTACCTCGCTCGACGCCAGGGAAGAGAAAAGGCCGAGCCACTGCATCCCTGCTTGAATGAAATCCTAGAGCGCACGCTAGGTGTGCCTCTGTTTCAAGAGCAATTGCTGCGTATGGCAATGGCTGCCGCAAATTTCACGGGAGGCGAGGCGGAAGAACTGCGCCGCGCATTCGGCTTCAAGCGCTCGGAAAAGCGCATGAATGAGATTGAGATCAAGCTGCGGGCTGGAATGGATAAAAGGGGGATTATAGGCGAGACCCAGAACAAAATCGTAAAAGCGATCACCTCTTTCGCTTCGTTCGGTTTTCCGGAATCGCACGCAGCAAGCTTTGCCTTGATCGCCTATGCCAGCGCGTACCTGAGGACGTACTATCTGGCCGCATTTACTTGTGCCTTGCTGAACAATCAGCCGATGGGTTTTTACCATGCCTCGACCCTGGTCAAGGACGCGCAACGCCACGGCTTGCGTGTGTTGCCCGTGGATATCAATCGTTCTGGAAGCGTTTGCACCGTAGAAGATTTCCAACTGCGGCTAGGCATGAATTACGTTCGCGGATTGCGTCGTCAGGCCGCTGAGGCGATCGTCAGCAGGCAACCCTTCTCCACCATTGACGATTTCGCACGGCGCGTGCCGGAACTGAACAAAGAAGAATTCAATCAACTGGCGGCACTCGGCGCACTCAACTCCATTGGTGCGCAACATCGTAGAAATGCCTTGTGGAATGCTTCACGAGCGTTTCGACCTGCAGGGGAACTCCTGCACGGCATTCCTGAATCAGCGCCCGAATCTCCGCTGCGGCCCATGACCATCGAAGAGCGTCTGATAGCCGACAGCATTGGCACCGGAATGACGATTGGCAAGCATCCCATGGCATACCGGCGAGCCGAAATGGACAGGCTGCGAGTGACTCCCGCGGCCGCACTCCCTTCCATCGCCAATGGACGAACCGTACGCGTGGCAGGCAATGTTATCGTGCGTCAACGCCCCGGCACCGCCAAAGGGATCACCTTCATGAGCCTGGAAGATGAGACTGGTATTTCGAATGTAGTGATCATGCCGGATATTTTTGAAAAGCAGCGACGGGACATTCTCACTCATCCTTGGGTGATGGTGGAAGGCCGAATGCAGAACGTAGACAGCGTGATCCACATTCTGGCAGAGCGCGTTTCTCCGCTGGCGAACCCTCTCGAGATCGGCACTAGTTCACATGACTTCCATTAACCGTCGAGTTAAGATGAATCCCATGAAAACGCTGAATGCCTTCCTGGCGGGGATCGTATTTATGCGCGCCGTTGCTCTCGCGCAATCGGGAACGATCACAGGCATCGTCACCGACCCGGACGGGGGCGTGGTAAAGGACGCCTTAATTCAGGCTAAGAACTCCGCTAGCAACGCGGTGGTGCGCGGAACCGGTTCGTCCACGGGCGAATTTACGCTTACATTGCCTCCGGGAACTTACGATCTCGCTGTCCTCATGCCTTGCTGCCAGTACGGTTCTTTCACCCAGCCGAATGTCGTCGTCCGAGCGCGCGAGTCGCGCCGCCTCGACGTCCATCTACCGTGGGGAGCAAACCTGGGGACGCTGGGAGACGACCCCATTCTCCTGCTGAACGAGTTCCGGGAGCGCGCCGCCGTACCCAGCGGTGCTACGCCGCGCACCCGCGAAGGCAAACCGGATCTCTCCGGCATCTGGATCAACGTGTACAACCCGGAGACGCCTCCGCCGCCGCTGCAGCCCTGGGCCGCGGAACTCCTTCGCCAGCGCATGGAAAATAATTCGAAAGACTATCCCGGCGGGTTCTGCCTGCCGGCCAATGCGGCGCCGATCACTCGAGCGTTCCCGTACAAATTCGTCCAGACTCCTTCGCTCATCGTGGTGATGCATGAGTCGGACACTCCGGGCGTCCGGCAGATTTTCCTGGATGGCCGGCGCCACCCGGCGGATCCGAATCCTTCCTGGCAGGGACACTCGATCGGCCGGTGGGAGGGCGACACGCTGGTGATCGACACCACGGGCTACAACGACAAAAGCTGGCTTTCGCTCTCCGGTATTCCTCATACGGAAAAACTGCACACGGTCGAACGCATCCGCCGGCCCGATTACGGGCATATCGAGGTCGAAATCACTATGGAGGATTCCGAAGCGTTCACCGGCGCATGGAAGAGAACGTTCACCGCGACACTCGCCCCGCCTGAGGAAGAGATTATGGAGTTTATCTGCAACGAGAATAACAACGACGTGAGCCACTATCGCGGCAAGTGATTCCCGCGCTCCGCGCTAATTGAAAAAGCCGCCACCCCGGTCCGAGGTGGCGGCCCAATTCTTGCCAAAGGACTGCGGGCTTCGAATTAGAACTGAATTCGGGCAGTCAACTGAGTTGTCCGTGAGTTACTGTTGTATTCCAGGTCCGGCCGGTTAAAAGCCGGGTTGTTGGGAATCAGGTTGTCTCTCGTCGTATTGCTGTTGTGGAACTGGATGATGTTGGTGTAACCCGCGGTGTACTGCGGATGATTGAGCACGTTGAAAAACTGTGCGGCAATTTCCAGTTTCGCAACTTCACCGAAGCGGAACGCCTTCTTGATCTGCGCATCCCAGTTGTTGATCCTTCCCAGAGGCAGGGTTTGGCGTCCGCCGTTCGCCAGAGCGCCAAGTCCGGCCACGATGTATTGGGCATTCGGATTCAATGCCAAGTACGCCACGATCGGCCCCGTGGTCGAGTTTACGGAACTCCCCGCCGTAATCCGGGCGCCAGTCCTGGTCAGACCGACCACACCACTGCCCACTCCTGAAGTACCACCGGGATTGACCAGGACGCGGTCGCCTGCGTTATCCCCGTTCAGATTGCTATCGATATTGCTCTGAACCGTAGCATACTGCGGCGATTCGAACGTATACGTTCCACTGAGTATATAGCCGCCGAGAGCATACCGCAGCATCTTGTTGTCGCTCTTGCTGTACCACGGCAGGTCATAAACCCAGTTGTAAGTGAAGCGGTGACGGCGGTCCAGGAACGAATTGGACTTCTCGTTCCTCCAGTTTTGGAAGTCCTGGGGACGCCGGGGCGAGAGATACGTCGAGAACAGATCGGCGGTGCTGTCGTCGATATTATGGCTCCAGGTGTAAGCGGCTTTGAACAGCAAGTTCCGCGTAAATCGGCGAGTGAATTCCACCGCCAATCCGTTGTAGGACGAGTTGCCCCAATTTTCCAGGGCAAACAGGTTCGAGGTAAAACCGGGATACAGCGGCGAGAAACTGCTCCTCGCGTTGATATCCGCCAGCGTAACAGGCAGAGCCGCCAATGTGGCGGTGCTGGGTGCAGTAAGGTACGTCGGCAGGAAGACGTCCGGCGTGACCTTGGCCACGCGATTCAGACGCTGCTGCACAAACAAGTGGACACCACGGGTACCCAGGTAACGGACTTCGAGAGTGTAATCTTTCGCAAAAACATGCTGCACTCCGAAATTCCAGGTCAGGGCGTAGGGCAGCATCTGGTCGGGTATGTACGCCGATGTAATAGCGCGGCAGGTCGTTACGGTTGTGCAGGCAGCAGCGCCTGAAGCCGTGGCGGGAATACCACCATTCTTAAGGAAGTTCGGTTTGCCAGGATCGACGTCCACGGTGCTGGACACCTGGGGTGGGCGGCTTAGTGTGCCCTGATTTTCAAAAATCTTGTCGTAAGTCAACCCGAAGCCGGCGCGGATCGAGGTGTTGCCACTTTTCCCCGGAGAGTAAGCGATTCCGAGATGCGGGGAGAAGGCTGTCTTTTGAGCTTTCGGCTCGCGGAAGTCGATCACACCGGGGATGCTCGAGATTGCATTCAGCGCCTGCTGCTTGTCGTCGGCCGGAATGCCCTGATAGTCCCAACGCAGTCCGACGTTGATGGTGAGGTTTTGCCTCAGACGAAACTGGTCCGTACCGAACAAAGCCTGATTGATCGCGTTGCCGGTATATAGAGCGCCGCCAACGTTGCGTTCGGCGAAAGCCGGGCTGATATCTTGTAGATAGTTTTCCAGCGTGTCGTACTCGTAGTCGCCACGCAGACGCTGTGTGAACAAGGTCCCATCGATGTATTTGCGTCCTTCCCAGCCAAACTTCATGGTGTGGCGTCCCGCGGTCCAGCTCAGATTATCGATCAGCTGGTAGCTGTTGATAACGGTAAATTGGGGCGACGTACTGTAGGGCCCTAATTGAGTGGAATTCAGATCATCGATCACCAGATTCGGAAAACTGTCCAAACCCGGGAAGGTGAACCCGCCGTCTCCCAGGTTGTCGTTGTAACGGCTGTACCCGAACCGGAATTCGTTGAGCAGAGTGGGAGAGAAGTTATGGATCTCTGAGAAAGAGAGAAGTTTCGAAGTCGTATCGCGGCCCACAAAGAAGGACGGCAGAGGCGCCAGCGTCGATGGATCGAATCCGGTGTGGATCTCATTCACGAATCTTCCGCGTATCTGATCCTTGCTCGACGGATTGTAGTCCATGCTGACCAAGTACGTTTGAATGTTCAGATAGGAGGGCGCCGTGATCGGCAAAGTACCGATCGGGATGTTCGTTCCATTCACCTTTATGGCTGGTTGGTCCGCGGTGGGGGCGGGGGCCAAGTACTGCTTCAATACCCCCAAGTTGGTCTGCGAAATGCCTGGCATGCCGCTTAAAGTGGCATATCCGGCCGCGGTCGGGGAGTACACGGGGTTGGACGAAGGTGAAGAAGCCGTGCCCGTGGGATTGTATTGCCAGAGTCCGTAGAAGAACAACTTGTCCCTCTTGATGGGGCCACCGATAGAGCCACCGAAAGTATTCTGATCGTAGCGTTGATTCGAAAGAAAGCCCTGACGCGCCGAAGATTGGTCCACCGCATTGAAGTTGCGGTTTTGGAGATACTCGAACGCGGATCCGTGGAAACTGTTCGAGCCGCCGCGGATCGAGGTGATGAACTGGCCGCCGGTGCCGGCACCGAATTCGGCCGAGTATTGGTTCTGAAGAACCGTAAATTCGGACACTGCCTCACTGGGAACCTGGACATTGTGTCCCGTGACATCCCTGCGATTGTTGTCTACACCTTCCACCGTAAAGCTGTTATTGCGAGGCCGCTGGCCGCCTACCGAGGGTCCGTCACCCAAGCCGATACCGCCTGGGTTTGAGACTCCTGCGCCCAGAAGCGCCAGATTCATCGTGCCCATAGGCAGCGCAGACGCCGGTGAGTCGATTGCCTCCCGCGCACCGAAAGTAGTTCCTACTTGCGCAGTGGTCGTGTCGATGAGCGTGGCCGTTTCGGCAACCTCAATCGTGGTTGACACGTCTCCCACGGCAAGCGTGACGTTCGAAGTCGACGCTTTGCCCAAGGCCACCTGAAGGCCCCGTTGCGTCGACGTATTGAACCCCGGGCTAGTCGTTTTCAGATCGTATGTTCCGGCAGGAATGTTATCGAAACGATATTCGCCGGCGCCATTTGTCGTGGTAGTCGATTTGACGTTAGTCGCCTTATTAGTGAGTTCCACTGTCGCGTTAGGAACCGCGGCCCCAGTCGGATCGAACACCGTGCCGACGAGCTGCGCGTCGGTCGCCTGCGCTTGTAACTTCCCGATGCCGGCCAGCGTCAAAATTGTAGTCATCGTGACCGACGTTAATAGAGTCAATAATCGAGTTTTCATTCCATCCCTCCTAAGGGTGGCTTGCGGATTCAACCTTAACTGCTAGAGGTGCGCATCCTTTAGAAACGCGCATTCTCCGACTTCCTGGCTCCGCTGCGACGAGGTAAGTGCCGCGAGGGCTCCAGAAATAACCGGGTTGGTCTTTGGTCTGAGTAATGGGAACCCGCGCGGAAACTGACTCTGGCGCGGTCCTTTGCGTTGTTGGACTAACCTTTTCCAAGTACCTTACCGTAAGAAGGCCTTTTACAACCAAACGTTACGTACGACCCGATCCCTTCCCCCCAAGCTCGAGGGAGTGGAAATTGTTTCAACAATACTACAAACCTCGGGTGAACCACAAGGGGGTGGTGGTATGCGGAAAGGCAGGGTGGGTTTGAGCAGTTTCTGCGACGAAAGGCATGCGTCAGAAGCCGCCCGATAATACCTGTCGTATCAATAATTTACGTACATCCAGGCTTCATCACCGAAAGACAATAAGCAGTAAAAGCCCACTCCGGGGGGAGTTGAATTGTTTCAACCGGGTTATCAGCACTTGCCCAAGCTTGGGGTGCCCAAACTATAAACTAAAGATGTGATAAGCCGTGGTCTAACCGGACTTCTTACCGTAAGAACGTAATCCGATCACGATCGCGAAGTTGGCGCCCGATCATTGCTTCTGCGCCCCCGACGCTGCCGCCGGGACGTAGCTTTCCTGAACGACCACATTTGCTCGAATGGTCTTGCCATTCGCGTCCACAATCTGCAACGGCCCGCCAGTCTTGGGATCAATCAGCTCGACGCGTACGGTCCGTGGGACGTTGGCATCCGTGTTTGTGGACGACTTATAGGAGATCACATAGCGTACCCTCAGGTTTTCCATGATGTCGTCGTATACCGCTGAGAGTTCAAGCGTGGTCCTGGGAAAATAAGCCCGGCCTCCGGACGATCGGGCGATCATCTGGAGCTCATTTTCTGCTCGTGTCCAGTCGATCCGGGACGCTGGTCCGCCGGGTTGCAGTGAGGCCGCGGCGTCACGCAGGACGGGCGCCAGGCCGATGACGTATGCCGACGTATCGCCGTCTCGCGCCGCCGCCAGTACGTCCTCCAGCTTGGCATGGCTAAACGTGTCGATACCGGACGAAATCAGGAAAATGGCTTTGCGGCCGGTAACCGGCTTCATAAACGCGAACGTCGAAAGCATGGCGTCATACAGGTTCACTTCGGATACTTCGGGCGGCTTCAATCCGTAAAAAAGTGAATCAAGCGTGTCGTGTCCCCGTGAGAAGTCGGCTAGCTGGTTCACATTGTCTGCATAAGTCCAGATCGCCACCTTGTCGTCTTGACGCAAGACCTCAAGTACCTTATGGCCTGTCCGGGAGACTTCCTCAGCCAGGATCTTGTTGAACGCCTGGTAACGGCCTCCGTATTCCATCAGCACGCCCAGTGAAACGGCGGCGTGTTCGACATCGACCATGATGTCTTGCTGGCGTACCCCGTTTTCGTATACGGCGAAGTTCTCGCGGCGAATATTCGGGATGAAATAGCCGTTTGGGTCCTGAACCAGAAGCTTGATCGTGACCATGGCGGTCGCCGGATCGAAATGAATCTCGGTCCGTTGCTTCCCTTGCTGCCCGCGGAACAACGCCGGTTGCGAGCGGCTCGGGATCCGAAGTTGGCCTGCCGGCTCTTTCGCCCCGCCACCTGGGGGGCTGGCCTGCCCCCAAGTCAGCGGACAGAGCAATACCAACGCCGGGGCAAGATTTCTGAGATTCACTCTTGTGTGATTCATGCAGAACCCGATCCGCCTAAAAGCGGATCCCGACGGTAATGGGCACCAACGTCGTGTTGCTGTTGTCGGTAAAGCCGTGAACGTAGCGAGACTCAATGTAGATGCGGGGCCCTCGGCTAACAGTTGGAATGTTAATGCCGCCCCCTACGTTATATGCACCCGAGTCCGATGTTACCGAGCCCAAAACCAAGTTTGCCGGGACGAGCGCGGGTCCTATGTAACCCCACCACGGATCGAAAATGAAGGTTCCGGCGAGTGTCGGCTGTGTGAACTCCACCGTCCTTCGCAACCAGCCGCCGCCCACGAGAAGGTAGGCGCTAAAACCCCGAGGCAGCGGAATCCGGAGCGTCGGGTCCAGGGTGACCGTGAAAACCCTGGCATGGCCGTCAGGCTGACCGAGGTTGTTCAGTTCGTTGCGGGTGAGACCCAGATGATTAAACATAAAGTTTGCTTCGATGCCTAAGAAGCGGTTGAAGAAATGACCCGCGCCCGCCTGGAAATTTCCGCCCTTATCGAGCCTTCCCGAATCGAAACCGGTAGTCAGCGTGAGTCCGCCCCCCACTTGGAAAGTGATGGGCCGCTCTTCGTCCTGTGCGACGCACATACAAGCGAGTCCCAGGAAGAGAATGAAGCAAGCTCCCACACGGGAAACTGCGCCGATCGACTGCTGTAGCATGATGTAGTTCCTTTGAGGCCAGACATTCCGAACCACCCTGGACTATGCACCTTCCCTGCCACGCAGATGCCTGCATGCAATCCGGACCTTACTTGGAGCGGACAGGAACAGCGGAGCTTGGGGTACGGCTGGCTGTCGATGACCTGAAACGGCCCGTCTACCCGTCGATGAGCAGACTAGATCCGAACAGGCGTTTTTCGTTTCGTAATGAGAACCCTATATCAAGGTGTGATGGTGCCCTGTCGTGGGCGAATGCTACAGTTCTTCAGGAGTCAATGTTTGCCGCATAGTTCAGACGCCGCGCTGTAAAGGTGGTTTCGCACGAAGTTTGAGCTCTGGATTCGCTTCAAGGCATCCGAACCTGGTCCGGGTTGAGCAGGCGTGTTTCAAACTCTGAACGCACTTCTTTTGAATCGCAACGCGTCCGGCCAACACGAAGGAAGTTAATATGTCCATGGCTGCAACTGCGAACTATCCCAGCCGTCTTATGAAGCTTGAAACTGAGCCGGACGAGAGGGCCCCCCTCGCCCGCGCAAGCTTCCGAAACGGCGAACATGAAATCGTCGGCGACAGCCAGAAGCTGTGCGACATGATGAAGCAAGTGGACATGGTTGCGCCCACGAACTGTACCACCCTCATTCAAGGCGAGACGGGTACGGGTAAGGAATGCGTAGCCGCCATGATCCACACTCTCAGCCCGCGGAGGAGTCACTCTCTGGTGAGGGTGAACTGCGCGGCTATTCCGATCGGGCTGCTGGAGAGCGAATTGTTCGGTCACGAGCGTGGCGCGTTTACCGGCGCGATCTCGCAGCGCATCGGGCGATTCGAACAAGCCAACAAAGGGACCATCTTTCTGGATGAGGTTGGCGATATTCCTCCCGAGCTGCAGCCGAAGCTGCTCCGCGTGCTGCAGGAGCAGGAGTTTGAACGTTTGGGGAGCCCTCATACGATTCACACCGACGTCCGGGTGGTCGCCGCGACCCATCGCAACCTGCCTCAAATGGTCGCAGAGGGGAAGTTTCGGGCGGATCTGTTTTACCGGCTTAGCGTGTTTCCGATCGCTGTCCCGCCCTTGCGAGAGCGCCTGGAAGATATCCCCCTGCTGGTTCGGCACTTCACCAGAAAGTTCGCCGAGCAGCAGGGCAAGCGAATCGACCATATCCCCTACGCGGCCATAGAGTTCCTGGTTCGCTATAGTTGGCCTGGCAACATCAGGGAATTGCAGAACTTCATCGAGCGCTCGGTAATCCTGTCCCGAGGGGCCGTGCTTGAGCCGCCCTTGGATGAACTGCGAGGCAAGCAAGAGATTCCAGTTGAACCGGTTACGCTGAGAGACGCCGAACGAGCTCATATTCTTCGAACGCTCCAAAAGACTTCGGGCCAGCTTGCCGGAGCCGCCGTTCTACTGGGGGTACCCCGTTCGACGCTCTTCTATAAGATCCGCCGGCTGGGAATCAGCGCTTCCAAGGGCCCCAAGGCGCGAACGGCGGGCGCCTCACACTGATAGCAGGCTCTGCTTCAACAACTCTTTCCTCAACAAGCTTTTTCCTCAACAAGCTTTCGACCAGGCCGTCACGCTAGACCGCAGGAAATGTGCGATCTCACGACGTGCGCGCCAGTGCCGGGTTCGTACTCCTTGCACGTTCAGGTTGAGCGCCTCGGCCGTTTCAACGACCGTGAATCCTTGTAGATCGCGAAGACTCACCACGGCTCGATATTTCGCGGGAAGTCTGGCGATGACCTTGTGAAGATGTCCAGCTATTTCATTGCTCTGGCATTGTTTGAAGGGTGAGGGGTCCTGATCGGCAACCGGGAGGCCCATCTGACTCAGATGGCCTACAAACACCGTGCGCGAACGGGATTTGTCGCGGCGCCACCGCAGCACCTCATTGACGGCGATTCGGATCAACCACGTTCTAAAGCTAGCTTCAAAGCGAAACTGATGTAACTTCGTGAAGGCCTTCAGCAGGGTCTGCTGGACGACGTCGTCCGTTTCGGCGTCATGTTGCAACTTGGTCCCGACAAAACGAGTCAGGACGATCATGTGAGGTTCAAGTAAGTCGCAGAAAAGCTCTTTGCGGCCTTTGATGATTTGCCGGATTAACCGGATCTCTTCTCTCTGGGAGGGCGGCTCGGCAGTAGGGCTGGTTTTACTCATGCTCTTTCCGCTCCTTCCTTAGCAGGTCGGAGACCAACAAAGATCCATGATGAATGTCTCGGTTAGTCTGCTGAACTACTTAATAAAAATCTATCCGTCGACGGACTTCTTTCAAGTGGTCGACGGCCGGCGCTGAGCCTGGAGATAGTTGGCGCAGAGTCGCCAACAACAAAGCAGAATTCATCTCCTTGACCAGCTATGTAGAGTGGAACGCGACCTGCAGTATCACGGTCCACTTACCCTTAACAGGGCACACAAGAAAGGAGCACCCGATGTCTCGGAAGCGATTTGCTAGCAAACCTTCAGTGGCTCTGATTGCATTGCCACTTTTTCTTTCGCTCATCTGTGCCGCAGCGACACCCGCGGAAGACCGACTGGCCAATGAGGTGCGAAAGGCGCTGGTCACGCTTCCCTACTACAGCATCTTTGACGACCTCAGCTATCGAATCAACGGCTCCACGGTGGAGCTATTCGGCCAGGTCACCAGACCGGTGCTCAAGGACGATGCCGAGCGCGCCGTGAAGCACATCGAAGGCGTCCAACAGGTCAAGAACAATATCGAGGTTCTGCCGCTATCCCCCATGGACGACGCGATTCGAGTCGCGGTCTATCGTGCGATTTACGGCAATCCTGCCCTTAATCGCTACCTGTTGCAGCCGGTTCCTTCGATTCACATTATCGTCAAGAACGGCAACGTAACGCTGACAGGAGTCGTTGCGAACGAGATGGACAGGACCCTGGCCGAGCTGCAGGCGCGCTCGGTGCCGGGCACGTTCAGTGTGACCAACAATCTTAAGGTCGAGACTAGCGAAAAGAAAGTCGAGACTAGCGAAAAGCGCCCCGGAAAGAAGTGAATCAAGTTATTCGTTTGTTCAAGAAAGGACTAGTGTTATGAGCGCAGTACTGCGATGGGCTCCCGTTCGCTGGGATGCCTTTAAAGAAATGGAAGATATCGGCGAACGCTTCAACCGCCTGGTCGGGCGGCGTGAGAGTCGCCGCGAATCAGGCCAGGAGACCATGAGGGTCGCTGATTGGATACCCACGGTGGACATCCTGGAGGACGATAAGGAATTCCTCATCAAGGCTGAGCTTCCGGAGGTCGACAAGAAGGACGTCAAAGTAACAATCCAGCAAGGCGTCCTGACCATTCAAGGGGAACGAAAACAAGAAAAGGAAGAGGACGGCAAGCGCTTCCACCGGGTGGAGCGATCTTACGGCACATTCGTGCGGTCGTTTACCCTGCCGGAGGACGTCGACGAGAGCAAACTCCGAGCGGAGTTCAAGGATGGCGTACTGATGATCCATTTGCCGAAGGCTGAAAGGCCAAAGCCGCAAGCGGTCGAGATCAAGGTGGCGTGATTACTGGATAAAACGGCACAGAGCGCAGACGATGATTCCGATACAAGATACGATTCCCCGCCGGAATCCTCCTATCGCGACCTGGGCTATTATCTTCGTGAACATTCTGGTGTTCGTGTTCGAGCTGACCTTGCCCGCGGACACATTGCAGCAGTTCTTCTATTGGTTCGGTTTGGTGCCGGCCCGGTACACTCATCCCGAATGGACTGCCTGGATCGGACTTCCGCTGGATGACTACTGGCCCTTTTTCACCAGCATGTTTCTCCATGGCGGCTGGCTGCATATCATCGGAAATCTCTGGACGCTTTGGATATTTGGTGACAACGTCGAGGACCGGATGGGGCCGGTCCGTTTCCTGTTCTTCTATTTGCTATGTGGCATCGCCGCGGGAGTGACGCACGTGTATACGAACCCGGATTCGACACTCCCTACCGTAGGCGCTTCCGGTGCAATTGCGGGAGTGATGGGCGCCTATTTCTTTTTGTTCCCCTATGCGCGCGTGGTCGTGATGGTGCCCATTCTGATCATTCCGCTCTTTTTTGAGCTGCCCGGGGTGGTCTACTTGGGGTTCTGGATGCTGACGCAGGTCTTCAGCGGCACATTGGCGCTCGCAGGTCCAAAAGAAGTCGGAGGTGTTGCCTGGTGGGCGCATGTGGGCGGATTCGCCGCCGGAATTGTCCTGCAGTTCTTTTTTGTCAGACGCGGGGACAAGAACCACCGGCTGGCGCGCGATAGCTATGAAATCGAGACGGCCTGGGTTCCGAATCGCTATTGGAGGGACTACCGATGAATGCCGGCGACATCATTTGGATGTTCTTTCTGATATCCGCGCTGCAACCGGTGCTGAGACAACGCTTTCTCGACGCCTCACGCCAAAGGCTCATCGCGAAAATCGAACGCCAGCGCAATTCCCGTGTGATTCTGCTGGTTCACCGTCAAGAGTCGATGAGTTTCCTGGGATTCCCCGTGCTGCGCTACATCGATGTGAATGATTCGGAAGAGGTTCTCCGCGCAATTCACCTGACTGATCCGTCCGTTCCGATAGACATCGTTCTGCATACGCCGGGAGGGTTGGTGCTGGCCGCACTCCAGATCGCCCGCGCCATCCACAAACATCGCGGAAAAGTAACCGCGTTGATCCCGCACTACGCCATGTCGGGAGGAACGCTGATCGCCCTCGCCGCCCATGAGATTGTGATGAGCGAGCATGCCGTGATGGGTCCCGTCGATCCGCAGTTAGGACAGAATCCCGCCGCATCGATTTTAAAGGCGGTTGCCCGGAAGCCAGTGGAGCGGGTGAAGGATGAGACGCTGATTATGGCAGATCAGGCTGAAAAGGCCGTGTCGCAGGTGCGCGAGAGCGTCCAGGAGCTGCTGAACGATAAGATCGCTCCGGAGAAAGTCGAACAGTTGGCGAAACTCTTGTCCGAGGGTACCTGGACGCACGATCATCCGATCACCTTCGAGACGGCTAGGGGCTTTGGATTGCCCGTTCGCAGCGACATCCCTCCAGAGTTCCTCGATTTAATGGCCCTCTACCCGCAGCCGGTTCGGCATCAGCCCACCGTGGAATACCTGCCGGAACACCGCAGGGCGACACAGCCTGACGCTGGCTGAAGAAAGTCGCATCTAAGAAACTCGTTGGAAAAAAACGCGCGGGTGAGGAGTGAGTTCGGCCACCCGCGCGCGAAGGGATCTATGGGGTAATGATGATATGATTTTCAACCTTCGTCGTGCCCGGCGCCGACCATGCAGCACGTTCGGCCTCTTCCTTTTCGGCCCAGGATCGTACGCTGCCGAAGAGTTTGACCGTGCTCCCATCGATCTCGACGGTGATGCGGCGGGCGTCCAGTTCAGCGCTTCGCTTTAGCGCCTCTTCGATTTTGCTCTTGATGTCGCTAGGCGAAACAGCGGGCTTCACCTGGATGTTGTTGGTGACCCCCACCACGCCTTTCAGTCCCTTGACGGAAGACTCAGCAAGCGTCTTTTGATACTCCCACTCGACGGCGCCTTCCAGGGTCACCCAGCCATTTTTGACCGACACCTTGACTCGGTCGTCGGGAATGCCGACATGGCTTGCCAGCTCGCGGACAGCGTCCCTTGCGATATCCGGGTCGGTCCGGGAGAAAGGCGCTCTCACCTGAATATCATTTGCAACCGCCCGCACGCCGTAAACACGCTTGGCGGCCTGCTCCGCAGCTTCTCTCTCCCAGTAGCTGTTCGCATACCCGGACAGAGTCACCACACCATCTTTCACTGCAACGGCGACGTCCGACGAGGTGATTTTCGGGTCCCACTTCAGTTCAAAGACCACGTCCTGACGGATCTGATCATCGGTCCTTGTGAGGGATTTCGCTAGCCCCGCCATAGTCGTTTCCCCTTCTTTCCGGTTTGAACAGTTGACATGCTCCTGCTCCTTTTGTGACGTCGGGCGCTTCGGCGCCCGCGAGTACCGAACTGCACGCCACGTGCCAGGCGAAGGTCTTTCACCAAATGGCTAGAGCCATTTCCGCGCAACATCAACATCGAGGATTGGGCGCAAGTCTGTCTACGCGTAGACTTTGCCTCGGCCGGAGCTCAAACCGTGCACGCACGAGGAGACCTATACCAAAGTATGATGTCCGACCCCGGCTATGAGTGATACCATGCTCCGAAGAAGGACCGCCGTCGAACGAAGGTCCAGCTAGATGATCGGACCGACGCAAAAGACGCCGCCCTTGCGTACCGCCCTTGAGCAGGTCAATCCAGGCGACCACCTTTGCTCGATTTACGAGAACCACGAAGAACAGCTCGCCGTCGCCGTTCCGTTTATCAAGATCGGGTTAGACCGGCGCGAAAAGTGTGTTTACATCGCCGACGATGACAACGTTGAAAACTTTCAAAACACCCTGCGAAGAGAAGGCGTTGATGTAGATCAAGCCCTTAAGTCCAAGTCCCTGACCGTGCTCAGAAAAGACCAGGCGTACATGAAGAGAGGGTGTTTTGATCCGGAATGGATGTTCGATTTTTGGTCGGAAGCCGCCAGAAAGGCGGTAAGCGAAGGCTTCACCGGCCTCCGCGCATCCGGCGAGACCGAATGGGTAGCCCGAGGCGGGCGCGGGCTTGAGCGCTGGATGGAATACGAGAGTACAGTGTCCCACACGCTGGCGGACACCAGATGCGCCACACTCTGCCAGTACAATAGCCGCATTTTCCCGGCGGAACTGATCCGTGATGTTATCCGAACGCATTCGACCGCCGTGTATGGCGGCACCGTCTGCCGGAACATGTATTTCGTCCCTCCGGAAGAATTCCTGGGTAGCAATGTGGCAGCGCGGGAGGTAGAGAGGCTGCTCGCAAACATCCGGGAACGCGAGCAAGTAGAGCACGAACTTCGCCGGACTCAGCACATTCTTCTGAAGGACATCGAGCAACGCAAACGCGCCGAGGCGGAAGGACGGAAGCTTTCTTCGCTGGTGGAGCACAGTACCGACTTCATTGGAATCGCCTCACTCGATGGTCAAGCCGAATTCGTGAACGCCAGCGGTCAGGCTCTTTTAGGCATCGACGGCGAGGATCAGGTGAGGAGACCGATCCTCGAGTATGTGGCCCAGGAGGATCGCGACAGGTTCCAGAACGAAGCTTTGTGCGGTGTTCGACGCGAGGGGCGTTGGGAAGGCGAGACGCTATTCCGGCACTTCCGCACTGGTGCGTCCATCCCGATGTGGCAGGAAATCTTCTTTATTACCGAGGAAAGAACCGGTCGTCGTGTCTCCCTGGCTACGATTAGTCGGGACATCACCGAGCGCAAGCGGGCGTCGGCGCAGGCACAGACCGCGCAGGCTCAGTTGGCTCACATGGCCCGTGTGACCCTCATGGGTGAACTGGCGGCCTCGATCGCTCATGAAGTGAATCAGCCGCTCACCGCCGTTGTTACCAACGGAAACGCCTGTCTCCGCTGGTTGGATAGGGAGAATGTCAATCTCGAAGAGGCGCGCGAAGCCACGGCGCGGATCATAAAGGAAGGAAGCCGTGCCGCCGAAGTCATCCACAAGATTCGTTCATTGCTCAAGAAAAGTGCGCCCCAAATCACGCCTGTTGATATGAACGAAGCGATCCGCGAAGTGGTCAGCCTGATCGGCCATGAGGTTTTCCGGAGCGGCGTCGCACTCCACACCCAGCTTTCGGAAGAGCTGCCTTCCGTGAATGCGGATCGCGTATTGTTGCAGCAAGTGATCTTGAACCTGGTTATAAATGCGCTCGAAGCCATGCGACCCGTCGCACCCGGCCAGCGCGACCTGGTGATTGCTTCCCAAAATGATCCTCCGAAGGGGATCCTGGTCTCCGTTGCCGACAGCGGGATCGGCCTGACTGCCGAAATGTCGGACCAACTGTTTCGTCCGTTCTTCACGACTAAGCCTGAGGGAATGGGGATGGGGCTGGCGATCAGCCGGTCCATAGTGGAAACGCACGGTGGTCGGCTGTGGGCTACTCAGAATGACCGAAGCGGCGCAACATTCCAGTTTTCCGTGCCGGTAACCGCCGCCGGCGTCCATGTCTAAGCAGAATCCGGTTGTCTACGTTGTCGACGACGATCCATCCATCCGGGAGGCGCTGGATAGCCTTGTCAGGTCAGCGGGATTCACGGTTCTCACGTTCATCTCGGCGCAGGACTTTCTCGGGAGCACCCGCCAGGACGCACCTGCATGCCTGGTACTGGATATACGTTTGCCAGGACTCAGCGGTCTGGATCTTCAGCGCGAGCTCATTCAGGCCGACGCCATGATTCCGATCGTTTTTATCACGGGTCATGCCGACATCCCTATGTCCGTGCGCGCGATGAAGGACGGCGCGGTCGAATTTCTGACCAAGCCATTTCGCGATCAGGATCTGCTGGATGCAATTCGGCAGGCCATCGAGCGCGACCGTATTTCCAGGGAACACCACGCCGAATTGGTGCGTTTGCGAGAGCGGCACGCGTCGCTCACCCCCCGCGAGCGCGAAGTAATGCAATTGGTCGTTAGAGGATTGCTCAACAAGCAGGTCGCCGCCGAACTCGGCACAAGCGAGGTGACCGTTAAACTGCAGCGCGGTCAAGTCATGCAAAAAATGTCGGCCGGGTCGCTTGCAGAACTGGTGAGGATGGCCCAAAAACTAGAATCCTCGGGCTAGCGCCACGGCCGCTGCTCCATACGAAGGTATAGTGGCAAAACCGCCGGTAAGACGCTATTTTAGTATTTCTAGGAAGTTTTCGTCTTGTTTTTCGATGCTGAGAAACGAAAAACCGGTTGGGTTGGTCGGCATCGTCGATGACGATCAGTCGGTGCGCGATTCCATCAGCAGCCTCCTCAGGTCTGTTGGATATCGGAGCGTCGAATTCTCTTCGGCCGAAGCATTCCTGAGCCTGAATCACAGATATAAGGCGGATTGCCTGGTTCTGGACCTTCGCATGCCCGGAGGGCTGAGTGGTTTGGAACTTCACGAGCGCCTGTTAGAATCGAAGCGCTTACTTCCGATCATTTTTATCAGCGGGCACGCGGACGAAGACGCTCGCGCGAAAGCGCTGCAGCGAGGCGCTGTGGCGTTTCTGAGCAAGCCGTTCAGCGAGAAGGACCTGCTGGGGGCGATCCGGTCAGCCCTCGAAGCCTCCCGAAACGAAATCTCCTGACACTGGCGGATCGCGTCCCGGGGATCACTTCACAGGCGTCGTCGAAACCACCACCGTTAGTTCAACTGCTTCGCCGGATGGGTTTACACCTGAGACATCTGTCTTCTGTAATTCCTGAACGCTTGCATCCCCGACGGCCTTCGACGGGGCCGAGATGTGCTTTGCCATGTCATCGCGCATGGACAGGACGTTCTGATTGGTCCGCTTGGCGATCTCAACCGCCTGATTGCGTGGGTACACGAACTGCTGCCCGTATTCGTCGCCAGGGTAGAACCAGGCTTTAACGGCCATGGGCGTGCCGGAGGGCCGTTCTTCGAACGTTATGAGCGGCTTGTCTGGCGGATTCAGCCGATAGTCCGGGACCGCCAGAACGGTTGCATAGAGCTGCTTCTCGTCCTTGTCGAAAATCTGGACGATATTGCGATTTGAACTGGAATCCAGGAGCTTGAACACGTAGGTTCCGGGCGGGAGAACTTTGCCGGGAACCTCTACCGGCGCGCTGATCGTCACGATCGTTTTCTTATCGCGTTCGTCTGCGGTAGCGCGCTGCATCGACCAAATGCCGAGCACAGCCATGCACCCCCCCGTGATTGCCATCCGAAGGCCTCGGTTCCATGGCGTAGCCGTTCTATTGTTGAACATGGTACTCCTCCCTTTCTTCGCCGATTGCCTGCTCCCGCGACAAAGGTCGACGCAGTTGCGATGCCAAGTCAGCCCGCAGTTTTTTGCTCTGTAGTCAAGCGTTAGGCGATACTTTACCGTGCCCATCTTGAGCCAGCGTCGACTGTTCGCGCGCGGCTCGTCTATGTATCGACCTAGCTGGCCGTGGCTCCCAGCTTACGCTTGGCGGTTTCCTGGATAGCGTGCTCCAGCGAGGGCAAGTTGACGGGCTGTTCGTAGCGCAGGCCCTCCAGAAAGAAAGTCGGGGTACCGCTTACGCCGCTGCGGACGCCGCTGACGAAATCCTCGCGAATGCGTTCCAGAAATGAGCGGGCTCTCAGAACCTCAACCAACCAGGCCGCATCGAGGCCGAGCTGAGTTCCGTATTCGATCAGTCGCGGAAGTTCGACAGCCTGTTGATGTGTGAACAGGATGTCATGCATTGACCAGAATCGGCCCTTTACCCCCGCTGCTTCTGCAGTCTCGGCAGCGGGTTCCGCGTGCGGATGGATTTGGGTTAACGGAAAATGCCGATATACCAGCCTGAATAGCTCTCCAACGCGCTGTCTGAGTTCCTCGAGGATCCCATAGGCCGCTCCACAGTAGGGGCACTCGAAGTCGCCGTACTCCACCAGCGTCACCGGCGCGTTCGCGGATCCTCGGATGTGATCCCGTTCGCTGACTGGTAGAACCAGCTTTGCGGATGTCAGAGTGGTCACTTTTCAACCTCCTGCGTTTGTGTCAAAAACGGAGCAGCGCCGCCGCGTCCGATTCCAGGGGCATTTCGGAACGCTTCAGGGCAAAGACTTTTCCGCGGTGTGACAGGGTCTCCAGAGCGGCCAGGTTGAGCAGATCGCTGTCTTGCTCCGAAATGGCTTGGGGCGAAAGACGCTGTGTTGACGCCGGCCCCTTCTTAATCTGCATCGTGACGCCGTTCCACGTGCCGAGATACTCTGCATCCTTCCGAATCAATAGATCGGCGACGCGTCCTTCCTGGGCCCGCTTCAAGATTTCCGGAATGCTGAAGGACACTCGATTCGTGTCACGGAAGTCTTTAAAATCGCGGAGAACTTTTCTAAGCGGCGCGGAGAAAGTGTGCTTCACCGCCTCCACGGCCCTTGTGTGCAGATCGCCATGCGTTAACCCGTCCGGCGAGCCATGAACCCCCGACTCCAACAATTGCGGGTAGGTATTTACCTTCCGATAAAGCGCTATCTCAGGTTCCACCCCTGCCAGTAATAGCGGCAGATTTTGGCCGGCCAGAACTTTATGCAATCCTTTGTCGATCTCTTTGAAGAAATGAGTCAGGTACTCATCGTGCCGATCACGATCCGTACTGGTGCCGAACATTACTCCTTGCATGGAGCCCACCGAAGGACCCGCTTTCGCGCGATTGTCCAGCACGTGGTCCGGTATTCGGTTGTGCAGCCAAGTTTCGAGATTCTGAGGCGCTATTCCGACTAGCGGGATTTCCTGAACGGCACGAAAGGTGCAAAGAAAGAGGCGAACGTGTTTCTGGCTCAATGCGAGCACGTAAAATCGCTGGTCCCGGCTCATTGATGGGAGCAGCGGCCGGATTTGGAAGCGGTCCCCCGTCACCACAAACTCCTTGGCAGCTCCATTTCCTGACAACTCGCTTAGCCGGAAGCCGCGTAGGATGTCCCAAGACCGAAAAAGCACAAGCTCTACACCCCAAGCCTTGTCTGCCTCTATTCTGACAGCGAACGAATGGAGCGGTTCAACCAGTTCTGTGGCCTTGGAGGCGTCGAGTCCCCGGCTACTCAATCCCTTTTCGATGTCTCGTATTGCGTTCTTCAAATGAATTTGGACTTGCGTGGGGTCAGGAATCGTAATCGCCATCGTGATGCACAGTCCCTGTGCATGAGCCAGAAACCTCAGATCCTCAAAGGTGACAGTATCTGATAGCTCCGGGCTGCTCTTGCGAGTACGTTTCTCAGGCGCAGCCGTCGAGTCAGTCCATGGGTGGGGCATGATCATCGCCTCCCCATGCACCTCCCGTGCCATACAGCGGACGTCGCGGGCGACTGGCGCTTCGGTTGCACGAACGAATGGTTGAGGGGAGCCGCATTCGTATGGATAGTGTGTCTGAACAAGCTGACGCTTCGGCCGATTTAGATCTTCAAACCGTGTACCACGCCGAGGCCAGCAGCACCGCTGAGGTCGAAGCCCTTTCCCTAAAGGCTCTTCTGGAAGCCAATGGGATCCCGACAGTGCTGGTCGGCGATCCGGTCCTTCCGAATCTGCCCTTTGAAATCAAAGTTGCCCGTCAGCATGCGGAATTGGCGCTGAAGTTGATTGCCGAGGCCCAGAAGGCCGGTCCAGCGGCGGCGGAAGCGGCTGAAAAAGAGTTCGAGTGCGAACATGGGTTACTTCCGCGAAAAGAGTGTGGTGATTCCGTCGATTAATCGACGAGTCTATCGCGTGGACGACGGAGTGCAGCCCCCCGTGATCGGACTGAATGCGCGGCTCACGGTCAGTGGGGAACGGATTTTATTGGAACCGCGCATGCAATCCGCCCACTAACAGACGAAGGGAGCGAACGAATGCGCGTAGTGCTTGCCAGAAACTGGTGGTCACTGTTGCTCCGCGGTATCGTCGCGATTTTGTTCGCGGTGATCACGGTGGTTTCGCCGGGGCTTACGGTAAGCGCCCTGGTGCTGCTATTCGGCGCCTACGCGCTCATCGACGGTATTTTGAGCATCATTGGAGCGGTACGAGCAGCCCGATCTCATGAACGGTGGGGCGTATTGGTGCTCGAGGGTCTGGCCGGAATCGCTGCATGGGCCGTGACGGTCGTCTGGCCCGTAATTACGACACTATTCCTGGTCTACTTGGTGGCGGCGTGGGCGCTGGTAACGGGAATTCTCGAGATCCTCGCCGCCGTCAAGCTTCGAACACAGATCAGGAACGAATGGCTGCTTGTACTGGGCGGCGTGGCCTCACTTATGATCGGGATCTTCTTGATCGCCGTGCCCTTCGCCGGCGCGATTGCCTTGGCCTTGTGGATCGGCGCCTATGCTTTCGTCTTTGGAGTTTTGCTTATCGCACTCGCATTCCGCCTGCGCGCGTGGATGAGGGCTTCGGAGACGAATTCAGATGTCCCAGCTGGGGACTGGGAGCATCGCCGCGCGACTTAGGCCTATGAGCACGCCAACCCCGGTCGCGACGAACGTCGATCAGCAGCTTCACGAAAAGGTGCTCCATGAGCTCCAGTGGGATCCGGAGATTCCGCCGCCGGTCGTAGATCAGATCGCGATTGCGGTAAAGGACGGAGTGGTTACGCTTTCGGGTGTCGTACCTAGCTACTGGATAAAAGATGAGGCCGAGCAGGCCGTCAAACGGGTCCATGGAGTACGCGCCGTCGCGAACGATCTTGAAGTCAAGCCGGATTTAGCATCCACCGACGCGGAGATCGCCCACAATGCTGTCCGGGCGCTGGAGAGTCACTTGTTTATCCCGAGTGACCGGATCAAGGTCACGGTGAAAAACGGCTGGGTGACCCTGGAAGGCGACGTAAGGTGGCAGTTTCAAAAGCGACTCGCCGAGTCTGCCATAAAAAAGCTAAAGGGCGTAACCGGCATCACGAACAATATCGAAGTCAGGCCCAAGGTTTCGCCGTCACAGGTCCAGGAAGCGGTTGTGAAAGCTCTTCTTCGGAGTGCTGAAGTCGACGCCAGGCGCATTAGTGTGGACGTAGAAGGCACCACGGTAAAGCTGTATGGATCCGTGAGGTCCTGGGCGGAGAAGCAGGAAGCCGAGCACGCCGCGTGGTCCGCTCCCGGGATCACCGCGGTTGAGAATCACATCGAAGTCGAGCCCTGAAATTCTTCTCGCGCTAGAGCATAGGGAGTTCGGCCGGGGGCGGGCCAAGCGGAAAAGCCTTATCTATCCGCGCTATTTCGGTTTCCGTGAGCTGGAGGTCGCCTGCGTCAGCGTTTTCTTCGACGTGCTCGGGACTAGTGGCCCTGGGAATAACAAACACCGAAGGTTTTCGCAGCAGGAATCGCAGGGCGACTTGGCGAGGTGTGGCACGATGGGCTTCTGCGATCTGCCGCAGCAGCCGGCCGCCGCGCGAATGAGAATCCGGAAAATCTCCGTGCCCAAAAGGGCTGTAGGCCACCACAGCGATATTATGCTGCTCGCACCACGGCAGCACCGCATGTTCGATGGCGCGCTCCCGCAAGTGATACAGGACCTGATCGCACACCTCGTGGCTTTCGCTGGAGATTGCCTTGAGCTCTTGCAAATCCTTCACATCGAAGTTGCTGACACCCCACGAAAGAATCTTGCCGTCGCGTCGAAGCTGGTCGAAAGCGGCGACGGTTTCTTCCAGCGGAATACTACCGCGCCAGTGAAGAAGATAGGAATCCAGGTGGTCGGTGTTGAGGCGGGCGAGCGAGCCCTCGCAAGCCGCTATGGTGCCGTGTCGTGATGCGTTCTGCGGAAGAACCTTGGACACCAGGAAAACCTCGTCACGCCGGCCGTCGATTGCCTCCCCGACCCATTCCTCTGCCTGACCTGACAAGTACATCTCGGCGGTGTCGATGTGGGTCATGCTGAGATCGAGGCCTAAGCGCAGCGCGGCGATGGCAGAGTCGCGGTCGTCGGCTTCGGTGTACCAGGTCCCTTGGCCGATGACCGGTACGAAGCGATCGGTGCAATTGAACTTGCGCAGATCCATGCGTTTCCCTCTCTGCGCGCTACTTGAGAGCGAAAATAGTGATCGTCGGCTTCGCCCCACCCAGGTCAGGCGCTGCCATGTTGTAAATGCCAACGTAACCAGAAACGACAGCTACGTATTGCTTGCCACCGGAAGCATAGCTGACCAGGCCTCCAGCGATTGGACCGCCGACACTGTGCGTGTAGAGAACATCTCCGCTCTTCGCGTCGAAGGCTTCGAAATTCCCGTTTAGTTCGCCGGTAAACACCACGTCACCAGCGGTGGCTATAACGCCTCCGATCATCGGCTTACTGGCGTGGTATTTCCACCGCTCGACGCCAGTGGAGGCTTCGAACGCGGTGAGCCATCCCGATGCGTCGTTCCAAGAGCCGAATTTAGCGTCGCCGCCGAAGAACAATATCCCTTTCTTCTTGGACTCCTCCGGAT
>JAOAPR010000146.1 GCA_025463005.1 Bryobacterales bacterium | reverse complement strand
AAATCGTCGAAATAGGAAGCCGCCAAGGCTTGGAAGTACGCTTCGACGCATCGGGTCCAGAGTCGCGGAGCGGTCCCGCCGATCTGGCCGACCGCATATCCTTCATAAGTTCATCTAGGTTAACAATCCGAGCAGGGGTTACATCGCGCTCAATCGCGAACCGATCGACAAGACGCGCGCCGTAAAGGGTAAAATAATCGGATCCTGCTCGCTCTGACCGGTGACGCAACTTCCTGGAATGAAGCTCTCCGATACCGAAGTGACCAATTTTGAAGGTACGAAATCCGGGATAAGGTGGATACGGAAATATAAAGAACTGTGACAAGTCACCGTCTACGACCTTGGCGAGCATTGCGTTTAGGACAGACGTTGGGCTCCTGCGTCGAGCTGGATGTGCCGAGTACAGGGCTAGGAGCGCACCAATGACCCCGTCCGTATGTTTGTGTCCAAGGTTTTGGAGCTCGCATCTGAGTCGATCCCTAAATCGATCAAACGTAATCTTTCCATCATTTTTGTGCGATATCCGTATTGTTGGTTCCGCAAAATTGGCATTCCCGTCAGTGGCGATGGACTGAGGTATAGCTTCAAAAACTCCACCTACGGCCTCATCTGAGGAATCATGCAGCGAGAACGAGCCTAAAAGCTCGTCAAATAAGTCTTCAGGAAGCATGAGATTGCCAAGCATATCACTCGCCGTAATCGTTCGCCTCGTTACACTACCGATGAGAGGAATCCAGATCCAGACTAGAGCAGCTTTCAGTGTTTGTTACCAAGGTGGTGGAGGTCGGAGAGAGCACACGAAGGGCTTTTGCCCTCCCGTGTGCCTCGCTGTGCGGGACCAAGTATGGAGCCGGGCCGTCGCTTCGCACCACGACTTCGGCGCGTGAATTACTCCACGCTTTTAGGTGTCGTGCACCTGCTTGTCTGCTCCCCAGCTTGTTTATTGCCTGTATGCGCCAGGCGATCCTCCGAAACAGAAACTGTTTGTGATTCGATCGGGACTCCTCACCGAACACTTGAAGATACTTCTGGCGGAGCTGGCCGACTGTCATCCTGCTCAGCTCGTCAATCTCTTTGCGCATCGCGCTCTCCACTCCGTTCTCCATTCTCATGGCCGTTAACCTCATGTCCATGTGCGCTCGGAGTTGCGACACAGTCAAGTGAAACGGCTTCTCGCCGGAGTTGCTCGAGATGGCGGAGGTAGCCAGTCGCGAAGATACTTGCGATGGATTGTAGGTCTTCTTTCGGAATGCTCAAACGGTACACCTCGCTGTGGATTTGCACCACAACGAAAGTCCGCTTGGCGGTCGTTCCGCTGTCGAGTGGCTGTTTAGAGAGTGCGAATCACTCTCTGCTGTAAACATACGCAAAGAGTTCGAAAAGTGTAAACCGAGACGTACGGCCTGTTAACCACAAGTCGACGCTCTCTGGAGAAACGGAGAAGTGAGGCGACAAGAGACAATACGGGACTCACTCCACCGTTCTCGAGGATTCTCTCGGGCCGGCGAGAGAGAACGCGACAATCTGGAAATGCTTGCAAACGTTGGGGATATCTAGCGATGTTCCACGAGGTGCGGAAATACTGATGGCGTTAACAAACGCACAGCAGAAGTTAGGAGACAAATAGTTTGGCTCCCCAAGAGCTACACAGATCCGAACACGCGAATGGAGAATCATGGCGAAGTAACTTTCTCCATGCTGTTAACTGCAACTGGAGTTTCGGATTTGTGTGCGGTTCAGGGCCAGACTCTCGACTATATCGCGGAAATGGACCGCCGTTCATCTGGCACAGCGCGAAGGTGACTCCGCTGTTGAAGCGCGGAGCGCCGCCTACGAGCTTGCGTATCGCATGCAGTCGCATGCGCCCGAAGCCGTCGATTTAACCCACGAGACCGAGAGAGTCGTAGACCAAGACTTGGCTCCCCAGATGGATTCGAACCTCGATTCACCGGCTCAAATCCCGCTTACGAAGCCAACTCCAAGAAAAGACAGAATCCTGCAACGGTTGTTTGCAAGTTAACCTAGCGGTCATTTAGTCGCCTTCGAGTACGGTTATTGCGGACCACACATCCCTAGTCAACGTGCGAGCCCGGTCGCCTGCCGTTTTGGAATACTCTGCAAGAAAGAGACAACAGCTTCGGTAACGTCTCTTTCGGCTTGTTCGCTGAAAACGGAAGTGGCCGGCTCGTATCCGCCCTCGGCGAAACCGGCTTTGGTTGGAAGATAGCCAATCCAGCCGTTTGTATAACCGAAATAGAACGTATTCGCGAACGGCGACTGGTTGCGCACAGCCATAGAGATTTCGCAAAACAGTTCCACGGGCGCACTCCAGATTGCGATGTCATTTATGGCGAGAAATCGCACGGGCAAGCGGACCAGTGGCGTACCGGACGGACTCATGCGCGCGTAGGCCGTAAGGTCTTCCGTCCAGTCCAGCCCCTGCTTGCGGGGGGTTTCCACCCATTTTTCTCCTGCCCAAAGCTTCACATCGCCGGTCGCCGCGCCTATGGCATGGTTGGCGGCGAGTATCCTATCTCCGAGCAGGACGTTGAACTGTGTCAGGTGTCCACTCTTCGGGTCATTGTAAACGCTGTAAATCGGTGCGATGTTGCCGGCTGCGCCGTTGACGTAAAGCATCGGCGCCCCCAGTTTCTTCTCGACGTAATCCGCCACCACGCCTTGGGCATCTCCGCTGATCTCGAGGTATTTTCCGCTGAGCACGGTTCCGTGCATTGCATAGTTGGCGATCAGAACGAGAGGGGATCCATCCGCCTTTTCGATACGAATGATGCCGATCTGACGGTCCACCGGGCCGTCCGGATTGAGGCCCAGGGAAACCTTTCCATCGACGTCCCGCGCGCGGCGATTGATATTCGCCATGGCGATTCCAGTGCCGCTAGCGAGGCTCGCCGGTTCCAGTTTGGCTAGCGCCTGCTTGGCGCCTTCGACCAGCGCGCCCATGAACTGTTCGGTGTATTCCGTGTCCACCGGGTGCTCCGAGCGGCCCTTCAACAGCACCTTGTACACGCCAGGCGGCCCGACTTCGGGCGCGGAGTGGGTGTGGGTCACGCTCCACCAGAAGCGGACGGGAGGAACGCCGGTCGCCTTCTGTATGCGTTGGGCCACGTCGTTGTAGACCGTCGGAGAAAACAGACAGACGTCGGTTGAGACCAGAAGAAACTTCGCGTCTCCGTCGTCCATCGCGACTATGCGATGGAAAATCGGGTCGTGCACGCCCGTGGACTGCCGCGCACCATATCCGAGAAGCCACTTAGGGGTCTTTGGAGTGATGTCCACCTTAACGACCGAAGCGCGGAAACCCGTCGCTGGCAAAAGGGGGCTAAGCATCAAAGAGAGAACAAGGAGCCGCATAATTAGAAACTCAACTTAAGCGCGAATTGAATGTCACGCGGCTCGCCGGCTGAGAGAATCCGGCCGGCTGTCGCAGCTTCGATGTTACTCACCGGCGTGCTGAAGGCCGGCGTATTGGTGAGGTTGAAGAACTCTGACCGGAACTGCAGCCGCAAGGGCTCACGCAGCGTAAAGTTTCGAACCACTATGAAATCCCAATTGCGAAAGCCCCGTCCGTAGAGGATGTTGCGGCCACTATTGCCGAAAGTAAATGGAGCGGGAACCTTGAAGGCCGATACGTCGAAATCGCGGAACAGAGTGCGGTCGCTGAGTTGGCCGCTGCCGAGCCTGTCGGGGCGGAGACTTGTTCCCGTATTCGCGGGATCGGTTCCGATGCTCGGCGAAAACGGTAATCCCGACTGCACTGTGACGATGCTGCCGATCTCCCAGTCTCGAACAACCCCCGATACAAATCGCGGACCGCCCCGCCCGAACGGCAACGCATAGTTCAGGCTGTTGACCAAGCGATGCTTGACGTCATAATCCGATACACCTTTTTCACCATTGTTATTATTCGGATCCTGTGAGGAGAAGCCTTGATTATCGCCGCTGAGATCATCGATAGATTTGGCGAACGCATACGAACTCAGCAAAGATAACCCTCGCCAGCTGCGGACTTCCAATTTGCCTTGAAATGCGTGATAGCTCGAATAAGCGCTATCTTCCACGTATGTACCCGAAGCGAAGCGGGTCCACAGCCGGCGGTTTTGAATGGTGCCTGGACCGGGAAGGGGCACATTGACCGGCCGAGAAAATTCGATCTTGGAGCCTTTGCTCGCTACATAGGCGCCTTCCACCGAAATCACCTTAGCAACCACTTTTTGCAGTGCGACATTCCACTGCTGGAAATACGGATCCCGCATATTTGTTTCGATCTGGAAAAAGTTGAGCGGGACGAGGTTCAGGCCCTGAGTGATGGGCGCAAACATGTTCGCCAGGGTTTTTGTTGGGGTCGGAGCGGTGTTGAAATTGGATAGCTCATCCGCAAGAAAGGGCGGATTTACGATGCCCGTGCTCTCCGAACGATTCCCCTGGATCAGCCCGTAAAACACGCCGTAACCAAGCCGCAACACGAGATCGTTGTGCAGACGCCACGCCAGTCCAAAGCGGGGCGCGAAGTTGTTCTTATCCAGATTTCTAAGCGATGGCTCGAGTCCCACCTTGCTCGAAGGCACAATCACATCGGCAAAGAGCGGTAGCAGAAATCGACCGATCTGCTGCCCCCCCACGTTGATTTTGCCGCTGCTGTCGCTGGCCACGACGATCTGCTTGGTCACGGGGTCGGCGGACGCCATCTGATTGTTCAAAACATTAGGGGGATGATTCAACTCATATCGCAAACCTACGTTCAAAGTGAGCCGGGGTGTCAACTTCCAGTCATCCTGAATAAAGAAATGCTCGTTGGCCATTGGCTTAATACCGAAGCTGTTGCGCGGAAATGTGCGGCGGCCCTGGAACGGTACGCTGAGGAGAAAATCCGCGAAGGAATTGCCGGAATAGGATCCGTTGAACGTAAAATCACCGCGGCTGCGGGCTGCATTCGTAGTACTGGTGTCATACCTGCGGAGAAGAACGCCCGCCTTGAAAGTGTGTGCGCCTCGAAACCAGGAGACACTGTCACTCAACTCGTACTTGTTGTCGCGGAATTTGATGGGACTAAACGCATTCGCGTTGAACCCGAGGTAACCTGTAAACCCGAGACCGGGAAAGCCTGGAAAATCCGAGCTCTGTTCCGCGAAGCCGCCGATACCGGACTGGACCGTGTAGTTGGTTCCCAACCCTTGCGGTGCGTTGACAAACCTGGTTCGCACGTAATTGAGGCGAAACTCGTTGAGCGCAGACGGCTTGAATACGTGCGTTTCAGCCAGACCGGCGTGCTGCTTACGAACGTCCAAGGTAACTCCGCCATTGGCGTCGAATTGGCCCGGACTGTAAGTCTCGGATTGATTGAAAGAGTAGGAACCTGACAGTGAATCCTTGCTGGAGAAACGATGGTCGGATCGAAGGTCGAATTTATCGGTTGTGTTCTTGCGGCTGGGAGCAAAATTGAAGGTCCCGCCAGGAGTGTTGGCCAGAGGATAGAAAGGCAGATAAAATAACGACTCCTTGGCCAGCCGGTTCGGGGGGATGATGTTGCCGGGGAATGGATCGCGGATGGTCTGTCCAGGACGATTGGGATCGCTCCGAATGGTGGCGGGGTCGTTCAGCGGTGTGCGAAGTTCCGAGAAATCGCCGCGGCGCATCGCCGCCGATGGAACCGCCGTGTTGAACGTTTGTGCCCGCCGGATCCGGGTCCCTTCGTAGTCGCCGAAGATGAATGTGCGGTCCTTGCCGCTGTAAATCTTTGGCAGGTACACGGGTCCGCCGAGCGTAAATCCGAACTGATTCTGTTTGACGGGGGGGCGAATACCGGTCGTATTGAAAAAGTTGCGGGCATCCAAAACCTGGTTACGGAAAAACTCAAAAGCGCTTCCATGCACCTGGTTCGTCCCCGATTTAAGGGACGCAGAAATGATCGCGGTTCCTTGCCCGTTCTCGGCGGCGAATGCATTGGTCTGTACCGTGAACTCCTGAATTGCATCGACCGAGGGCACTACGGAGGCGACGTCGAAGTACTGGCTGGTCACACTGCCGCCATCTACCATGAACACGGTTTTGCTGTTTCGTGAGCCATTCACGCTGATGGCCGGCGCTTCGAGCGACGAGTTTATCCCACGGCTGATTGCGCCCGGAACCAGCGTCGCCAGTTGGGTGAAGTCGCGCCCGTTCAGCGGCAGATCGAGGATCTTCTTATTGCTGATCACTTGCCCGATAGTGGCGCTCTCGCTGGTAAGGATGGGCACCTCCGCGCTGACTGTGATGCTGTCACTCAGCTGGCCCAAAGTCAGGCTGAGGTCGACCCGTGCGATCTGGGAAACGTCCAGCTTGATTCCGGGCCGGCTGATTCTTGTAAAACCGGCTTTTTGAATGGTCAGGTCATAAGTCCCTGGATTGAGGAGAGCAAACGTGTAGTAGCCCTGATCGTTTGTAGTCGTTTCGTGCTTGATTCCAGTGTCGGCATTCGTGACAGCCACGGCCGCACCGGGCACGGAAGTTCCCGCCGGGTCCGATACGAATCCCGTGATCTGCCCCGTCTGCGCGAAGGCCAGAGCTGCCAACCAGAAAATCACAAATATCCGATGCATCCCATGTCTCCTTCCCAGATCAGTTCGGTTTTTTCAGATAGGCGATCACATCGGCCATCTGGGCCGGCGAAATCTCCTTATCGAGATCTTCCGGCATGGCCGAAAGATTCGAGACATACATCTGCTTGATCTCCGAACGAGAGATCACATCTTTCTTCCCTTGTTCGTGAACCAGCGTGATGGTGTTGGACGTCTGCTCGCCTATGACGCCTTCGAGCATACCGCCCGAAATCAACTCGACGGCATACGCCTCGTACATCTGCGCGATTGACCGGCTCGGAATCAGAATGTCGGTAAGCAGCGCATCGGGTGTGCGATTTCTGACGGTGGCCAGATCGGGCCCGACCTCGGAGCCAACGCCGTTCATCTTGTGGCACTTCGCGCAGATTTTCTCGAACGTAGCGCGCCCCTGCGATGGATCGCCCGACGCCTTGTCGAGTGTGCCCTGATAACGCTTCACAACTTCGTCGCGATTTCCGGCTTTAGCCGACAACAGTGCGCGCGCGCGTTCCCGCAAGGCAGGATCGCGATTCATCTGCATTTGAATGCGCTGACGCAGAGGCAGCGACCAGGGTTGAACATTGCCTTTGTCGATGGCGTCAAGCAGCAATTGGAATCGGTCCGGATCGGAGATCACAGCGTTTCCGGCTTCCAATCGGATCGAAGGCGTCATGCTGCGCCAGCGTGCCAACAGGAACTTCGTCGACTCCTGACCTTTTTCTTTGCCCAGCGCATGAACAGCGGCGATTTGCACGTCCTCGGGCTCTCTCGGATCGATAAACTTTTCGTAAAAGTCTTCGGGTCGACTAACCGCGGCCAGCGCCAGCAAACTGATCGCGTTCGCGCGGCGATCTGGCTCCTGTTTGGCATCCACCGCGACGGCGGCCGCTCTTTGCAGGACCGGCTCGATTCCCGAAGGGAGGCCAAAGATTTCCAGAAGCCTGAGGGCGGCTCGACGCACACCTGGTGAGTCATCGGCATATAGCTTGAGCAGGAGCGGTTGGGGCTGGAGGCTTCGATGACGCGACCGGAGTCCAGACGCAAGCCCGTCCAGTTCCGCGGCGCGCCACCAATCCGAGTCTTTTCCGTTGACGGTTGAGGCGGTCGTGATCACCTTTGCCAGTTCGACCGGCTTTCCGCGAGATCCGATCATCGCACCCAGAGCCTGGAAGTACCTGGTGCGGCCAGGCGTAGCCGCAGCGCGGGAAGCAACGGCGGCTTCGAGGGCGGGAAGAGCCTGATCCGACGAAGCGCTCAGGGCGGCCATCTGGACCCAACGGTCTTCCATATCCCGATCGAGCAGCCGCTGGCGCACTTGCGCGGCTGCGGGCGATTTCAAAAAGCCGAGTGTCGCCAGCAACTGGAAGCGCACCCGCGGATCGCTGTCCTTTTCGAGATTGAACAAGGAGTCTACGAGTTTGGGATCGGCCAGTCGCGATTCGGCCAGGATGATGGCGTTTTCGCGGACCCCCGGTTCAGAGTCGCCAAGCGCCTTCTGCACCAGAGCTGTATCGAGTTTGTTCAGCCCTTCCAGTGTCCAGAGAGCATGTAGGCGCCCTAGTGGAGATTTGCTCGATTGGGCCAGCTGCTTTAGCGGCTCGACGGCCCTTTCGCTCTTGCGATCCACCAGCAGACGCTGCGCTGTACGACGCCACCAGATGTTCGGCTTTTCAAGATAGCCGACCAGTTCCTCGTCCGATGCCTGGCTCAGGCGCAATCGCGGGGTTGGCGGTGTTTGTCCTTCAGCGGGAGTGACGCGGTATATGCGTCCCAGATCCTTGCCGTCATAGAGATCTTTTGAACCAGCCACCTGGCTGGAAGTCCACTCCGGATGCTCAATGATCTTGCGGTAGTAGTCGATGACATAGAGTGCGCCATCCGGGCCGTTATAGAAATTTACGGGACGGGACCAGTTGTCGGTGGAGGCTAGAAATTCGACGTTCTCCTTCGCGCGCTTGGCCTGGAATGTAGCGCCTGAAGGCTTCCAGATGTCGCGGTGTACCAGACCGTGGACTGGTTCGGCGACCAGTGTTCCTCCCTGGAACCAGGTGATGCCGCACGCCGACGTAAAGATTCCCGATCCGCTCAGCAGCTCAAACCGTGGATTCTTCGCAATGAAGTAAACTTGCGCGGCTGCGCCGTGATCGGAAACGTCCTGCATGGTCGACCCCGCGAGCAGGTCGGGGTTACGCGCCAGATACCTCGCCGCGAGGACTTCCTCGCGAGCATGATTGGAGTTGTTGACGGTGATCGTATGACCGTAGTCGTCGAAGGTCAGCCCGAATTGCGACGAACTCGACGTAGTCTCCAACTGGTAGCTGTCCGGCCGGAACCGCACGTTGCGCCGTTCGTTTTTCACGACAGGGGAGGCGGGATGGTCCGCAAAGTGGATGTCGGAGCCCTTATCACCAAACTTGTTTGCGAAAACCACAGCGTTGGCGAAACCTTCGTGGGCCAGGTAAATCCAGTTGTCGAGCCCGTAAAGCGGTGTGTTCACCGTGTGCTGCGGATTGGTGAAAGCGAATCCCGTCAGCACTACACGCTTGATGTCGGCCTTGCCGTCCCCGTCGGTGTCCTCCATGTACCACAGGTTCGGCGCGTCGGTGACCAGAATGCCTTTCTTCCAGCGCATCACGCCCGTAGGCAGAACCAACTTGTCGGCGAAGAGCGTCGATTTATCGGGTTTGCCATCCCCGTCGGTGTCTTCGAGTAGCCAGATTTTGCCTACGGCGTCCTCCGTGTTGAGTGGGTATCCGGAGTCCTGGACGACGTAGATACGCCCGTCCTCGTCGATTTCCATCGCTACGGGACTAGCGAACATCGGTTCGCTGGCGAATAAATCAATGCGCCAGGCTGGATCGATCTGGAAAGTCTTGAGGGCCTCCTTGGGAGAAAAGGGCGGCGCCTTGCGGCTGCACCCGGGTGCGACAATCAGCAGACATGCGGCGAGCGCAACTAAGAGGGACGTTTCGATCTTCATAAAATTTCGGCCACGAGCCGTTAGAAATAGAACTTCAGCGCCAGTTGCAGGATACGCGGGTCGCCGTCCGTCGTCAGCAGCTTTCCGAAATTCGAATTGGTAATGCCGGTATTCGGCAGGCCGAAATTCGTCCTATTGAAAACGTTGAAGGCTTCGAACCGGAACTGGCCTAAGCCGCCCTCACCCAACATGGGCAAGCGGAAACCCTTGACCAGAGAAGCATCCGTGTTGGCAAAGCCCGGACCCACCAACGAATCGCGCCCGAGGTTTCCGACGTGGTTTGGCGCGGGGTTTTGGAACCGGCTCTTGTCGAAATATGCGTTGATCTTCTCTCCCTTGCTACGGTTCGTAGGCAGAATCGGGCTTCCCTCTCCAATTAGGTCCACCCGAGCTCCTGGGATGCCGGCCAGCGGATCGCCGGTAGCATTGATGTGGAACGGCCGCCCGGACTGCAGAGTGACAATGCCGCTGAGCTTCCAATCGCGAGTGATGTACTTGAGCATGGGGAGGCCCCCGTGAATGCTCGGGATATCCCATACATAAGATCCGACGAACCGGTGCCTGCGGTCCGAAGTGGTGGGGCCATGACCGAGAAAGAAATTAAATGGGTTCGACAGGGGCGCGTCCTGTGCGGCCTGATTGCGGGACTGGTAGTCGAGTGCTTTGGACCAGGTATAGCTGCCGAGGAACGTGAATCCGCGGCTGAAACGCTTGTCAAGTGAGACCTGCAGACCTTCGTAGGTAGAATTCAGGCCGTGGAAAAAGCGGTCGATGCGGGAATATCCCTTGATTGGCCGGCGGTCGTCGATGGTCGCGCGATTCTGCGCCAGCGTAAGACTGGAGTTATAGATGGGCGCGTTCTGATCGTACTCACCCTTCAAATGAGTCGACGTGGACCCAACGTAGCTGACCCGGAGACGCGTATCGCGCAGCAGTTCCCGCTCCACTGTGAAGTTCCACTGCTGCGTGGAGGCCGTGACGTATGTGGAATCGAGAACGATCGTCTCAAGCGGGCTATCGAAAGGACTGTCCGGGCCAAATTTCGTGAGCGGAAATTTGTTACGGGACTCGCGGCCGCGATACGGCGCATCCAGACTGCCGTCGAAAAACAGCGTGCTGTAGCTGAAGGGCGAGACGTTATTCGCGTTGTTGGAGCCGAACAGCAGCGGAGCATCGTAATACATGCCCCAACCGCTGCGGATGCTGGTTTTACCGTCGCCGAAAGGATCCCAGGCGAAGCCTAGCCGCGGCGCGAGATTGTTCCAATCGGACTTGGATACGGGTCCCGGGATAATGCCTCCAGCCGGGTCGATATCACCGTGGTAGAGCAGTCCCGGAGGCGCATTGGGGAAGGTTTTGGAGCGAATACCTTTCTGGTAATTGCCCAAATCGAACGTCTGGTTACGGTCCTTGGTATCGCTGAAGTACTCATAAGGTTCGTAGCGCAGCCCGAAGTTGACCGTAAGCCGCCGGCTCAAACGCCATACATCGCCAAAGAATACGCCCTTGGTGAACTGCCGCCGGTTCTCGAGTTCCCCATTATTCTGGGTGAAATTCGAGAACAGACCTAGTATGAAATCGGCACGGTCGAATCCGACCGCGTTGCCTTTGCCGGTGGCGTGCCCATCAAATTGAAAGGCTCCGGAGCTGTGGAACACCGTATCTTCGTTGTACTGCCGCCAGTTGAACTGTCCGCCCCAGCTCATCGTGTGACTGCCCTTGGTCCACGACCAGTCATGCAGGATCTCCTCGGTCGCGCGATTGAATCCTACCTTGGGATCGCTGCTGATGGTCGCGCCGCTATTCGTCATACTGATCGAGATGTCGTTGGACGCGGCGTAGACATCGATGCCAAAGTCGCGGGCGTTTTTGTTGAAGTCGCTGATCGCCTGACTCACCAGGTGCATGCCGGTGATTTGACTGTGAACCAGCAGCCGCGGGTTGACGATGAAGTTATGGGACAAGGTGGCATTGCGCGAATCCTGATTTCCCTGTGTCCTGCCCGCGTGGATGTTATCCGGCGGTGAGTGGTAGGGATTCGATTGATCGTTTTCAAAGACGCGAAAGGCAATGTTTTGCCGGTCACTCTTGACGTAGTCGAGCCGTCCGACGTACTGGCGCCCGTTTTCCGGCGTGGCGAAGGTGAACCTTGTGAAGCCATCGGCATCCGGAAGCGGGGATACCGCCAGCAGCTTTAGGGCGGCTGGAGAAATGCGGTTCTGCGGAATCATGTTGCCTGGGAAAGGCGATCCGGTTTGTGGATCGTAAATCGTAATCGGGTTGGAGGAGAAATCGCCGCGGCGCTCGGCGGCAGTTAAGGTCTGGACGCGAGTGGCGCCCGAGGCTGTGCGGATCCAAAGCTGCTGGAATCCTCCGAAAGCGAACAACTTGCTCTTCAACAGCGGACCTCCGAGCGTAAAGCCGGTCTGGTTGCGTTTGAGTTGATCCTGCGTTCGGGAGAAGAAGTTGCTGGCGTTCAGGGCCGTGTTTCGCAGGAACCAGAATGCGTCGCCGTGAACCTTATTGGTGCCGGATTTGGTGACAACATTAATGGCGCCCGCTCCGCTGTTGCCCTGATCCATTCCCATGTTGGCGGTTTCCACCGAAAATTCCTGAACGGCATCCGGAAACGGGAACGCGAGATTCGAATTCATGAGGTTGTCCATGTTCTCGCCCCCATCCAGTGTGAACCGCACGTTGTTGTTGCGTGAGCCGTTAATGGAAAATTCTTTGGTGCCGCGCGGGCGGATATTGCTGCCGACGTCGCCATTATTGCTGGCGAAAGCGGTTACGCCGGGAGCCAGGAGCGCGAGATCGGCGGCGTTGCGTCCATTCAGGGGCAGCTCCACGACGCGCGCGTGATCGACAGTCTCCTTCAACGTGGAAGAGCGGGTTTCCACCTGCTGTGCGGAAGCCTCGATCGAAACAGTGGTCTTGACGTCCCCAATCTCGAGCGGCACGTCCACCTTGACGTTATCGTTCGCCTGAAGCAAAACTCCGGTGCGCTCGTATCTCTTAAACGCAGTGTGCTCGACGCTGATTGTGTAAGTCCCTATTGGCAAGGATGAAAGCAAATACTGTCCGGTCTCATTTGTACGCAATGTGCGCACTTGGCCGGTCTGGGTGTTGGTCATTGTCACTTTCGCGCCCGGAATTGCGGCACCCTGCGAATCGGAGACGACGCCGAATACCGCAGCCGTGTCGCGTGTTTGTGCCATGCAAACCGCGGCGAAAATGACGGAAATCAGGCGGGATCGAAACACTTTCAAGTCCACACCTCCAGTGTTGAGAAGAGATCGTATCACAGTTTTTTAGACTGTTGGGATCATCATTCACCTTGTGTCGGTAGCCTGTGAGTTGTCCGGTTGAAGAAAGCTGCTCGATGTGGAAGCCATCGAAGAGCAGTTCTGAGCCGCGGAAATGGAGCGGGTAAGGGCGACGCCGGAAAGGTGTTTTCTTATTCTTTACAAGGTGTTCTCATTCTTAAGTGACGTGACCGTTCCGTGACGTCACTGTTGTCGGCCCGGGACCAGACAGCAGATAAACGAGCCGCCTCGACACTTCCCCGAACGGGACTTCGGGATCGTGTCACCCTGCCCCGAGCTTCGTACGAGTAGCGCGTCAACCGTCCGGAGCAGTCGGCTCGGATGCTCCAATCAACGAGATGGCGACAACCCGTCAACATGGCCCCCGAACTAAGGGCCGGAATGCGGTCGGTAA
>JAOAPR010000328.1 GCA_025463005.1 Bryobacterales bacterium | reverse complement strand
GCGGGCTGGGATTTTTGATCAACGTTTCCGGGACCGAAAGGCTGCAAATCTTTGCCGCGCCTTTGATCGGAATTATGGTCGTCCCATTCGGCGCCAATACTCTTTATAGCATCCTGGGGATTGAGTACTCACACGCTGCGTTGATGTCAGCGGCTTCCTGTGTTGCCCTAACCCTTTTGCGCTTTCGCGGGCCTTTCTCCGGTTTGTTGCCGAATGCTCCTTCTATCTATTCCGGGATTTTCGCAGCGCTGATGGCCGCATTTGCTGTGCTGATCAACGATGCTGCGACGCTTCATGCACACGGATCAGCAATTTTTTATTACGATGGCTCTGATCACGGCGGCTACGCGCATCTGGCGGATTGGCTTGGCGCTTACACCACAAAGCATTTGCCGACCGACTCGCCCGAAAGACCCTACGAAAGCTGGCCCGCACTTCTTTTTGCGTTTGATCCCCGTTTCGGATCTTTCGGATTGCTGGAAATCATTGCCCAATTGCACCGGACGTCGGCCATATTCTCCTACGATCTCGCTTGCGCAGCGATCCTCTCCGCGGGATCGCTTGGCGTCGCTGCGATGTTTGCGCGGACACCGCCCGTCTTCGCCCTTTTGACGCTCGGGCTCTTTGGATCGCATTGGTATGATTACGCGCACAGCGGTTATTTTGCCAAAATAATTGCTTATCCAGCTGCGCTCCTCGTCGCGGGACTGGCCTCGAAGGTGATGCCCAGGGTAACCGTCGGGAGCGTAGTTGCGTTGGCATCCATAGCGGCGGCGATGGGCACCATGCACTCCGGTGTGGGATCGGCCTTCCTTATGATCCCGATTCTGGGTACCTCAATCGCTGCCATCGCAATATCGAGAGACCATCGTATCCAGCTTTCGAACGCGATTTTGCTTTGCGGGGTGGTCACTGCGTCGCCCATTATTGCGGCCGGCCTGTCGGCCCGACCGCTTGCAGTAGCAGGATATCCCGATTATTCGCTGTCCTGGATGTATGTTTGGCCAAGGCTGCTTGATCTTGAGAACCAGGGAGTCGCGGTCAGTGGCATTTCTTCCTCCTGGCTTGTTGTACATTTTGGCCTGGCATTGACGATCTGGGCGTTACTGCTTGGCATCGCCATTTCTGTTCGCAGCGTCGTTGCTATGGGGTTGCTCGGTGGACCGGCTGTCATGCTGCTAGTGCTGTCGATCACCGGGGCGACTGCTCTCGCTTTTCAACTAATCGGATACTTCTATCCCGCCGTGCTCTGCGGCGCGTGTGTCCTACTTGCCGATGTCCCGCGGCGAACGCTTCCCGTCCTCGCGCTTGTTGTTTTAATGATCGGGCAGCGATTACCGCGGTTCGCCGGAGCGGTGGATCGATATGCGCTTCATCAGAACCAGCGATATGTTTTTACGGCAGCCGAAACAGACCGGATCGCAGGTCATATTGGTGCACAGGCCGTGGAGATCGACGTGCCGGACGTGCTGCCAGCTATCTTCTTGCTCGTCGAGCTGGGCCGTCGCAAATTGAACTTGCAGTATTCGGATCAAACTTGGAACACGCTGTTTCGGTATCGTGGTTGGACGCCGTCAGTCCAGAAAACGAGAGCCGAACTGGTTTTGCGCCAAACCGATCCTATGACGGCCGACCATTTTAAAATCGAAAGCCGCCATCAGTAGGATACACCAATTCTCGCCTGGTATCGGCGTCACGGTCCACTTGCGCGACAACTCACCGTGAGGATTGGCGATGATAGTTTTGTTGGAAGACGGAATGCATTTCATCCGGCGACATCATCGACATTTTGGAGTATTAGCTGACCGGGTCGAATTGCCCCTTTTGTTGAACCCGGTCAACCCAGAAAGGAAACTTTTGTACGCTACATTGTTTTGTAATAGAATTGCATCGTTCTCTTACAATCGGTTTGGAATCACAAAAAGCGTCACATCATTGCTGGCGAACTGAAGGGGCATGGCGGCACCATTGGTTTCAGTCGAGATCAGCTGTCAAGTCCTTGATGGCTTCGTTTGCCAGCCACATGCGGCGCTGGCCCAGCCAGGATCCTGTTCGGAGCAAAGAAAGAAGATAGGTCCGATGGTGCTCGCTTCTAAGGTCGCCGACGGCCTCGGATCGCTGACGTCATAGCAACCGGCGGACTCTTATGCCGATAAAGCATGCGTCTGCCGCCTCCAACAGATTTTCATGCGGCAGTGTATTATCGGCTGCTTTCCCGATGACCTGATGCCCACATCTTTCACAGAGTACCCACAGACATGGATTTCTCGACGTCAGCGGAGTTATTTGCTCAATTCCTTTCACGTGTTCCTTGGAACGGGCTCCATGCATCGCGCCCTATGCAGGAGCAAAAACGTGTCGCAATTACGATTGGACCGTATCTCTTTACTCAGGTCCCCTGGTTCAATGCCGTACTCGGCCTTTTGTATCTCAAGCGGGGTTGGGACGTATCGTTTGTCGTCGACGACCTGCTTTTCGGCGACAAAGCGGAATTTGAATTTCAATGCGGAGTGATCAAACCAGTTATCGATTTGCTGGCGCGCCGGTTTCAAATCATCAGGCTGAGCGAGCAAGGCGACGCACAGATTTCTGATCAAATCGATCACCCGCAATTGGAGAGATTGGCTCTCCTCAATGCAATCTGGCGAAAGCAAAGTACCGAACCGTCGGCAGCCCTGAATCAATTGACTGAGGAATACCGAGGTACTTTTTCTCGAACGTTGAGAAAAGTACGGACCGCGTTCGATGCAACAAAAGCCGACCACTGGGTCGTCCCCCATGGTATTTTTGGAAACAGCTGCATTTTTGCATGGGAGGGAAGCGTTCGTGGTATTCGCGTTGCAACCTATGACGCCGCCTTGGGAAGCGTCATTGTGGGTTCGGACGATGTTGCAGGATATCAATCCGATATCCCAAAGGTCTTCGAACGACGCTTATTCTTTTCTAATGATGACCTTCGCCGTCGATGCATCCAGTTTGCCCGCGATGAACGAAAACTGCGAGTCCTCGGGACGGACAAGAACCGCTCACAGCTTTTGAGCTATCGCGATGACCAGCAATCAAGGAAATTCGACATCGTTATGCCCTTGAACGTCGACTACGATTCTGCCGCCCTCGGCAAGCACCGATTATTCGATAATTCGTTCGAATGGACGATTGAGACGGTCAAGCACGTCTTGCAAAACACTAACGCCTCCATTGCGGTTCGGCAACATCCGGCGGAGCGATTCGAGAACGTACAAAGAGATTTGGCCGCTATCGCCCAAACGATCGGGCAGCACCCGCGTGTTCATTTTTTTTCGGCCACGGATCTTGTAAATTCCTACCAGCTCATTGACAGGTCGTCCCTCGTGCTTCCGATGACATCGACGATCGGAGTGGAGGCCGCCATGACCGGAAAGCGGATCATACTGGAATCAAGTGCTTACTATTCGCAGCTGACTTTTGCTGAAAGGGCGACAAGCAAGCAGAACTATTTTGACTTAATCTCCTTGGCCGCCAACGATCCCAATTCTCAGCCCCAAACGCAACAGCAAATAGAAGAAGCGGAGTTGTGTTTCTTCCTGATTTGCGTGAACCAGATATTCACCACCTTCACTCCGATGCCGGATGATTTTGAGAACTGGGTCAAAAATGACCTCCATGAAATAGCTGTCGATCCTGCCACAGAAGACATTATGGATTCTTTGGAGAAGGACGTGCCTGCCTGCTTGTTGCGCGCGCAACGCCTTCTTGGAGACCAGTCTTGACCGGCCGCATGAAATCGCGATTCGAAGGAGCCACGTGTTATAGTCGAATGAATGCCCCTGGAGGCAGACGCTTCACAAATGCCTTTTCGAGAGCTCTGGCTGAATGATTGCGCAACACGGAAGCTAGACCGTCACAATTTAGAATTTTGGACCTGGCCCAAGCCACCGTTCGATCCAGCGAGGTAAGACAATGTTCCAGTCGCTTAGGAAAGTTTTTCAAAAATCCGATCCAATTACTTCGAAGCAGGAGGATCGGGCTACTCCGAAACAGGAGGGTCAGGCTATTTCGAAACAAGAATGGCGTCAAACTGGTCTGAGCAAGACGGTCGTGCTGCCGGAGGCAGCTAAATCTCTAATCAAAGAAATGATCCTTGCTAACTCTTCGCAGCTGCTACGCGACTCTTCAATCAGAAGAGTGGTCGTAGAGGAACGTTTGGCGCGCTTTTTGGCGGCGAATAGCGAGATCAATGTATTCAAGGGTAAGATCGAGCATTCAATCCCCAACACAGTCGAATGGAACCTTGACGGACTTAAACATCTTGCGGGATTCAGTCGCGGAGATCAAATCCTCCGCGTCCTCCTATCAATCGATGATGTCGCACAACGCCTCCAGTCGCTGAAAGTCCTGATCGTTGGTCCCAGGATCGAGGATGAACTTCTTGCCTTGGTCGGTTGGGGATTCGGCCCTGATAACGTTCACGGCCTTGATCTGATTTCTTATTCGCCATTCGTTGATGTCGGCGACATGCATGACATGCCTTACGAGACCGGCACATTCGATATTGCCATCCTCTCTAATGTTGTTTCTTACAGCACCGACCAGTCTAAAGCGATTTCAGAGCTTCTGCGGGTCTCTGCTTCCAATTCGATATTGGCTGTCTCTGAGGCATGTGATCGCCGCTCCAAGGACGTTGCACAATCCCACTTCAGGGCGCTCTTTGGCGGCGATTCTACATCGAACGCAATCGACTTGACGACGAAAGAGATCTTAGCGCTTTTTGGAAGTGCGGCCGGTCACGTTATTTTTGATCACCCAATTCCGGACGGCGTTGAGATTGGAAGTAACATCGTAATATTCCGCAAGGCAGGTTGAATTAGCCCTCTTTTCTCTATGCCATATGCTGTTATGTTTGCTCCTGTTAGCCGCGCCGGTGGCAGGCCTCGCTACCGACTTGCTTGCATT
>JAOAPR010000137.1 GCA_025463005.1 Bryobacterales bacterium | reverse complement strand
CCGTGACTAGTAATTTGCTAAGCATCTGCGATCTCCTTTCCCTGGGTCGAAACCCGGACGGATCGGAGCTCGTCGCCCCTGACCCGTGCTGCTAATGAGATGCACTATCCTTATCTAAGGATTCTTTCTCTAAGGGATTTATCGCGTGGCATTACCGAAGAGGATTTGATTGCGCGCGCCGCAGCTGTCGAATCGAACTCCGAGCACCCCTCGCTAAAGCAATCGTCGCCGCAGCCGGGCACCGTAACCTAACCCGATTGGCAGTTACGAATTTTGAGGCGCTTGCTGGTCGAGGAGCGAAGGCGCTCGTTTGCAATCGAACAAAGTGAGCGGCGAGGGTCACCTCTTAACCAGGAGGAGTTTGGGCTTGAACGTGGGCGCAATTGCCTCAATCTTGGTCGCGAGGTCCTGTCCGACTTGCGCGAAATGCGCATCAAGGATCCCAACGATTGCGGCTGGAAGCTCTTGGAATTCGTATAGGTACGCGCCTTGAGCCAGGAACGCTTTGAGACTGCTCTTGGGGTACTCCGATCGCGCAGGTCATCGAAATCTGACCGTCTTCCGTATGAAAGATCTCGACCAACATTACTGGCCATTCGCCCGGCAAACTAACCCTGCTGGCAACACGTCCCTTCCAGGCCTCGGTTGGCGTGAGGAATCGCAGCATTCTTGCATCTTCAGTCAGGACCTGTGATGGCACAATCCCACTCCTTGCGCCCAGATCATAACACTCGAACGAAATACTGTTCGATAGGTTCAGGGTTGACGGGGCGCGACAATGAAATCATGCGGAAACGCGTTCTCGGTTCAACTCTGCTTCCCATTGACGCAGCAGATGGTCATGAGTGGCTAAAGCTCCAGGACCTTGCCCAAGTTGAGGTCACTTCGGAAGCCGACGGCTACCCTATTGAAACTGTTTTCAATTTCGGAGCAGGACCCGGCTGGCGCGCTGCTTCGCCGGGCATACAACGGATCCGGGTGATCTTCGATCAGCCGCGGTCGATCTGTCGCATGCGCCTCCAGTTTAATGAGTCCGACGTCGCGCGAACTCAGGAATTCACTGTCCGATGGTCCGGCCGCCCTGACGAGCCTTTAAAAGAGGTCGTACGGCAGCAGTGGAACTTCAGTCCGGGTGGTTCCACCGCCGAGTCGGAGGATTACGCGATCGATCTCAAGGGAGTCTCGATTCTCGAACTCACCATCGATCCGGATCGTGGCGCCGGTGAGGCGCTCGCCAAATTGGCCGACTGGCGCCTGGCGTGATTCTGCTCCCTCGACCCGGCGATTCTATGTCCGCGCCGATGACCATCGAGAGGCCGAGCTCAGGGCCGAGCCTCTCTCGTTCGGAGCTCCCGAAGAGTCTCGCGGTCCTGTTCGAAATCCGCAGCCGAGTAGTCGAAGATTTCGTGCGCCTTTAGAAGGGCGTCGACCTGCATCCGCGTCTCGAAAACAAGGAGCCGCCGAAGCTGTGCAGCCGTGAGGGCACGCGACCGATATGCCTCGACTGCTAAACTTTCGAGCGCTGCACGGGGCAGATCCTTCCACTTCGACTCAAGCTTTGCGGCGATGTCCTCCGGCAGCTCTATCGTAATCTGCATGGTTGCGCGTCCCTCCTGTCAATTGTCTCAGGAGCAACTTTCTACGGCCACTCGGACCGGCGCATCCAGCACTGGCTCATGCGCAAAGGCTCGGTACGCTCAGGTACCTGGTTGTAGCGCGCCGGCGGGTACCGGCCGTTCGGCGCGCGCATGCGATCGTCCTCCCTTCCGAAGAGAACGGGTTTCGCGTACGGCCGACTTTCGCGGCGCCGGGGCGGCCTTCCCGACGGACGGAATAGTCACCAGGTCCAACTCATCGTGAACATCGGTGGCCGGCGCCAGGTAGCGCATCGTGGTCTCCAGCGACTTGTGGCCCATCCAGTGCTGCACGGTCCGTACATCGAACCCCCTGCGCAGCATTCCCGTGGCATAGGTGGAACGAAACGTCTTCAGATCAAATTTTGTCGGATCGAGTTTTGCGCGCTTCGCGATAGATTTGCAGTGATCGAGCATGTGCTGTTCGCGGTTTCCCATGGGGGATGGGAACACAAATTGGCAGTTCGGGCGATGCGTATGCTTCCGAAGTTCTTCGATGAGTTCCACCGGCGCCGGAATCTCACGATCTTCCCATCGCTTCGGGTAGAATCCCAGTTCCGGTTTCGAGGTCACCCGAACAGTGCGCAATTCGAAGTTCACGTCGCTCCAGCGCAGGAACATCACTTCCTGCTCGCGGAAACCGGTCAGCAGAAACGTGGCGAACAAGGCGCGTTCCGCATCGGAGCAGGCTGCAAAGAAGCGGGCAAGCTCCTCGTGGCGGTATATCTTCACAAGGGGCGTGATGCGCTCGGGTAGCGACAGCTCTCGCGTGATCCCGCTCCTCCCATGACGCTTGAGAAATTGCGCGACGATGACCGCGTTGTGCAGGATCGTGTTGGATCCCAAGCGATGATCTTTCTTGAGCGTCACGACGAAGCGCGTCAGGTCGTCACCGGAGATCGCGTCGATCGAGACGCAGTCGCGGAAGAACTCCCCGAAGCGGTTGAGCACGGCTTCATATTTGCGATGAGTGTTGGGCTTTTTCAGCGCTTCGATCTGCTCCAGGTATTTAGTGATGGCGATCTGCAACGCAGGCTTCTTGACCGTTTCGCCGGCTGTTTCAAACCCGGGGATACCCAGTTTGCGGCCTTCCAGTTCATGGTGCTTGCGCCGCTGTACCTCCAGTGCCTGAGCGGCGGTGACGCCAGCGCTCACTCGACGGCGAGTGCCGCCAACGTACCACTCGACATAGTATCGGCCGTCGGCGATGGCGTTCCAGTCGTAGTTGCCTTTGGCATTACGAGGGATGGAAAACATCTTCCAGCGGCCGCCAATTTTGATGCGTTTGACGATGTTGACTCGCGACACAATGTCTCTCCTGCGAGCCGCATCTTTGCGGACAGCATGGGAGACAGCACATGGTCTAAATAACAGAAAACAAAGAGGGTGGGTAGAACATTCTACCACTGAATTACTCCCGCTCGGCTTCCTTCCGAAAGTATAACAGCAACCGCGATGGTTCGAACCTCTTCCGGGATGTCCCACCGGCAGCCCGTTTTGTGGAAGAATTTATTCCTGGGAGTCCAAACATGCTTCAGCGCTTCGTCTATCAGATCGCAGCCGTGTCCGGAGTGCTGGTATTGCTCGCATCTTCAGCCGCCGCGCAGAATTCAGCCGCTGCTGCCAAGGCCGCCGCGCCCGCGAAGCCCGCGGCTCCTTCCGGCCCGGCCCCACGGCACGCCGATGGCAGAATCGATATTTCCGGGCTTTGGCGGCCCGCTGACATCTTTCTGATCGAAGACATTGCGCTCGGGTTGAGGCCGGGCGAGACCATTCCTCTGAACGCATGGTCCCAGGAAAAGATGAAGAAGCAGCTCTCGAAGGACGATCCCGAGGCGAACTGCCTGCCCACCGGCGTTCCGCGCCACGCGCCATACCCGTGGAAATTTGTCGAGTCGCCGCCCTACATCTATATGTTGTTTGAGGGGAACATCCACAGCTTCCGCCAAGTCTACATGGATGGCCGCGCGCATCCCACCGATCCGAATCCTACCTGGTACGGCCACTCCACCGGCCGATGGGACAAAGACACACTGGTGATCGATACGGTTGGATTCAATGACAAGTTTTGGTTCGATTTCGTCGGGCATCCGCACACTGAGCAGCTTCATACCGTCGAGCGTTATGCGCGTCCCGATCTCGGCTCGCTTGCCGAGGAAGTCGTCATCACCGATCCAGGTGCGTACACCAAGCCGTTCACGATCAACGCCAAGCACCGCCTGATGCCGGGCGATGAGCTGCTCGAGTACATTTGCCAGGAGAACCAGCGAGACACGCAACATCTGGTGGGTCCGGCCGGGCGCCCCTAGTGCGAGAATCACGTATAGATATGCGAACTCACTTACCTGCTGCAGCCCTGCTGACGCTGTTCGCCCTATCGGCCCCGCTTCCGGCGCAGTGGTTCGATCAACCCACCAAGGGAATCCCGCGCACGCCTGACGGCAAGCCCAATCTCACCGCACCCGTTCCGAAGACGGCCGACGGTAAGCCCGACCTCTCCGGAATCTGGCTGGG
>JAOAPR010000132.1 GCA_025463005.1 Bryobacterales bacterium | reverse complement strand
ATAGAGCAGCACGGCCGCCAGCAGAAAGGCGATGCCCAGGGAGATCGCCTTCGGCCTGGAGATGGTCCGGCGTTGCGGACGCGGCGCGGTCTGATTCTCTGTCAGCATCGGAAAAACTGCGCGTACGGGGCGTGGACCTCGAGGAGATCCGGTGGCGAGCCCTGATGCCAGCGCCAGGCGCCGGGCGCTGGTGGATGAGAATGGTCCGCCCGAAGAGTTTCATTCAGCGGAGTTTGAAGCCGGCACCGGTAGAGCAGCGAGATAAAGTGGCCGCGGCTGCGATGCGGCCGAATGGTCTCGAGAACCAGCAACGGCGCGGGGTCGAAGGACACGTCGGCTCCCAGCTCCTGGAGGGCGCAGGCCCGGATTCGATCGGCGGCGGTTTCCTTGTAGCGGATGATCCCGCCGGGGATGTGCCAACCCTGTCCGAAGAATTCATCGCCGCGCCAGGTGAGCAGCGTGCGGCCGGCGTCATCCTGAATCAGCAGATCGACGTTGATGAGCGGGGTGATGCGGCTGGCGAAGAGAAAGACCTCTTCCGGGAGGCCCTGGTGGGGGTCGCCGATGGCGGATTCGAGTGGGGCGATCGTGGCGGGAAAATCCATGAACCTTGTGTTTTTCAGGTTAGCAGTCTGAGGGCTTCGGAACTTCTACCGACGGGATATTAGGCTGCGCTAGTTTTTTCAGCGCACGCGGACCCAGATGTTCAAGGGACTTCGTTGCGCTTCTCAAGAATCCACAGCTTTGATTCAGCGGCCTTATTAAAGTGTTCTTTAACGTAGGTACCGTAAACTCGCAGACCACCCTCGAAATCCGACCGGATGGCCGTTGGCCATTTGGGAATCATCACCACAGCGGCCCTGCCCAGAATCATTGATGGCTCGGGGTTATACCGAAACGTCGGGTCACCGAAGGCAAGCCATACGGCACCCCCTTCGTTTGGAGGACGCTTCAACGCAAATGAGAATGGGTTGGCATAGTCAAGGCTGACGACGCTGTCCCAGGGTGACGTGTTCTCGCGCAGTAGTGCTAAGCCGTCATTTACGTATTGAACGAGCCATTGCCCGTCGACGGGTCGCTCGGGAGGATCTTTCGGCCCAAACGTCACAAATGGAGAAAGCGCATCTGCATCGAAGGGCGTTAGCAGAAAACGCCCCGAAAAGTGTCTGAGGACACCTGCGTGCACGATAGACATCGTGTCTATGCCCATCGAATACATGATGAATCCTGACGCGCAGAATACCAGCCACATCGACGCCATTGATTTCAAGTGACGCCCGTGTTTCCAGAGCGTGTAAAGGCGTGAGCAACAAATAAGCGCAAATACCACTCCCAGAGGCATGGCAGACGGCTGGAAATTCGTGATCAGAAGCAGCGCGCTTGCGCCAAACACCGCGAGGCATAGAATCGGATACCGATATCTGCTTTTGAGATCTTCCGCTTTTTTGTCAGAGGCGATGAAGACTGCAAGCAGCATCGTTATCACGAGCGTGAACCAATTGAGTTCCATTAGCGAAATTAGGCGAGAGACGGAAACGCTCGTGCCCCTCCCTTCAGCGGCCATCCGAAAGTCGCGCCACATAGCCGCGAGGTTAAAACGCAGGTATGTGGCTATCGCGGCTGCGACAAGGAAAAAACCAACCGCCATGCCGCGGAAGCGCCGAACGTCCCAGTTCAACAACAGCGACATTCCCACCAGTCCCGCGGCGATTACGAAGAGATTCACCTTTAGGAAAAGCAGAAGTGCACAGATAATCCCTGTGGAAAGTCCGCCGGCATGACTGCTCGATTCTGAGACAACCGATTCGACAAGGAGAATACACATCAGGCTAACTCCCCACCTGGTGTATTCCATCGCGTACGTGTGCCAAGTGGGATCCGGATCTCCGAGCGCGACAGGCGCAAAAGTTAACACAAAGATGAGAACCGCGAAAGCGACTGACGCTCCAGACGTCAGCCGCCGCCGGGAAACGACGTATGCCCAGACTGCTACTAGCGTGCTTGTAATCGTACTTGCGTACGCAAGGCCTTTGGCGGTTCTGCCAGCGAGAGCCAGTCCGCCCGCCTCGACCAGATAGAACACCGGCCCTAGAGACGTGGCAAAGTCGGTGTGAGGTCGTTGCCCGTTGAGCACACGCCAAGCCCCATCTAGCGGGATGAAAACGTCATGGCTGTATATGACCACCGGAACAAAACCGATAGAGGTTGCAATAATCGCGAGGAGTCCGATTATAGCGACGGCTGTAAGATCCGCTCCCCTTATCCGCAGAGCCTTCAGTCGCGGTTCGAGATGCGGCAAGCCACCGCTCGCTACTCCATCAACTTCAGGATGCTCTGGATCTAGCATCATCGCGCACAGATTCGTAACGCGCCGACACACCTCGCTGTGGACGCTGCCGACGTACCGTTCACCCGGTCTTTCTCAATCACGTGCGGCCTGTTCTGCATCTGAGCATGGATTGCCTAGTCCGGTCAGAGAACGACGCATGACTAAGTAGAGTCGGGGACACGGCTATGCAGATAACTAACCTTCATATAGCATGATCACTTCGTTCGTAAGTCTAAGCTGTCCGCGAATCTGATCGCGAATCTCACGCTGGAAGCCCCTCGTGGAAATCAGGATGGGTTCTGTGCGTCCCGCCAAAGAGCGAGGGCTTACAACGGGGACGCCCTGCAGTTCTCGACCTTGGTATTGCGGATTAGAGTCGATGAAAGCCGCAATTCGAATGCCTTCGAAAGCACCCTTGGCTAGAAGCCGGCGCGTATGCGCGCCGGTACCCCATACGAGTAAATCCCGATCACGTGCGCCATCCTGTATCGCTTGGCAGACCCGTCGATCAGTTGCCGCCGACTCTTCAATATAGCGGCGGAGGCCGGGTTCCGTGACGTTATCCGGTTCCAGTTCTTGCGGCGCCTCGGTTTTTTGGTATACGCCGAACGCGACGTTGCAGATCGTGTTCTCGCATTGTTCCCGAACGCCTTCGCCCGTTGACACAACCCCAAATCCGTTGGCTTTGAAAAGATTGGAGAGAGAGACCGTAGAGAAGAAATTGATGTGCTCGTTGCTGAACTCCTGGTACGGTGCATCCGGGCGTCCGGCCAACCGGCTGCCATCAGGCACCTCGGCGAACACGCGCCCGTTCGGCGCAAGCACGCCCCGAACGCAATCTAGGGCCTTCCGAAGATCTTCAACGTGTTCCAGGACGGCGATCAGGATAATGAAGTCATAGGGCTTTTCCGGCGACGGAATACTGAACAGACTGCTGGTCAGGACGGGCACACTATATAGCTCCCAAGCAGCTTGCGCGCAACCGGGCGACGGATCCAGTCCTCGAATTTCTTGAAAGCCGGCCTCGCGGATGAGTGAGAGCAACTTTCCCGTTGCACATCCGATTTCCAGGACCCTCGCAGCTGGTGATGGGATCACCTGAGTGATAGTCGCCGCAGTTTCGCGGAGACGGTGCGCGTCCGAGACGGACTCCTTGCCGCCGCTGTGTTGATGTTCGTATTTGGACAGATCCCGATAGTAGGCGTCGAAAACGTCCTGTGTGGGAATGCCGTCTGCGAATCCGAATCCGCAGTGTACGCAGACCACCACGTAGTAGCTCTCCACGAACGTGACGCCGCTCAATGGCTCAAAGGATTGGTGGACCAAGCGCCGCCCGTGCGATTCGCCGCAAATGGGGCAATTACGCTGCAATCGGACCCCTGAGTCACTCGTAGTCATCGACTCTCCGCTTGCATTTCTTGCAGTGGCTCCGCCGGCTGGTATTCAAAATTTACCCGCTCCTTTTCGATCACGTGCGGCCGCTTCTGCACCTGTGTGTGGATTGCTCCGAGATACTCCCCCAGAATCCCCATCGACACCAACTGCACTGATCCCAAGAAGAACAGCCCTATAATCAACGGCGGAATGCCCACGCTGAAATTATTCCAGAACAGCAGTTTGTATACGAAGTACGCCAAGCCGGCCAGCAACGACAGGATCGAAGATACGAAGCCCAGCGCAGTCACCAATCGCAGTGGGACCTTGGAAAGATTCGTGATCCCCAACATCGCCAGGTCGTATAGTGAATAAAAATTGTTCTTAGTGATTCCGCCCTTGCGCGCCGGTTGATCATAGTACAGCTCGAAGTGCGGCAGGCCCACCTCGGCAATCATGCCACGGAAATAAGGGTAGGGGTCGCCAAACGAGCGAACGGCTTCCATCACCTTGCGATCATACAGCCCGAATCCCGTGAAGTTCTGGAACGTCTGAATCTGAGAGAGGCGCTGCACTAGACCGTAATACTTTTTGCGAACCCAGAACATCAGCGAATTCTCCTCGCTGCTCTTCTTGATACACAAGACCATGGGGTAGCCCTCCTGCCATTTGGCGATCATCTCGGTGATCATCTCCGGAGGGTCCTGGAGGTCAGAGGCCATCCCGACGACTGCGTCACCCTGGGCCTGCATCAATGCATGATAAGGCGAGCGAATGTGACCGAAATTGCGGGCGTTCACGATCACCTTCACGTTGTGGTCCCGACGGGCGATCTCTTTCAGTACCTCCACCGTACGGTCCTCGGAGTTGTTGTCGATGAAGATATGCTCGTAGCGGTAACGCCCGGCTGCTATGACGGCCCGGCGGACCCGTTCGTACAGTTCTTGAACATTCTCCTCTTCGTTGTAGCAACCGCTCACGATGCTGATAGACTTCATGGCGAACCTCAGGAGGACGGCTTGGGACCGTTGGTCGTGGCGGGCAACCCGCGCCGGTAGATCGATTGCTTTAGCGAGGGCACGCTCGCATAAGGACTGTCGATCGAATCGATCATGATCGCTTCATCCGCGCGCAGCGGACGCGTCAGGACCTCACCGCGCATCAACTCGCGGCAGGAAATTTGTCCTTGCTGCAAAGGAATCGCCAGGTAGACATCATCGTCCGACAAGATGTGCCCCTCCGGCAGGTCCGTTTTGGCGTAGACCCCGCGCACCAGGGAATCCAGGTACTCAATTTCGCTGCGCGGCGCGATGCGCTTCTGTGTTCCGGCCGGTCCGCACATCTCCTTGGCCTTGTGGAACGCCTTGAACCAGGTATCCACCTGATCGGGCAGCGAGCAGTACGGCGAAACGGCCTTGCCGTCGTCGTCGATGTCGATGTGCCGCTCGAACGTCCGCGCGCCCTTGGCATAGGAGATCAGCATGGACGAGGTCCAGTCCTGATACTCATGGGTCGAAAAACCAATGGTGTGATGCGGGTAACGCGTCCGCAGAAAATCGATCTGGTTCATCTCGAGGTCGCGGTCCTCGCAAGGGTAGAGCGATACGCAGTGATTAATCGCCAGCGGGATGTTGCGGTTGGTGAAAAACGTCACCAGGTCGTCCAGATCTTTAAGCGACGACCCGCCCGTGGAAACGATCACGGGCTTCTTAGTTTTCGCGATCTTTTCGATCAGCATCCAGTCGTTCAGATCGGAACTGGCGATCTTGAGAATGGGGATGCCCAGCTCGCAGCAGAAGTCGACCGAGCGCTCATCGAAGGGCGTCGCCATGGGGATGCAGGCCAACTGGCGGATGGTCTTGACCAGCGACGCGAAGTCGTCATCGGTCATGCGCGTGTCCACGGTTTTCTTGATGTAGCGGATGTCGGTGCGATCGCGGAAATCCTTATGGATAAAGGTGTTCACGTGGCGGAACTGCAGCTTCATGGCGGCCCGCACGTTGTTAAACCGCACTACCTGCGCGAAGGTGTTGATGATCTTGAGACCGCGCTCGGGACGGCCCCAATGGTTGTTGGCGATTTCGAGGACGAACAGGTCCTCGAAGATATCACGATCGATCATACGAATCCTCCGGTGTCGGCGATGACCGACTTCAGCTCGCCCAGGGCCCGAATTTTGCGGCACGGCTCGCCGTCGGCAGAATCGGCGAAACGGCCGTAACCGGTGGTCACGAGCACCGCAGTCATGCCGACCTCGCGGGCTGCTTCCAGATCTTCCCGCGTGTCGCCCACCACCAGGGAATTCCCGGCGTGGACGTCCTCGCCTTGCATCAAGCGCTGGATCATCTCGGCCTTGGAACGGTAGGGCGGACTGGCGCTGTCGGGAGAAACCATTTCCGAAACCAGGCTCGGAAGCCCGAGTTTCTCAGTGATGCAGGCCGCGGGATGCCGCGGTTTATTGGTGACAACGTAGTTGCGAGCGCCAGCCCGGGCGATCCAGCCCAGCGTTTCCTTGGCTCCGGGTTGCAGCACGGTCTTGGTCCAGCCCTCCGAATCGTAACTTACCCGGAAAGCTGCTTCCAGCGCATCCAACGCCACAGGATCCGTTTCGCCGCTTACGGTTCGCAGAATGTTGCGGATGGGCGGGCCGATCAGCGGACGCAGCTCGCAGGTCCGGGCCGAATAGCTTCTCTGGAGGAGCGCGCAATCCACGGAATGCTCGATACCCGGGAGCGAATCCACCAGGGTTCCATCCAGATCGAAAATGACGTTCTTGAGGGCCATTGTCGATTCAGCGGCTCCTCTTGACGAAAAGATTGGCATCCAGCTCGTCGGGCTCCAGAAACGGGTACATGTCCTCCAGGGCAGGAGAGACGATGGAGCCGTCGGGAAGCTGCCGCGATTTGAGCCGCGGCTCGAATTCCTGCGCTGCGTCCAGCATAATCTCGCACAGCGATGGTCCGGGGGCGTCCAGCAGAGTCCAAAGCTGCTGCAAACAATCGACGTGATCGATGCGAACCGCGGGGATTCCATAGGCGTTCGCCAAGCGTGTGTAATCGGGGAACGAAACGCCCGAGCTGGGTCCCGCGCCGATCAGGCGTCCGAAGAAATTCGACTGGGTCTGGCGCATGGAGAGATAGCCGCCATTGTTCAGCACGATCAGCTTCACCGGCAGTTTATGATGCACCACCGTCTGAAGCTCCTGAATGTTCAGGTGAACGCTGCCGTCGCCAGCCAGGCAGATCACGCGCTTCCCGCCGCGTGCGATGGCCGCGCCAACCGCCGCAGGCAGATCGTAACCCATGGACGCTGATCCGGAATTTGAGATGAGGCGCTGCCCTTTTTTCAGTTTTGCCGTCTGATACGGGGTGATGCATGCGGCCGCGTCGCCAGACACGATCACGTCATCGGCGCGCAGTCCCTCGAAGAGCAGTTCCATGAAGTGATACGGATTGATGGGCGTTTTCGACGCGCGCTGCTTCTCATGGACCACTGGGTAACGGGAAATGCGGCTTTTCGCCCACTCCAGCCACTGGGCGTGTTCCACGCGAAGTTCCCAGCGTTGATCCACTTGGTGCTCCAGCTCGGACAGAAACACCTGCAAATCGCAGTGCACAGGTAGATCCGGCCGAACGGTCGGTTTCTTCAGCTCGGCCGCGTCCACGTCGACTTGAATCTTGAAGGCGTCGCGCGCAAACGATTGCCAGTTGTAGCTCACCTGCCGGATGTTCAGCCGCGAGCCCAGCACCAGCAATACATCCGCGTTCTGTACCGTGAAGTTTCCCGCGCGCTCCCCGATGGTCCCCGGCCGGCCGCAGAATAATTCGTCATCGGAGGCGATCAGGTCGTGGGTCCAGGCGGTCGTCACCGGGATGTGCAGCTTGCGGATCACCCGCTCGAATACGTCAAGAGCGCCAGCAGCGCGGATGCCGGTCCCGGCCATGACGACCGGGCGGACGGCTTTCTGAAGGCGGTCCAGAGTTTCGGCGCACAGGCGGCGAATCTGGGGCATGTCCCAGTTCAAGGCGTCTTCGGCGGGATCGTAGCCCTTTAGGGAAGCCGGTTCGATGTTGGCGGACTGGACGTCGGTCGGGACATCGAGCCAGCAGGGACCGGGGCGGCCAGATCGAGTCAAATGATACGCCTTTTCGAGGTGATACCGGATCTGGGAGGGATCGTCCACCAACACGGCGTATTTCGTGATCCCTTTAGCCATCCGGATGATATCGACTTCCTGATCACCGAGCTGTCGAAGGCCGGGTACATCCTGGCATCCCATGCAGGTTTCGCGTTTGACTTGTCCCGAGACCACCAGCAGCGGCACCGAATCGGTCCACGCGCCGAACACTCCGTTAAGGGCGTTGATGCCCCCCGGTCCCGTGGTGACGTTTATTACTCCGACTTTCCCGGACACGCGCGCGTAGCATTCGGCCGCCATTGCCGACGCCTGCTCATGGTGATTGCAGATGTACTGGATGCGCGATTCGCGACCAATGGAATCGTTCAGGTGCATGGCCCCGCCGCCTGTAACCAGAAAGATGTCGGTTACACCCCAATCGGCCAATTGCGTGACGATATAATCCGATAACTTCATTCGATTTCCGTCAGGGCCCAGTCATACATTCGCCGAACACCCTCTTGGAGTGCGATGGCCGGCCGCAAGCCCAACTCCCGCTCGGCCCGCTCCACGGACGGCACGTAACGCATCGCGGCCGCTCCAGGAACCGGTTTTTGGACGATTTCGATCGGGGTTCCCGGCACGGTCGCCTCCGCTACCACGCCCGCCAGTTCTGCTATCGTCAGATCTTCGCCGGAACCTACATTGTACGGCTGAAAAGGCTCGCTGCGAACCGCCAGGGTCCACAACCAGACGGCCAAATCGGCTGCATACAGGTACGACCGATACGGCGTACCATCCCCCTGGATCCGGATCGGGCCGCCGGCCAAAACGTCCCGCACGAAGTTCCCAACGGCAAAATTCCGGTCCAGCGGCAGCCGGGGGCCGGTAAAGGCGAATAGCCGGGCAATTACAGCCGCGAAGCCGTGCTGGCGACCGTAGCTGGCGGACAGGAATTCGGAGGCTCGCTTGGCGTGCCCGTAGGCGGTTCCGGGATCGGTGGTGGAAGGGGTCCCGCAGTAATCTTCCGGAATGCGGCGTAGATCCGGCGGCTGTTTGCCGTAAACGGCGCCGGAGCTGGTGAACAGGAACCGCCCGGTTCCATGCGCTCCCGCGAATTCCAGAATATGACGCATCCCCGCGATATCGATATCGAGACATGGCTCGGGCAGGGCGGCATGAATCACCAACGGGAACTCGCCGGAAGGAAAGTCGAAGGTCCGGACATCGCCGTGCAAAAGCTCTACCGCTGGGTGATTCGCCAGGTGGGGATTCGCCGCCTGGAACCTATCGGGGTCCCGCGTAAGCACTGTTGCGGAAATACCCAGATCGAGTCGATCGTTCGCGTAGAGCAGAGTCTCCAGCAGCCAGCTTCCGACGAATCCGGTTCCGCCGGTGATGAAGACACGGGTTTGTTTTAGCGCCTTCCATGCTTCGCACGCCCCGCTCAGGACGTGGTCCAGATCCTGCTCCGGTAGCCGCGGCACGGTGAACTACTCCCACACCTTCCACGGAGCTTGCTCGTTTTTCCAGAGATCGTTGAGAATCTGGAACTCGCGGTAAGTGTCCATGGCGTAGAAGAATCCGGGATGGTGGAACGCAACCAACTGGCGCTCGGCGGCCAAGCGTTCCAAAGGCTCGCGCTCGAGAGTGGTCTGGTCGCCGTCGATATAGTCCAACACCCGGCGATTGAAAACGAAGAATCCGGCGCTGGCCCATGCATCCGATTTCGGCTTCTCGATAAAGTTGAGAACCTGGTTGGCCGGGTCGATATCCAGAATCCCGAACCGCGAAATCGGCCGGAACGTGGTCACCGTGGCAAGCTTTCCGTGACTCTTGTGGAACTCGAGCAGGCGCGGGATATCCACGTCGCTCACGCCATCGCCGTAGGTCATCATGAAGCAATCGTCGTCGATGTATCGACTGGCCCGTTTGAGCCGGCCCCCGGTCATGGTTTCGAGACCGGTTTCGGCCAGCGTGATACGGAAGTTTTGTTCCTCATGACCGCCGTTGTATTCGATGCGCGATTCCCGGCCGAGGCAGATGGTGAAATCGTTGTTCATCGCCTCGTAGTTGAGGAAGTATTCCTTGATCATGTTGCCCTTGTATCCCAGGCACAGCACGAAATCGCGGAATCCGTAATGGGCGTAGAGCTTCATGATGTGCCACAGAATCGGACGGCCGCCCACCTCAACTAACGGTTTGGGACGGAATTCCGTTTCTTCCCGCATACGGGTGCCAAGACCGCCGCAGAGAAGTACGACTTTCATAAAACCGCCACCGGACGCTTCACGAAATAGGCGGCAAAGGCTTCCAGGACATAGTCGATCATTATCGGCGTCAAGCCCGGATAGACGCCGATGAAGAAGGTGTCGCGCATGATCACATCTGAATCCCGGAGGTCGCCATGAACGCGTTTTTCGATGTTCAGGAAGCCGGGCTGCTTCACGATGTTTCCGCCAAAAACCAGGCGCGTTTCGATCTGCGCGTTTTCCAGGTGGCGAACGAGGCGGCCTCGGTCTACACCTTCCCGGAGGGTGATCGGAAAGCCGAAGGGCGAGGGGTTGGCACGCGGATCGATCTTCGGCAGGATCAGGTACTCCTGCCAATCTTTGAGACCGTCCTGCAAACGACGGAAGTTCCGGCGCCGCGCCTCGACGAATTCATCAATGCGGTCGGCTTGAGCGAGCCCGATGGCGGCCTGCAGATCGGTGACTTTCATGTTGTAACCGATGTTCGAGTAGATGTATTTGTGATCGTAGCCGCAGGGCAGCTCTCCCAATTGCCACTCGAAACGCTTGCCGCAGGTATCCGATTTTCCGGGATCGCACCAGCAGTCGCGGCCCCAGTCGCGAACCGATTTGGCACTCTTTTGCAGCCCAAAAGCGTTGACGGCGACGCCTCCGCCCTCGCCCATGGTGATGTGGTGAGCCGGATAGAAGCTGAGGGAAGACATCGCACCAAACGTCCCGGCCAACTGGCCGTTGAAGGTGGCGCCAAGCGCGTCGCACCCGTCTTCGAGCAGCCAAAGATTTCTTCGTTTGGCGATCTCGGGAATGATCTCCATGTCGCACGGGTTGCCGACAGTGTGCGGGACGAAAATCGCCTTGGTGCGGGGTCCAATCGCGTCCTCAATGAGATGAGGGTTAATGTTATAGGTGCCAACCTCGCAATCCACAAACACCGGCACCAGGCGATTCTGGACGATCGGCGCGACGGTGGTCGGAAACGTCACTGCGGGGGTGATCACTTCGTCGCCGGGTTGAAGGGGGCCGGGCCCATCGCCGCGAAGATTGTTGATCAGGTCGGGCGCGCACAGCGTGGTCACCATGAGCAGATTTGCGGACGAGCCCGAATTGACCAGCAGGAAATCGCGGCAATCGAAGAACTGCCGCATGCGCCGCTCGAATTTATCCGCGTATGGGCCCGCGGTCAGCCAAAAATCGAGCGCGGAATCCGTCAGCAGAACCATTTCGCGCTCATCGAAAACACGGCCGGAATAGGAGACGCGGGTGCGGCCGGGCTCGAACTCCGGACGCTGATGCGCTACCGCGTAGTACTCGCGGACCAGGTCGAGAATCCGCTGCTTGAGCGCCTGTTTGGCGTCGGCTATACCGCCCATTGACGCTCCATTTCGTGCAACGGTCCACCCTGGCCAATCGGATAGTAGCGCGCGCCTTCGGGCAAACGAACGTTTCGCAATACATTTCGCCCGTCGATCAGGACCGGCGTGCGCATTCGGGAGAGCAGCCGTTTCCAATCGGCTTGGCGAAAGGCCGAATCCACGGTGGTCAGCAGGGCGGCGTCGGCTTGTTCCAGAGCGGCTTCCATACTTTCAGCGAAGAAAGACTCAAGTCCGGCGGCGGCCGCGGCCGCCCTCGTAATGAACGCATCATAGGTGCGAACCTTCGCGCCTCGCTTGATGAGCGATTGCAGCACCGCGATGGCCGGAGAGCTGCGGAGGTCGTCTGTTCCCGCTTTGAACGCCAGACCCAGCAGCGCGACCGTCTTGCCGGCCAAGCCCCCGAGTGCGGCTTCCGCCATCGCTGCGACCTGTTCAGGGCGGCGGGCGTTGGTGGCCATCACAGCGTCCAGCAGGGGCGCCGGAACCTGGTTGCGGCGGGCGTAGGTCCGGAGTGCGTTCACGTCCTTTGGCAGGCAGCTTCCGCCGAACCCGATGCCGGCTCGCAGGTAGGTGAGAATCGCCGGCCGGATTCGCTTGCCGTCTGCCATCGGGCTCAGCCGGTGGTCCAGGTGAAGCCCGTCCATTACAGTTTCGACGTCCGCGCCCGGTGTGGCTTCGCACAACGCCGCAAGCTCGTTGGCGAAGGAGATCAGCGTGGCCAGCAGTGCGTTCGACGCATACTTGGTGAGTTCCGCTTCCTCCAGGCTGACGTGAAGCTTTTCGCAATCGAAGGAATCGTAGAGCGCCTCCATCACCGCGCCCGACTTGGCATCGAGTTCTCCGATCACAACCCGATCGGGATTCATGAAGTCCTCGACGGCCGATCCTTCGCGCAGAAATTCGGGATTCATGCATAGCCCGAACTCGCCCGCCTTTACGCCCGATTTTTCTTCCACGAGTGCGTTCACGATGTTTCTGGTGGTGCCTGGAACCACGGTGCTCTTGACCGTCACCACGTGATAGTTACTGGCGTTCTTAAGGTTCATACCGATCTGGCCGGCCGCAGTTTTCAAGTAGGAGAGATCCTGGTGCTCGCCGTCTCCGGGAGTTCCCACCGCAATCAAAGAAATCTGACTTCCTCGCATAGCAGTAGCTAAATCCGTGGTGACGGACAGGTTTCCCGAGGCTTGGCACCGCTGCAGGATATCTTCGAGTCCCGGTTCGTAGAAAGGCGCCTTACCGGAGCGGATCAGGCCGATACGATCTTCGGAAACATCGACACATCTTACGTCGTGACCGCGAGAGGCGAGACACGCGCCGGTTACCAGGCCGACATATCCGGTTCCCACGATGGTTACGATCATTTCCTTATCCTCGAGCCGCGGCCTCGCGGTAGGAACGCAGGGTCCTTGCCAGACCTTCCCTCACTCTAACCTCCGGCGCCCATCCGCCCAGCTTCTTTAGCTTGGTCAAGTCGGGACATCGCCGTTGCGGATTGTCGGACAGGTAATCGCGATCCTGGCTGGTCTCGAAACGGATTGGCAGGTCCGGACTCTCCAGGCCGGCCGCGATATGGGCGACATCGCCAATCGAGACCTCTTCGTCATTGCCCACGTTGTAAGCCTCGCCTGCGGCTCCCGTTAGCAACACCAGCAACATGCCTCGAACGGCGTCGCGGATGTAGCAGAAGCTGCGCGTGGCTCTTCCGTCGCTATAGAGGACGATTGGGCGTCTTTCAAACGCGGCCGACATCAGATCCGGGATGATGCGCCCGTCATCCAGACGCTGCCCGGGTCCGTAGACATTGAATGGCCGGATCATCTTCACGGGAGAACCGTACAGTCGATGGTACGTGGTTGAAAGTGTTTCCCCCAGGCGCTTCGATTCGTCGTAACACGCGCGCGGCCCGGTGCAGGAGACGTAGCCGCGATAATCCTCGGAAGTCGGGATATGGGCCGGATCCGGATCGCCGTAGATTTCGCTGCTGCTCAGAAACAACATGCCGCGACCATCACGGCGCAGCAGATCGAGCATCAGCCGGGTCCCGTTTACGTTGACGTCGATGGTCTCAAGAGGATACCGCCGGTACAGAGGTGGCGAGGCAATGCTGGCGCCGTGGATGATCCAGTCCACTCGCTCGCCTGGCTCGAATCCTTGGGAAGCGTCGCACTGGCGAAGTTCGATATCGCTGCGCCCTTCGATCCAGGAGAGTCGTTCAGGCACGCCGCTCCGGAAATTATCGACGGCCAGCACCCGGCAGCCGGGCCGCGCCGATTCGTTAAATACAGCGATCGTTTCCAGAAAATGGCTGCACAAAAAGCCGCCGGCTCCCGTCACCAGCATGGTGGTTCCGTTCAGGTCGCCCAGCCAGGGCGCGAGAAAACGGCAGGCTGCCTCCGCGTCCTCCCGGATGGTCCGGGTCGTGGCGGCATTTAGTGTTAACAAGCTTAGTTACCTTCGGCTTACTGAAATTCGACGGACGTACTAAGTATCGGCGGGGACCGGATCAGAGTTTACCGGACGCCCGACCTTCGATTCGGCTACCGGCTACCATACCATTCTGCCTAATAATTGACGCCAATGTGCGGGCGTGGGACGAGATTACGG
>JAOAPR010000342.1 GCA_025463005.1 Bryobacterales bacterium | reverse complement strand
ACCGCCGGGTCGAGAACCACGTTTAGTCCGCTAATTTCGTGAATCAGGCGGAAGAAGTCTTTCAGGTCCACGTCCTTCAGGTTCACGGAGATAGGCTCACCGGTGTACCTCCCGGTTGCCGCTACTGTTGCTGCCGCATTACCGGATTGCTGCTGCGCAGCCTGCTGTGGCGTCGGACGCGCAGGTTCCGTGCTCCCGCCAAACGATGCCAGAACGACTGAAGGCTGGGTCAGTTCGCCGGGCAACGCGAAACGAGGAGCTGAAATCCTGCGAAGCTTTGCGGAGGAAACCGCCGAGCTGTGCGGTCCGGCCACGTCATAACGAAACGCCGGTCGCTCCACCGGAATTTTCTCCGATGTGGCTTTTAACGCCGGCGCGGCAGCTGCGGGATCCTGCACCACAGTGGCAAACGAAACCACAACCGAAACCCCGTCGCGGGCAATCTGATATGGTGACGCAGCAGTAAGGTCAATCACCACGCGGGCTACGTCTGGCCGAAACTGTCCCATGCGCACCCCACGAACGGGAGCGGAAACGCCTGGAATCACCGTCTTTTGCACGGCCAGCTTTGCGCTGCTGAAGTCAAGTACCAACCGATCTGGATTCTGTACGCGCGCTGCGTGGACTTCCAGCGGCCCTGCCCCTGCGACGCGCACGCTGGAGCGCTGTGCGGCTTGCGTGATCGCCACGCTTGAGATTACGGATGCCGTCGCGCTGGCGGCGGGCTCCTGCGTTTGAGCGTCGGACGGGCTGGTCGCCAGTGCCGCGCTCGCAAATATCAGGCAGCCAATTCGAATGGCTGGCCAATTCGTCTTCATTGCTGTTCTCCTGCACTGGCGTAAATTCGTTTGTTCACTTGGCGCTCCACAGGCTTTCCGAAAGCGTCTTTCCCGACTTCGTGGAAAGACACTCCATCCATAGCGATTTTTTCAACGCGGCCGTCGAATAACTGGTCGCCGTCTCGTAGAAAATACGTCCGTGACTGCGGGTTGGAAACCACAGCAATCATCCCGCTGGGGGCGCGCACGATTCCGTCTAGTCGCAAGGTGCTAACTTGCAAGCCAGCTTTGCCCGGCGGCATTGGGCCTGTAGGGCCGCCACCGTGTTCGCGGCCTACGAACGATTCAAAAGGATCACGCTTAGCGACTTTCGTCTCTTTATCTTGGCCCGTTGAACTCGCCGCGGACGCCGCGGGTTTTGCGATCCTCGGGGGCGATTTCTTCGCTGTTTGTCTCGGTGCTTTTTTAAGCCCCGGGGTGGCAGGCTTTGCAGCTTGCGGTGGAGTCTTGTCCGCCGTTGAAGGCGCCGCAGACTTAACACCGGATGCTGGTTTGTTAGCGTCCGAAGCGGGCTGATGTTGCGCGCTGGAAACGGACGTTGCCGCTGGTTTTGCCGATGCTTGCGCGACCGGCTTGGCGGCCGTTTTGTCGGCGGGCTTCGCGGCTTGCGGCGCAGGCTTTGCCGTCGCGGGATTTGCACCCGTGCCGCTCGCGGGCTTCGCCTGTGCATACAGGCCAGGCGCGAGCGCCGCCACCGTAATCCCGAGTACGAGAGTCTTCACAAAATGCATAATTTCGCTCATTCCCGTTCAGGGTTTCCCCGCCGGTTTCGCCGCTGTCGAAATTGCGCCGGCGTCACTCGGCTTGGTAAAGAACGTCGTAGCTGTAAAAACTCCGGAAACGGTCGTGCCCGGACGAACCGGATACTTCGCGCCCTTATTACTGCCGCTCGCAGGGTCCGCGAAGACCAGGTCGCCGACGTTGATGATGCGAGACAGCCGGCCCAATCGTCCGAAGAAGTCCAGAATGTTGAAATACGGGCCGTCCGCTTGCACTTCAAACGGCATCTCGTAGTGGTACTCCTTGGTCACAATCGCCTGCGACGTCAAGCGCCGCAATTGCACGTTCGACGCGGCTGCCGCTCCCTGCACCAACCGGATAAACTCGTCTGTCTCTTTCTCTTCCGGCACGATCGTCTTCAGCGTATCTAGCTGCTTGTTGAGCGCGTCCATCTGCGACTTCAATTCGCTGTAACGCTGCCGGTAGACTTGTAACTGCGTCACTTCCTGGTTGAGCTGGGCGCGCTCCCGGACCGCTTTGTCCACCTCATCCCGCTCTTGCGCGACCGGAGAACCTGGCACGTAAACTCCCACGACTACCAAAACGACAGTAATCGCAAGGGCCAGCAGAACCTGCATGATCAAGGACATATCGCGTAGTGGGTTGGCCATGGCTGTTTACCCTTTCTTCGCCGGGGTTGCCGTATTTGCCGGAGCGCCAACCGTTTTCGGCTGCTGTGGACGCGGCGTTACCGGTGCCATTTGCGGCGGGCTGATTTCCGCCGTCATTTGAAATAAAAACGTCTGTATCCCCGAGTTCTTTTCGTCCTGCTTCGTTTCCTTGATTTCCACCTTCTGGAAGTAGCCCGAGCGCTTCAGGGCGGTAATGAAATTAGCCACTGAGTTCACAGAGGCCGCTGCTCCATCCATGGAAAGATTGTTTCCTTTCCGGGTCATGGTAATCAGCCAAAGATTTTCCGTTCGCGACACTGTGCTCGCTATTTCATCCAGCAATTCCTGCGCACCCGTGCGGTCGCGCTGCAACTGCTCAATGGTCTGCACACGCT
>JAOAPR010000109.1 GCA_025463005.1 Bryobacterales bacterium | reverse complement strand
TTGAGCAAGTGCCACAGTGCTGGTGGGTATCAGGTTTTCTGAATCGTTCTTAGTCATGGTCAAGGGCGCTACTACACAGAAAGGCTTTCGAGCCGATCTTGCAAAGCTGCAATTTGAGTGTCCAATTCGTTCGACATCTCTTTCAAGAGGTCTCGGCCTTCGGCCGTCGCTAAGTCCACTCTGGTCTTCAACTCAGATAGTTCAGATTTCGTGAGCGTTGCGACTTCCTTTTCGATCTCGGATAATCTTCTCTTCGCTTGCGCAATTTTTCGGATCACTCGCACGAGATCTGCCGCCGTACCCTCACCTATGACTGCTTCGGGACTTGAGTTGTACTCCTCAAGAATTGCCCTGAGTCTCGCTTCATCGCCTTCTTCAAAGGCGCGATTCGCGTCGGCCATCAACTTTTCGCGCACAAGGCGATCGGCCGGACTAGTAGCTAAATCGGGATGGATCCGTTTGGCGACTTCGCGATAGAGGTTCTTCAGCGTCTGCGAACGTGGCGGGAGCGAATCTGCGGATTTCAGCGCCAAGCTGCTTTCGACATTTGTCCTGGACGCCTGAGCCTGCGATCGGGCTTGTGCCGCGAAGTCATGGGCACGTTGGTTCTCGGGATGGACACGCGAGAAATGTTCCGCAATCTTCGCTTCGATCTCATCTATTTCTGCGTATCGCTTGCCAACAATGCCCGTATACCTTCGCTCGAACGCTGCAAGATCGACGCGCAGATTCGTCAGGTATAGTTCACGGTCGGCAAGTTCGGATTGAAGAGACTCCAACTCGGCTATTTTTCTGCCGAGTTCCTGATCTTCAGGCTTTGCTGCAAGTGCTGGGTGATTAAGCATAAGTTATTGCCGCGAGCGTAGAATGGCGCACATTGTACCCTCGAAAGGGAATTTTTCGCACTTCGGCACCCTAGTCCTTACCCGTCCGCAAGTTGTAAAATGGAAGTGGTAGATTAGTTCTTCGTTACCTGCTCCCTCCGCAGTCAGCCTCGTTTGTCGCCGCATTCGCCACTTCGATAAGGTACGAAAAATATCGGAATCCATTCCATGAAAAAACTGCTCGCATTCCTGCTATTACTTCCTTCAATCGCCTTTGCACAAGGTACGCAACATGACCGTATTCACGGACGCGGCCAGTCCACGTTTGATGAGTTGTCGAATACTGCAGCCGTGGTCATCACCGGTGCGACGCCGACGGTCTCGGGCAGCAACGTCTTCAAGACGAATAACGGCGGGGTCGTGACGGTCACGAATCTGTTGGGCGGCGTCGATACCCAGGTCATCACCATCATCTGCGGGGATGCGAATACGACATTTCAGAACAACACGAATATCGTCAACACGAGCGGAACTGACTTCGTCTGCGGTGTGAACAAGACCATCAGCTACGTTTATGACGCGTCCCAGACGAAATGGGTGCAGAGCGGAACGGGTAGTGGTGGTGGCGGAGGTGGCAGTCCCGGCGCTCCCGCGAACTGCCTCCAGAAAAACAACGGTTCTGGTGGATTTGCTGCGTCCGCAGAGTGCTCGGACGGTACGACATTTACCGTTGCAGAGGACACCCAGATCAAGGGACCAAATCCGTACATCGATGTGCGTAAGTACGGGATGCGAGCGGTGTCCACCGTTCCGACCACTGCCGCGTCGATAACTGGTGGCCAAAACACTGCGACCCTGGCCGGAGTGTCGACCTTCCAGAACGGCGATGGCTTCGTGATTATCGGAGCCGGTCCCACCATCACCATGAGCACGCCGGGTGCGCCGACCGTGACCCCGTCTCTGGATAAGGGTTCAATCGGCACAGGGGAGATCGTCTCGTCGATCGCTGGATCCACGACCTATACCTACCAGATTGTCGCAAGAGATAAGCCAGGAGGGCAGACCATCGCGAGTGCGACCGGGTCAACCACTACCGGTCTGGCCGCGCTCGGCACGCTATCCGCTACGGTTACCGGCGTCACCCGTTCTGGGAACGTGGTCACCGTGACCTTGAGCGCCCCGACAGACTTGGTGGTAGGGGCTGCGTTCTACATCACCGGAACCGGCGACCAGTCCTTCAACGGATTCTACTCGGTCAATACCCGCATAGATTCCACCCACTTCACATACAAGTCGGGGGTGACCACGGCCAATGGCGGAACCTCGTCGGCGTCGGCGGGTGGCACGGTGACTTGGTGGGCGTGCAATCACCTAAGTTGGACACCTGTGGCTGGAGCCTGGGAGTACGAAATTTACGGGCGCTCGGGCGGTTCGTTGACGTTCATCGGCACCACCCGACCGAACGAAACCTCCATCGACGATTACGGCATGACGATCATGGGCACGCCGTATCAGCCGCCCTATGTTTCGAGCACACCGCCCATCACACCGCTCAACGACCCGCTGGTGACCACGATCGTGTCGGGCGCGGGCACGACCAACCTTGTCCTCGCCAACGCCGCAAGTAACACAGTCTCCGGAGCCACCGCGATCTTCGACGACGGCATCAATTTGGCTGCCGCAGTAACCGCGGCCGGAGGAGCACCCGTTTACATTCCGTCGACCGTCTTCGGAAGTTCTTTCGTGGTCAATTCGTTCACCGATCTCAACGCCGTAGCTCCTGGCGGCAAACTCTTCATACACCAAGCCGGTGCGCTTCAGTTCAATGAGACGGTGTTGATGCCAGCGGGCGTGAATTGGATGGGTGACCGCGGTGGAGGAGGAACTTTCTCCACTTCCTTTAATTGGACCCCAGGCCGGCTCACGGCCTGCAATGCGATGCCCTGCGTGTACATCGCGAATGGCGGAACGCATCGTGTCGAGGGAGTGGCGTTCGTCAACGCCAACGACCAAGCGGTCGAGGTGCTGGACGCCGGTGGCTTCCAGTCGAATTTCAAATACTGCATATTCAGCACCGGAAACGGCACGAACCTCTTTGATGCTTTGAGCATCGGAGTCGAAATTCTGGCCGGGACGCAGTACGTCTTTGAGAAAAATCTGTTTGCTTCGCGGATGCAAAACAACGGCCCCCTCGGGCTGTGGGCACCTTCCCTGTATAACAGGGGCGACCTCTCCAACGCCAATCCTGCCGGGAAATTGCTGATCAGGGACACGATGTTTGTCCCTAAGGGGGTTACGCAAGACATTACCGCTGGGCTTTCCTCTAACGAAGGGGAGATGAAAAATGTCTATGCTCAGGGCATAAGGACGCCGTTCATAGCCTTTTCCCAGACCGGTTCGGGCATTCTTCCTAGCACATGGACAATTGACGGCGTCACCAACGACACTTCGTTTGCTCCGGTGGTGGCAAACCTGTCCAATGGAGCCCTGTCATCGCTGAGGATGAGCAACATCCCGAGTTTCACGGCTGCAATTGCCGTCACGGGTAACCCTGGTTTCCTGTTGTGGACGAACAACGTGCCCAACGTCGGGCCGAACAGCGGGGTACTCACCGAAACAAACTTTAGCGACAGCTCAGTGCAGGTAGTAGGCGGCGGATCGTTCGGGATACAAATGGCTCCCTTAGCCGCCCCCATCGTAGCGATTGGAGCACACAGCTCCTGCTCATCCAACTGTGTTGCCGCTGGAACGTACAACTACCAAGTATTAGCGATTGATGCCGCTGGGCGCGAAACTTCATTGTCGACATCTACGCCGGGAACGACAGACGGCACGCAAACGATCACCGTCAGTTGGACGCTGAACCCCGGACAGGTAGCGACGCGACGATTCCGCAACGGCGTTTCCGATACCAACCCCGGAGCGGGCATAGGCGGAAACAACTACGTCGACGCTTCAAACATCTTCTACTCCAATTCCAGCTTCGGCCCAGGGGCCAGCACTTCCTCTATCTCCGCTGCCGGAATCTCGGGACCGAAGATAAACGTTATCAACTCGAACGGGTTCACTACTACTATTACCTCGCTGGCAACTGCGAATCGCCCGGTGACGTTTCCGGATAGCGGCGGAACAGCTTGTCTGTCTGCTTCCTGTTCGGTGGGCGCAATTACGGTAAATAGCGAGGTGATTTCAGCGAGTCCTCGCAGTGTGCCTCCCATCTTTTTCCCTGGTGCGCTGACGGTGACTTGGACGG
>JAOAPR010000004.1 GCA_025463005.1 Bryobacterales bacterium | reverse complement strand
CGGCGACGTAGGATTCGAGCAGCGCGGGCGAGATGGTGAGCGCTCCCGCGATGTTGTCGAAGCCGCGTGTGGAATCGTCTCCAGGGAGGTACTTGGCCGGATCGATTTCAAGCGCCAGCAGGTCGCGGATGGCGTTGGCGTACTCGGTGCGGTTCATGCGATGCAGACCGGGTGGCGGCAAATGAGTGACGGCATGACGGTCCAACTCGGTTTCGAGCCACGCGGTCATGGCCTCGTATGTAGGCGCATCGGGCCGGGGCGCTCCGGAGGGAGGCATCATGCCGGCGCGGATTTTGCGAACGACTTTCTCCCACTCTGCAGGGTTCTTTTCGACATGTGCCGTATCCAGATCGTCTAAAGTGATGCGCATGGCCGATTCGAGCCCTGTTTTCTTGGCGTTCTGGCTATGGCAACCGAGGCAGTAGCGGCTGATAAGCGCGCGCTCGGATTCGGCCGAGATGACTGCCGGGGTGGAGGCCGGCGCCACATTTCGCTGGGTATTCGCCACTTGGCCGAAGAGGGCCAGGGCGAGCATCGAAATGGCCAGGCAACCGACTACCAACCTTGTTCGCATGTACTCAACTCCTGAATGGGTTGCGGCGTACCACCGCAAACGGCTGCTGATCCCATGGACGAGTATATATCAATCAAACTTCCAGGTTTTTTTGAGCCATCGCGTTTGACAACCTACCGCGCGTCCCGGAAAATGGAGTTGCCTACCTCGACGTGCGGATATGGCGGAATTGGCAGACGCGCATGGTTCAGGTCCATGTTCTCGCAAGGGAGTGGAGGTTCAAGTCCTCTTATCCGCACCAAGCTCACCAGTAGGGCGTTCAGCCTGACTAACCCGACTAAGCTCCCGATCGCGCGGAAATGCGGTTGCTCGGGGGGCCGATATGAATGTGGGCGGCGGTCGCCTTTCCTGGGATAAGGCTTCGAAAGGCGTAATAAGGGATAGCGCTTGCTTCTAAGAAGCGGCGCAGCCATATTCCTTCCGCGGTATCCGGAAATAGCGCCACGTCCACACGATTTCGGTGATCGAAGCCCATAGCGCGATGTACCGCGGTTTCGCCATCGGCGCTCACGGGCAGCTCTTTGTGAAACTGCAGCTCGAACGCGCGCTTGACGCGTTGCAAATCCGCCGGGGTGAAGGCACCGTCGCCATCAAAGCGTTCCATCAAGGGAGCAGCGGCGATTGCGAGGTCCTTAGGCGGTTCCACGAACTGCTGTTCGGCGCGGGCCATCTCGGCCACCTGGTGGATGAGTTCCGTGCGCGAGAGGGTAAGGTCATAGGTCGTCTGCGCCCAGGCCAGCTCCTGAGTCGGCGCTGTGAGACGCTGGGCGGGGACCAGGCCTGCGTCCACCAAGGTCCGTACTTGCGCCAGGCGTGCCTTGGAGCGGTCTAATTGTCGCCGAGCTGCTTCTTCCAGCTGGGTGGCTCGTTCCTCGGTCAGATCGTCAAGGGAAACCGGACCGTTGAGCAGTTCCGCATCCCGTGCAGCGGCCGCCGCTGCTTCGGCTTGGTCTACGAGGGCACGCGGGGCGATACCGGCGTCCACTTGGGTGCGCAAGTCCTGAACGGGCGAGGGATTAACTGCCTGGGTCGCGGGGGTTTGTCCGTACAGTAAGACGCTTCCTGCAACCAGCAGGCTAAACTGCAAATGCATCCGTACTTAGGGTACCAAGTCCTCCTGGCGAGAATTCGTCATCGATGATCTTGGGCGAAAAGAAGGTCATTGTTTCTTCAGCCGCGACGGCTCTGCTAAAAAAGAACCCCTGTCCTTGTTCGCAACCGGTGGTTAGCAGGGACGCTCGTTGCTCTGATCCCTGGACGCCATCCGCAATGATGGTGAGGCCAAGCCCGTGTCCCAATCCCACCAGTGCGCTCACAATCCGGGCGCTTTCCTGAGATCCCAGGGTCTCAATGAAGCTTCGGTCGATCTTGATTTTGTCGAGTTTGAAGTTCCGCAAATGGTAGAGGCTCGAGTATCCTGTCCCAAAGTTGTCCAGGACAATCTTTACGCCAGCCTTTCGCAGAGAACCGAGATTTTCCTGGGCGCCTTCGAGGTTACGAACCAGGGCGCTCTCCGTAATCTCGAGTTCCAACCGTGCTGGTGCTATGCCCGACTCTGCGAGGACCGACATGATCATGGAATGCAGGCCGCGGTCCTTTAGCTGGCTGGGGAAGATGTCGAGAGCTAAGGTCACGTCCCGGGGCCACTTCGCTGCCGCCGCGCAGGACTGCTTCAAAATGCGCTCGAACAGCTCGTGCATGAGTCCGTTTTCTTCAGCCAGCGGAATGAACCGGTCCAGGGGGATCTCGCCCATCGAAGCTGGGATCCAGCGAGGGATGGCTTCGAAGCCGACGACATTCCTCGTTCTCAAATCGACAACAGGCTGAAAGAACGGCCGGATGATATCCGCAGCAATCGCGGCGCGCAGGTCGCGGTCGAGGCGGTCCCGATCCTGAACGCGTCGATCCATGTCTTCCTCGAAGAACCGCAAGGCGGAACGACGCTCGGACTTGGCCCGATAGAGCGCGACATCGGCTTTCCTGAGCACTTCTTGCGACGTTGTAGCGTCGCTTGGAACCAGCGCAATACCGATTCCGGATTCGATGTAGTGATTGCGCCGCCCGGCCGAAATCGGTTCTTTGAGGGCGTGCAAAACCCGTATCGCGATGCTCGTGGCAGCCTCAGCTCCCATGAGATGAGGCGCGAGGATGGCGAATTCGTCTCCCCCAACCCGGGCTACCGGATCGCCCGCTCGAACGGCAGGGGACAATCGCTGAGCGACGGCAATCAACAGCTCGTCGCCGACGCCGTGTCCATAGACATCATTCACCTGCTTGAATCCGTTGAGATCGAGGAGGAAGACAGCATGAGAGCCTCCGGCTCCTGGCGGCGCCGCGATCGCCGCATTCACTGCCTCGTCAAACTGGCGCCGGTTTGCAAGGCCGGTCAGGGGATCCTGGAGGGCCAGTTTGCGGGCATGCTGCTCGGCGGCTACGCGCCGGTGATTCTCCTGTTTCTGCTCCTGGTAACGTCTTGCTGTGAGGACGGCGAAGATCAGCAGTCCAAAGCAGAGTATTCCCCCCAGCGTCAACGCCTCGTCCAATTCGATCGTCTTCTCCCGTGCGGTGAGGGCGTCCTGGTTCGCATAGATGTCAAATTCGAACGCCACGAATGTCGCCACCAGTACCCCGGCGAATATCAGCGCTAGATCCTGGATGGTTACCCGGTGTCGAATCACAAAGCTCCTAAACCTGACGATTGCCGCGCGCCCCGCTATCGTCGTGTCCGCGCGGTGCTGACCGTCAATGGTCGGGTTGTTGGTTGCCATCGCCAGCGCGGACGTAGAAAACCGTCAAGAGTAAGATCGACAAGTTCCGGTGGTTGCAATAGCTTGCGGATTTATCACAGGTTGCACCTTGGCGCGCAGGGTGATACTTTCGAGCTGTTTATCATGCGGCACGCGCTTATTTTGACGATCCTCCTGGTGGCTGCGGGCTTCGGTCAGCAGTCGGCCCAGCAGCCGATTGGGGTACCTGTGCCCCCGTTAGGAGATGGGCCGTTCATTCTCGACACCGCCGAACAGCACAGGATCCGGGTTTCGGTGCTGGTCAAGGGATTGTCACACCCCTGGAGCCTGGCATTCCTTCCGGACGGAAGCATGCTGGTAACAGAACGACCCGGGCGGCTTCGCATGATCCGCGACGGTAAACTTGACCCTCGGCCGATCAGCGGCGTGCCCGCGGTGCACCTGATCGGAAACTCAGGCCTGATGGATGTGGTCCTGCATCCCAAGTTCGCCGAGAACAAGCTGGTCTATCTCACCTACAACAAGCCCGGTGCGAACAAGCAGATCGCGACGGCGCTGGCTCGCGGACGCCTGGACGGCCCGGCTCTTACCGACGTGCGGGACATCTTCGTCGCCGATTGGCTGCCGGAAAACGCGAACGGCTACAATTCGCGTATTGTTTTTGGCCGCGACGGGATGATCTACGTGTCCAACGGCGCTTCGAATAGCGATGCTGCCCAAGATCCCAACAGTCACCGGGGAAAGATCATGCGGTTGCGCGACGATGGCACGGTTCCCCCCGACAATCCCTTCGTTGGCAGCGCTGGGTACAAGCCGCAGATTTATTCCATGGGACACCGCAACACACTGGGGCTAATCGTCCATCCTGTTACGGGCGCCGTGTGGAACAACGAAAACGGCCCGAACGGCGGTGACGAAATCAACATCATCCTTCCGGGCAGGAACTATGGCTGGCCGGTGGCGAGCTATGGCCGCACCTACGAGGGTCCTCGGGTTTCGGAAGTCCCCTGGCGCGAAGGCATCGAACAGCCTCTGGTGTTTTGGGTGCCCTCGATCGCGGTGTCGGGCATGGCGGTGTACACCGGCGATCGCTTCCCCGCCTGGAAAAACAATGTCTTCGTGGGCAGCATGCGGATGGGTGAAATCCCCGGCACTGGACACCTGGAACGGATCGTGTTCAACGACAAGACCGAAGAGCTTCGCCGCGAAATCATGCTGAGCGAGCTGCATCAACGGATCCGCGACGTTCGCCAGGGTCCCGATGGGCTGCTTTATCTTTTGACGGACGAGGATGCGGGCACGCTTCTCAGGATCGAACCGGCGCGCTGATTACTTTCGATTTTCGCGGCAGAACGCATCGAGAGTGTCCGCTTTCTTCAGCACGTCTGCCCGAATGGACGGGTCGATGATCCGTTGCTCAAAATGACGGATCGCTCTCACGGCTTTTCGTATGTCCTCCAGAAGTTGTGCCTTGTGCTCCGGGCTTTGTGAGCGTTCGACCATTTCGCAGAATGTGGACGCCAGTTGCACTTCGATCCTCAAGAATCCGACCAGATTTTTTTGAGTTTGACGTTTCAGCTCCGCGAAGTTATGAGTTGCCATCTTGCCGGCCATCTATCTTGATTATCTTTCAGTACTTAGCTAGGGCGGTCCCTAGTTGTGGCGCCAGGGCTTCCCCGCTACGATTAATACCTCTTGCTAAGCGGCAAACGATTCAAATTGGAGCGAGCGACCCTGGCAGTAGAGGTGATCGACGGCAGGCGCACGGCGGTCACTATTCCCGCCGGAGCGATCGTCAAAGTGGCTGCCGGCCCGGTTAACGGGGACGGCATAATGAACGTGCTCTGGGAAGGCCGCAAGCTCGCAATGTTCGCCGTTGACGTGAACGTGCGCGGGACCGAGATCACGGACCACAGCGCCAAGGCTTAGCGCGCTGGCGCCGGGGCTAGGCAGGAAAACCTAAAATACGCGCTTGTTTTCGCGATAAGACCCTGGTGGGATCCGTGTCTACCATGGGAATGCCAGCCGGGGTGGTGGCCAGCCATTTCCTCAAGCGCCTTCCCGCTTTTTCGCCGGTGGCGGTACGGCTAATGTCGCTGGTCGCCGATGAAAATGTTTCCCTAAAAGAAGTCGCCAAGCTGATTACACTCGACCCGGTGCTGTCCGGCGAGACGCTGCGGATGGCTAATTCGGGACTCTATGGGCGGCGGCAGCCGGTGCAATCGGTATTACACGCGATCGCGATGGTGGGGCTTCATCGCCTGACCCGCCTCGCGGTGACCGCGGCGCTGTGGCGCGGCATGCCCAACCGCACGTCTTCGTTTATGAAAGCCTGGTGGCGGCACAGCGTGGCGGCCGCTCTTATTGCCGAGCATTCTTCCAGGCTGGGGATCGACTACGCGTACACGGCCGGCCTGCTCCATGGCGTCGGACAACTGGCGCTGTTTGAGCACGCTCCGCAGGATTACATCAGGCTGCTGAACGATGCGGTTTCAAGCAACCTGGATCTGCAGGAGAGCGAGCGAGCCGCGTTTGGAACCGACCATGCCGAGCTGGCCGGAGTGGTCCTTGAAGCATGGGCACTCCCGGAAGTCGTGCAGGATGCCGTGGCGCTGCATCACTGGCCGAACCCGGGCAGCGAACTGGCGGACGCGGTGCAGATCGGATGCCTGGCCGCGGAGCACATCGGTTTCGGCGCGTGCGGTTGCCACCGGCAGCTTGCGGCAGAGGATTTCTCTACCCCCGTGGCCAGCGTGATCGGGAACAAACATCTGCTCGAGGTCTTCGCCGTGGAAGTCAATGGCATCGAGTGTTCGCTGATGTAGGGCGCGATGTTGTAGATTAGGGAATGCCATGCGTTTCCTTCATCCGGCCCAAATTCCACTTCTTTTACTCGTATTGATCTCGGCCGTGGCGGCCTGCAGCCCGGTTTTCGGTCAAGGCGCTCCGGTCCTTGAGCTGACCGACTTTTCCGGAGTGTGGGCCGAGCGCGTTCACGAGGACAGCTATGAGCGATCCGGTGGGCCTCCGCTGGGCGATTATCAAGGAATTCCGCTTAACGACGCGGGCCGCAGGAAAGCCGACAGCCACGACCACTCGGAGTGGAGCTTGCCTGAGTTTCAGTGCCGCCCGCATTCGGCTCCGTATCAGTGGCGCGCGCTAGGCAGCGTGCGGTTTTGGAACGAAGTCGATCCCATCGGTCGCGATTTGCGGGCCATCCATGTCGAGTATTTGCGGTCGCTGGATCGTGTGATCTACATGGACGGCCGCCCGCATCCTCCCGAGTACGCTCCCTATAGCTGGTCTGGATTCTCCACGGGTAAGTGGGAAGGCAACACGCTGGTGGTCGACACCGATCACATCAAGGGCAGCTACCTCCGCCGCAACGGCGCGAGCTTCAGCGATAAAGCCACCATGCGGGAATACATCGACCGGCATGGCGAATACCTGGTCATCACGATGATCCTGACCGATCCGGTGTGGCTCGAAGAGCCGTTGATCCAGACCACCAACTATGCTCTCGATACCCATACCGCTCTGACCTACTATCCGTGCACGGTCAGCGAAGAGAATATTTCCAGCGCGGTCCCACACTTCCTGCCGGGAACCACGGAACATTTGAAAGACGCGGCCGGATGGATTCCTCCCGAAGCCGCGCGGGGCGGCGCCGAGACTACTTATCCGGATTACCGGCAGAAGCTGAAGCAGGCGGCAAAACAATGAGACGCTTCGGGCTGATTTTTTTAGCGGTAGCTGCTTTTGCGCAGCAAAAAACTGCGGACATCCATGTTTTGCCGGTGCAGGGCAACATCTACATGCTGGTGGGGGCGGGCGGCAATATCGCGGCGTCGGTCGGGCCGGATGGAATCCTGCTGGTGGATGCCGGAACCAGCCAGATGAGCGCCAAGGTCCTGTCCACTGTTCTACAACTCGTCACCGCGGTGGCCGCCTCGCCGAGCCCCAACCGCTGCACGGGTCTGCACTGTTCCGACAGTCCGTACCGCTGGTCGAGCCCATCTCTGAACGCGCTGATCGCATCGCCCGCTCCGCCCAAACCGATTCGCTACATCATCAACACCGGAATCGATCCGGATCACACCGGCGGCAATGAGGCGCTTTCGGCTCTGCCGGCCGATTCGAAGATCCTGGGAGTGACGTTTCCGCCAGTGGGAGTCGCGCCCACGGCGACCGTGATCGCGCACGAAAACGTACTCGGCCGCATGAGCGCGGAGATCAACGGCAAGCCCGCCGTTGCATCAGGATTGTGGCCCACCGATACCTATCGCGGCACATCTTACAAGCTCAGCGAGTTTTTCAACGGCGAAGGCGTGCAGCTTTTTCACGAGCCGGCCGCGCACACCGACGGCGATAGCATGGTGTATTTCCGTTACTCCGATGTGATCGCAGCAGGCGATATTCTTTCCACCACCAGTTATCCGGTGATCGATCTGGCCAAGGGCGGCACGATTCAAGGAGCTTTGGCGGGGCTGAATCACATTCTCGACCTGGCGATTCCGGAGTTCCGCTCGCAGGGCGGGACGCTGGTGATCCCGGGCCACGGACGGCTGTGCGACACGGGAGACGTCGCGAACTATCGCAACATGGTAGCGATCATCAAGGATCGCGTCGAGGACATGGTCAAAAAGGGGATGACTTTGCAGCAAGTGAAAGCTGCGAAGCCCACCCTGGAGTACGACGGTCTTTACGGCGCGACTACCGGACCGTGGACCACCGATATGTTCGTCGAAGCAGTTTATAAAAGCTTAAGTCCAAAGCACTAGGTACAATGTTTTGTTGAGGAGAGTTTAATGACACGCAAGATGCTTCTGGGTCTGGCCGGCGTTCTCATGTTCGGCATCGCTGCCTATGCACATCACTCTCTGGGTGCGACCTATGAGTCCGATAAAGAGGTGAAGCTGGAGGGCAAGATCGTCCAGCTGTTGCTGCGAAACCCGCATTCTTTCCTGCAGATCGACGTTCCCGACAAGGACGGAACCATGCAGCGCTGGTCGCTTGAATGGCGCGGCTCAGGGCAGCTCGGGCAGGCGGGCATCAAGCGCGACACCCTGAAATCCGGAGACGACGTGACCATCACCTGCAATCCGTCGCGCACGCCCGCGGATCACCGCGGCGCTTTGAAGACTCTGCATCGCAAGTCGGACGGCTTCGGCTGGGGCACCAAGCCGGGCGAGACAATCGAGTAGGAAAGAATCGCATGATCAGATTGTGGGAAGCCGCGGCTTCGATCGGCGTACTTGCGCTCCTGCTTGTCCCGCCGGCTTATTCGCAGGGACGCGGCGGGCGAGGCGGCGCGGGCGGACGCGGCGGCGCTGCTGCTCAGAATCCGCGAACCAGTGCGGCCATCGACATGACGGGCTACTGGGTATCGGTGGTGACCGAAGATTGGATGTTCCGCATGGTGACGCCGCCCAAGGGCCAGTACCTGGGCGTTCCTCTGAACGCCGCGGCTCGCCGCGTGGCCGATGCGTGGGATCCGGCGAAGGACGAGGCAGCAGGCGAGCAATGCAAGTCGTACGGAGCCGCGGCGCTGATGCGAGTTCCGGGGAGGCTGCACATCACCTGGGACAATGACACAACGCTAAAGATTGAGACGGAAGCGGGTACGCAGACGCGGCTGATCCACTTCGGTAGTGACGCGGCGCAAAGCGAAGCGCAAAAGGCGTCACAGAGTAGCGCGGCATCATGGCAGGGCTATTCGATTGCCGAGTGGGAACAGGCTGCAGTCGGCCGGGGCGAGGCTCGCAACGGCGACTTGAAAGTGGTCACCACCAGGTTGCGGCCCGGATATCTTCGGAAGAACGGTGTCCCCTATAGCGAAAACGCGATTGTCACGGAATGGTACGACCGCCATACCGCCCCCAACGGAGACATCTGGCTGGTCGTCAGCACCGAGGTGAAGGACCCGCAGTATCTGAGCACGCCGTTTATCACCAGCACGCATTTCAAGAAGCTTCCGGATAACGCTCCGTGGAAGCCCGAGGCCTGCTCCTCCCGGTAGGCGCGCGCTGTTAGTCGCTCTGCCCTTCCAGTTCTTTCCAGTGACGCTCCAGAGCGATGCGCACCAACTGAGAGCGCGTGCGCACGCCGGTTTTTGAAAAGAGCTGCTGGAGCACGGCTTTTACCAGGGGTTCGGAGACACCCAGTTTAAAGGCGACCTCCTTGTTGGTCTGGCCGGCGAATACGGCACGGAGCACCTGCCGCTCGCGCGCGGTGAAAGTGGGAGGCTCGTCGGCTCCCGCCATTCCCAGTGTTTCCGGCAAGGGCGATGGAGCGGCAGCCGTACCGTGCGCACCGGTGATGGCGCGGATATGCTCAATCAAAACCTCGGGACGTTCCTGTTTGAGGATGATTCCAGCGCATCCGCGTTCCACCAGGCGCTCGGCTTCAAGCCTGCTGACTCCGGCGGTGACCACCAGGATTTTCCCTTTGAAACCGGCGTCCCGGGCTAGAGGCAGGAATGCCCCGCCCTGCTGCACGCCGAGGTTGATATCCAGCAGAACCACATCCACCTCCGAATTCTGCAGCACCGCGATGCCTTCGTCGACAGTGGCACATTCGCCCACGATCTCGAAATCTTCTTCGCGCCCGAGCAGCCTGGCAATGGCTTCGCGGAAAAGAGAATGATCGTCGATCAGCAGAATACGGGTCAAGGTTCCGCTCTCAATGGCTCAACGCATACCGGGAAGTTCAACAATAAACGTGCACTCGCCGGGCTGCTGGGTCTGATGCAGCTCGCCGCCAAACGTTCGGATAATGGCCCGCGACACGAACAGACCCAGACCGGTGGAGGAAGCGCCGGGCTGGAAAGGCTGGAACAGACGATCCGCGGCGGGAATACCCGGGCCATTGTCGGAAACGCGGATCACCACCGTGCCCTCCAGGCCATACGCCGTGATGCGGAGCCGCGCTTCCGGACGCCCGCGCAGCGCGCTGATGCTGTTCTTGGCCAGATTGAGGAACACCTGCAGCAGACCGGAGCGATCCACGCGCACTCCCGGCAGGCCTTTATGAATCTCCCACTGTCCCTGGATTGAGGCTTCTTCCAAACCGGGCGAAACGATGGCGCGCAGCTCCTCGAGCAGCTCGGCGACATCCACACCTTCCAGAACCTCTTCCATGGAATCGGAGAGTTCGGTTGACGAAAGCTTTAAGGCGCTCTCGACCACCGTGCCTAGCGCGCGGAAGTCCGGATTCTCGTTCAAGCCGGGCGTCTTGGTCAGATTATGGTGGAGCACGGTGGCGGCGGCAGCCAGGTTCCGCAGCTCATGCGACACCGCGCCGGCGACGATCCGCGAATTACTCAGCAACTGCTTGAGCCCGCCCTCTTCTCGATCGCGTACCTGCTCGGTCACGTCCAGCAGAATTACGGCCAGGCATGGGCCGGAGGCCGCGCTGTAGGCGGAGACCCAGGCTTGCCCGAAGAAGGTCTCGCCGTTGCGGCGATGACCGCTGGCCTCGACCATTGTTCGTGTCAGGCGGGCGGCCTGTGGCGATTCCTGCAGCCGCGCGAGAACTGGAATGTATCGAGCCACCAGCTCGCCCTCTGGAGAGCTCTCGGTAAAACCGAGCATGCGGGACGCGGCGTCATTCGCGCGCGCGATCCGGCCCTGGGAGTCCACGGTCAACACTCCCGCGGGACTGGTCTCGACCAAGGCGCGAGCCTCCTGTTCGGCGTCGGAGCGCAGGCGCAGCTCCTGCTCGCTTTTGCGAAGCAGCACGAGGGACATGCGCCGGTTTCGAACCAGCTCGCCGGCAAACAGGGCGCCTCCGGTAAAGGCTACTGCGGTCAGAGCCAACCGTTGCGGGGCGGCTTCCGCGAAGCCAAATGGACCGTAGGCTTCTCGTGCGAGGGCGGTGGCGATCGCTCCCAGAAAGGTCGCCCATCGAGGCAGGTATGCCGAAGCCACAATCAGCGGCAGCAGATAAAATCCACCCAGAGGGACATCGCGGCCCAATGAGGCCTCCAGGGTGATTAATCCCGCGATAGCGAGAACGCATCCTGCAAGCAGTGAGGCAAGTTGCCAGTCTGACAGCGTATCGGTAACTCGGATCGCCATGCTCGCGTTCCTTGATGATAGTCCTGGAATGCGTGCTTTGCCAAGGCAAAAGTGGTTGATTCAAAAAGGAATGCGGGCCTGAGGCCAGATATATCCGAAAGATAGGTTGTGGTGATGTAAGGGGGTATGGTCTACTCGAATTGCGGCGTTCAAGATAATCGCCTGGAGGCAACCCAGGCAGCGGGCCGTCATCGTCTGCGGGCTAACGACCTCCGAACGTTAGCTTCGCGGATTGGGTTTCCCTATTGGACGTCGCACAGCATTTTCCTCCTAGTTAAAAAGGGTGGGATCACAGGATCCCGCCTTTTTCAAATCCTCCGAACCGTATTACATCCTCTGCCCGCGACTACCGGGAGTAGGCAGACAGCACCTTGCCGTCCTCGATCCGAATCACGGTGACGTCCCGGCCGCTTTTTCTTGAGTAGACCAGGGTTTCCCTCACCCGGCCGTCATCAGAAGTGGTCGTGGTGGCGAGCGCCGGCTGGCCGAACCTCTCCGCGATGTTGTCGCGTGCCAAGCCAACGGAGATTTCTGTCGGCGAAGGGAACTGTTTCGGTGCGGGCGGAGGAGCGGGAGGGACGACGAGTACTTCCGCGACGGGCCGAACGACAGCCGGCTCGAGTGATGCCTCCACGACCGGCTTCTTCGCCACCTTGGTCGGCGCTTTCAGCGGCTTGACCGGCTCGGTTTCCTCGGCGGTGGGTTGTTCATCACTGGCAGGGTGGACGGCTGGCTGAGAACTGAAAAATGGAAGCGCGACTCCGCTGGCTAGCCAAATTCCGATTCCGCCCACGATCAGAACGGAAACTAAGATTAGAACTACAGCTTCTTTCATACATCCTCCGAGGTGCAACAGCACCCTACCGGATAACTGGTAGTTAAGATTCTATAACATTTAGCGACACACGAAATTGGTGGTCCCGACCGGGCCCCGGCTGCCGCCGACGTTGTATACTCTTTTGAGTAACTCGCTTGCACAACGGTGCTCGCTGGCGCGCAGGACCGACCTGGGCGAGCTTTTAGACCTGTAAGGCCAGTCGTTCGCCTGAGAGAACGCGGCCGGGGTCTGTCCAGAATCAGGAGAGGAATCGAATGAGTGAAGTGCTCAGTGGAGCTGAGTTTAAGAAGCAACTGCGGGAGGGAAAGCCCAAACTGGGCCTATTCCTGAACTCGCATAGCCCTACCGTCGCCGAACAACTGGCGCACAGCGGTTACGATTGGCTGCTGGTCGACACCCAACACGGACCCATGGGTCATGAGACTCTTTCCGCGATGCTCGCGGGTATCGCGCACGGCGGGGCGAAGTCTTTGGTCCGGGTATCGGGGTACCAGGACCGCGCCGGCATTCAGCAAACCTTAGACATGGGAGCTGACGGCGTACTGATCCCGTATATCAACAACGCGGAAGAAGCGCGCCAAGCAGTCAGTTGCGCGCGCTATCCCACCGCGGGAACTCGATCGGTCTACTTTCCGCAGCGCAGCATGAACAAAGCCGGGCTGTTGGGCTACGCCGGATCGGCCAACGACAATGTGATCGTCGCGCTGCAAGTGGAAACGGCCGACTGCATCAAGAACATGGACGAGATCGCAGCGGTTCCGGGCGTCGATATTCTGTTCCTGGGTCAAAACGACTTGTGCATGTCAATGGGTTTGTTCGAAAAGTACAAGTTCCCGGATATGTACACCTCGCCCGAGCTGGCAGCAGCAACCGACAAACTTCGGTCAGCCGCCAAGAAGAACAACGTGATTCTCGGATTATTCCTGTTCGGAACATCGCGGGTAGGCGAGTTCCTGGATAAAGGGTTCCCGTTCATCAGCCTCGGCAACGATCTGCACCATATCCTGACGCAGTCTACGGCCTATGTGAAGGACGTGGAGAATATCTCCAAGGACAAGGGCGCAACCTGGAATCGCCGGCCGACGGCGCTGATGTAGAACGGTCATCCCTCTTTTCTCCTAACATGCAACTTGTCCAAGCGATGTCCCGTATAGGGGTGGAATCTGCCTTCGAGGTCCTGGTCAAAGCCAAGGCTCTCGAAAAACAGGGGAAGAGCGTCATCCACCTGGAAATTGGCGAGCCCGATTTCCCCACCCCCAAGCACGTGGTAGAAGCCGGAAAACGCGCCCTCGACGAGGGCTGGACCAAGTACGGTCCGACGCAGGGGCTGCCCGAGCTGCGCGAGTCGATCGCGGCGTATATTTCGCGCACGCGAGGCGTGGAGGTCGGACCCCAGCACGTGTGTGTAGTGCCGGGCGGGAAACCGATCATGTACTTCGCGATCATCGCGCTGCTGGAAGCGGGCGATGAGGCGATTTACCCCAATCCGGGTTTCCCGATTTACGAATCGATGATCCGGTTTCAGGGCGCTAAGCCGGTTCCGATCCCGTTGGTCGAGAGCCGCGGCTTCTCATTCAATCTGGATCTGCTCGAGCGCAGTTTGACGGACCGTACCAAACTGGTGATCCTGAATTCGCCGCAGAATCCGACCGGCGGAATCATGCCGGCGGAAGACGTCCGGCGGCTGGCGGAGATGCTGCGCAATCGGGACGTCATGGTTTTGAGCGACGAGATCTATTCGCGAATCTGCTACGAAGGCGAATCGGTTTCAATCGCCAGTTTTCCGGGAATGCTGGAGAAGACCGTCATTCTGGACGGCTTCTCGAAAACCTATTCGATGACCGGGTGGCGGCTGGGCTACGGCGTCATGCCGGAATGGCTGGCCGACGCGGTGGTCAAGCTGATGGTCAATTCCAACTCGTGCACGGCGAGTTTCACGCAGCGTGCAGGCATCGCTGCGCTGGAAGGCCCCCAGGATGACGTGAATACGATGGTGGCCGAGTTCCGGCGGCGGCGCGACGCGATCGTGAAAGGCTTGAACCAGATTCCGGGCATCCGCTGCCCAGAGCCGGCGGGGGCGTTTTACGTATTTCCGAACGTGACTGGAACCGGGTTGTCTTCGAAAGCGCTAGCCGATATGCTGCTAAACGAAGCTGGAGTCGCTTGTCTGGACGGCAACTGCTTCGGATCACATGGAGACGGCTATCTGCGATTCAGTTATGCGAATTCACTCGACAATATTCAGGAAGCTCTTAACCGGATCCGCAAGATCTCGGCTCGCTGGGCTTAGTGTAGTCGTCCTGCTGGCCGCCGGAGCGACGGCGCAAACTGCCGGTGATCCGGGGATTCCCCGCATGCCCGATGGTAAGCCGAGCTTCGTCGGCTACTGGGACTTGCCCTACACACCGAACATGGCCGCCAAGGACGGCGAAGCTGCGATCCCCTATACGGACGCCGGGCGGGCGGCATTCAAAAATCACGACGCGAAGGATGATCCGACCTCGCTGTGCCTGTATCCGGGCATGCCGCGGATCATGCAGTCGCCGTACCCGATCCAGATCATCCAGACACAAGAATACGTAACGATCTTGTTCGAATACATGAGGCAGTTTCGGGCCATTCCTACCGATGGACGAGCGCATCCGGAGAACCTCCCTCCGTCGTTTATGGGAGACTCGGTCGGCAAATGGGAAGGCGATGCGTTTGTGGTCGACACCATTGGGTTGAACGACCGTACCTGGCTCGATACAGCCGGGCATCAGCACACTGATGAAATGCATTTGACGGAACGCTTCATGCGCACTCCGACGACGATCAATCTGGAATACACGATCGACGATCCAAAGATGTACGCAAAGCCCTGGAAGCAGGAACGGATTATACGGCCTTCCAAGCCGGCCGCCCACGGCCTGCCCCAATTAATCGAGTACTCCTGTGAAGAAAACAACCGCGACGTGCAACATCTGATCACCACCAAGCCTGCTGCGGATCGATGATTCCTTCCAGACGCCGGTAGCCGCCTCGAAAGTATGCCAACGGTTCGCCGCCGGGCGCATCCCCGTGCACCACGTCGCCGACGATGATGGTGTGATCGCCGCCGGGGTGGACCGCGTTCACCGTACATTCGATAAAAGCGATGGCTCCTTCGAGCACCGGAGCACCGGTACGTTCGGCTCGGAATGCTAAAGCCCCGAATCGATCCGCGCCCCGGCGTGCGAAGGCGGCAGCGAGGTGCTCCTGATCCTGGCGCAGGTAGTTGATGCAGAAGCTGCCACTTGCGATGATCGCCGGCAGGGTCTGGGCGCGATTGTCCACGCAGATCAGGAACTGAGGCGGCTCCAAGGATAGCGACGTCACGGCGCTCATGGTCATTCCGACCGGTTTGCCGTCCTTATCCCATGAAGTCACCACGGAAACCCCGCTGAGCCAGTGGCCAGCCACCTTGCGAAAGATCTCAGGGTGCATGACGATTCGATCAGTCTAACAGAGGCTGACCGTTCGTTGTCTCTCGCGATTCGGTGCTTTGACTCAATTACTGCTGCGACTTGGGGGCTGGGCCCGCATCTAACCAAGAGGGCGAAGCCGATCTCCCTCATGTTGACGGGGATTAGGGAGATTAATATACAATCGGAGTAGATTCCTTGATGCCAATCGCATTTCCAAAGCCTGCTACGGCCATCCGGCCCGCGTCATCCGTGCTCGAACAAATCGGCAACACGCCATTGCTGCGCCTGGCGAAGCTGGATGCCGAGTTCCCGGGGATTGAGATTTACGCCAAAGCCGAGTTTTTCAACCCCGGCGGGTCCGTAAAGGATCGCGCCGGTCTGAACATGATCCTGGATGGCGAGCGCACCGGCCGCCTCACCAAGGACCGGATTCTGCTCGACGCTACCAGCGGCAACACGGGCATCGCCTATGCAATGATCTCGGCGATCAAGGGATATCGGGTGAAGTTGTGCCTGCCCGAGAACGCCTCGCATGAGCGCAAGCAGATCCTGAAGAATTACGGTGCGGAGATGGTCTTCGCCGACCCCGGAGAAGGCTCGGACGGAGCCATCCGGCTCTGCCGCAAGATCTACGAAGCCGATCCGGATGCCTATTTTTATCCGGACCAGTACAACAATCCGGCCAACTGGAAAGCTCATTTCGAGGGCACGGCGGTTGAGATCATGGAGCAGACCAAAGGCGCGATCACGCACTTTGTGGCCTGCATGGGTACCAGCGGCACGTTCATGGGGAACTCGCGGCGATTCAAGCGCGACCTCCCGCATGTGCAGTGCATCTCGGCGCAGCCTTCGTCCGGATTCCACGGTCTGGAAGGGCTGAAGCACATGCCAACGAACATTGTTCCCGGTATCTACGATCCCGCGCTGGCCGACGACAATCTTTGGATCGAAACCGAGGACGCTTACAGGATGACGCGCTGGCTGGGCCACAATGAGGGGCTGCTGGCGGGTATGAGCTCAGGCGCGAATCTCCATGCGGCACGCGAGGTCGCGAAGAAGTTGGCCAAGGAAGGGCGCGGCGGGGTGATCGTCACGATAGTCGCTGACGGCGCGACCAAGTATTTGAGCGAGCCGTTCTGGAATGAAGATTAGGCCGCTTACTGGCGTGCGCGTGTCTCACCTATATAGAGCTCGGTGGTCCGATATCGATGATCAAGATTGACTCACAGGCTTGGGGCGTTATGGTGGCCCATGCCGAATCCAAATTTCCGAATGAATGCTGTGGAGCCATGATTGGCAAGGTCGACGGCGACGAAAAGCATGTGCTCTCCGCCGAGCCCATGGAGAACGCCTACGCCGGCGCTCAGGGCGCTCGCTATGAGCTGCGTCCCGAGGATTTGCTGGAAGCCGACCGTCGGGCTCGGGCTGCGGGACTGGACCTTATCGGTATTTTCCATTCGCATCCGGACTGCGACGCGTACTTCTCTAAAACCGATCTGGAGAACTCCTGTCCGTGGTATTCATTCGTCGTACTATCAGTGAAGAGCGGTAAGTTCGACCATGCGGCCAGCTTCCTGCCGAACGCCGACCAAACCGCCGCGGAGAAAGAAGATTTGTTATGGCCAAAGTCCTGATTCCTACGCCGCTGCG
>JAOAPR010000116.1 GCA_025463005.1 Bryobacterales bacterium | reverse complement strand
ATCGATGTTCGGCTGCACCACGCGTACGGGTTCGGTGCCGGCTCTGGGGGGCGGTAGCGCTGGTAACAAAAGAAGCAGCCCCAGGCTGGCGAGTGACGCGTAGTGCGTGGGCGGCCGTCGCAGAACTGCCAGTGCGACCGCGCACCCGACCATCGCCAGAACGAACGACAATCCCCATACGCCTGTGATCGGGGCCAAGCGCGGAAGCAGCGGCATGTCGATCGCCGCATTTCCCAGATCAAGCCACGCGAACCCCAGTCCGACCCACGCCAGGCCGATAGTCCCGTGCGCATATTCGACAGCGGTCCACAAGGCCGCGGCGCCAGGAATCGCCCAGGGCGTTCGCATCACGTTGCCTGCTAGCGCTGCGAAAGCGGCTGTGTACAAACCCTTGAGCAGCGCGAACAGGACGAAGGTGCCCCATCCGCCCCAGCGTCCCATGCCGCCGTGCACTTCGAGGACGAATTGGATCCAGGAGCACACCGCGAACCAGAACACGAATCCGGATGCCCATCCCAGGATGAACCGCCGCTTCCAGGAACGTTCGCGCGCGCATGCGATCAGCAGAGGGGCCAGCGCCACCGGCGCGAGCAGGGTGAAATTGAAGTTCGGAAAAAGCAGGACCAGCAGGACCGCCGAGAGCAACGACAAGGCGAGATTCACGGGACGACTAAATCCGCCATATAAGAACTGCGCACCAAGGGTCCGCTGAACACCATCTTAAATCCCAGGGAAAGACCGAAGTCGCGATATGCGTCAAACTGCACGGGCGGAACGAATTCGACCACGGGCAGATTACGACGCGTCGGCTGCAGATACTGCCCGAGCGTGACGACGTCCACGTTGGTGGCGTGCAGATCGCGCATGAGCTGGTGAACTTCTTCGTGTGTCTCACCCAGCCCGAGCATCGCGCCCGATTTCGTAAGTGCTTCAGGTCGATACTGTTTTGCGAACCGAAGCACATCGAGCGATTGCCGGTAGTTCGCTTGCGGACGAACCCGCCGGTACAGGCGCGGCACAGTTTCCATATTGTGATTGAAGATCTGGGGTCCCGCGTCGAGTACCCGCGCTACCGCCGCGAGATCGCCTTGAAAATCGGGGGTCAGAACTTCGACGCGCGCTTCAGGAAGTGCAGTGCAAACTGCGCGCACCGTCATAGAAAAATGTCCCGATCCGCCGTCTGCCAGGTCGTCGCGATTGACGCTGGTGATCACCACGTGGCGCAATCGCATCGCCTCGGCCATCTTCGCCACATGCGCGGGCTCATCCGGATCGAGCGGGCCCGGATGCCGGCTCTTCGGTACGGAACAGAATCCGCAACCGCGCGTGCACAGGTTGCCCAGGATCATGAACGTCGCGGTACCGCGGTGAAAACATTCATGCATGTTGGGGCAGCGCGCGGATTCGCAAACGGTGTGCAGGTTCAGCTTGCGTAGATCGGACTTGAGTTGATGAACGGATTCAAAATGCGTACGGGGTTTGCGGAGCCATTCGGGCAAACGCGGGCCGGCCGGGGTTAATTGAATCAGCGCGTCCATGCAGCCAAGTTCGGCGCTAAAAGGTTCTCTTGATGGCTTCCTTGCCCGGAAAGCTGGCATTCTGCAGGTCGGCACGGATTTTGTTCACGTCTGCGTCGGAAACGGGCCCAACCAGAACGCGAAACACCCCCGGTTTCTCGGGAACCTCGGCCGCGATCGCCGGGAAGCTTTTCTTACGCAGAAGTTCGACCATGATCTCGGCTGCGTCGTGGTCGATCGCCGAAAGCTGCAAGTACGTGCGTCCGGATTCGGGCTGGATCGAGCTCGCGACGCGGGAAGGGGATTTCGCCGGCGCAGGCGTTACCGGTGCGGGCGCCGTCGCGGGCTGAGTGGCGGGACCTTGCTGCGAAGCGGTTTCCTTGGGCGCAGCCGGCGACGTCTCATTCTCACGCGTCGTGTCACGTGTGGTCTCGCGCGTCGAGGCAGGCACGTCCACCGCCACCGGTTTAGTTTCAGCGCGGCGGGAGGCGACTTCCGGCGCGGTAACCGGCGACGCGTTTCGTCCCACGATGTAACCCATCGCAAAGAACACGCCCAGCAGGATCACCACGATGAAAAACACGCTCATCAACTGGCGGTTCCCGAGAAGTAATTCAAACTCGCCGTCTTCGTTCCTGGGCACTTATGTTTCCTTCGAGTATTTGTCCAATAGCTTCGTTACTGACGAGAGTATATCGACCGGGAGCGGAAACACAACTGTCGTGTTTTTCTCCGAGCCGATCTCAACCAGCGTTTGAAGGTAACGGAGCTGGATGGCGACCGGCTGGCGGGCCATCATTTCCGCCGCCTTTTCCAGGTTAGCAGCCGCGGCCGCTTCGCCCTCGGCGTGAATGATCTTCGCACGCCGCTCGCGTTCAGCTTCGGCCTGGCGGGCGATGGCACGGATCATCTGCTCGGGCAGGTCCACCTGCTTGACTTCGACCATCGTGACCTTCATGCCCCAAGGTCCCGTGTGCTGGTCGAGCACGCTTTGCAGCCGGATGTTGAGTTTTTCGCGCTGGCTCAGCAGTTCGTCCAGTTCGGTTTCGCCCAGCACGCTCCGCAGTGTGGTTTGAGCGAGCTGCGATGTGGCGTACAGATAGTTGGCGACTTCGATGACCGCTTTGATGGGATCCACAATGCGGAAATAAATCACCGCATTTACTTTGACGGTGACGTTATCGCGCGTGACCACATCTTGCGCCGGGACCTCCATGGCCTCCACACGCAAAGACATGCGCACCATCCGGTCAATCGGAGCGAAGACCAGGACGACGCCGGGTCCTTTGGGCGTAGCCAGCACGCGACCGAGCCGGAAGACTACGCCGCGCTCGTATTCCGCGAGTATCTTGATGCTGGAGATCAGGTACAGTGCGACAATGACCAACGGGATGAGCGCAGGCAGATCCATCACACCCTCCTGTCTGGATATACTACGCCATCCAGAGGGTGCCCTCCGCCAACAGAAGAACTCCTGCGCTCTTCCGCAGCGTGCTACGCGCGAGCGGCCCCAGCGCTAGGCGCATGCACCTGCTGGGTGCCTTCTTTGTACAGAGCGGCTCCCGCCAGCACCGCCGCAGTCCATTCCACGATGCCCGCGAGCGTCGTCATGGTCGTCAGGTCGGACGGAAACAGGCCGGTGACGCCCATCAGTGCGGCGTTCGGCAGCAGAATTCCCGCGACCCACACTGCCAGCCCTGCTAACAGTGCCGTCTTGGGCCCGGCGCCGTAGCGGGGACGAATGGCGGCATAGAGCCACACGGCGAAAATCCCGTACGCCAGCCCGATCACGTTAAACGCAATGATTTGGTTGGGCGAGAAATCTCCTTTTCCCAACGCCCTCATGGCAGCGGTCCACTGCGGGGCGAGTATCACACCATCAACGAGAAAGCCCAAAATGTTTGCCACGATCCCCGCGACGATACCGCCCAGGAAAACACGGCCAATATTGATTCTTTCCATATAGCGCCTCCTTGGCGAATTGAACCGGACAAATGATATGCCCGGCGGGGAACCCACGCAAGGGGGTCGGAAGGAAGCTCTAAACCGCGCCCAGCTTTCGCCCGGCCCGCGTCCAGAAGCTTGATTCGAGTCGCGCGCGCGCCGCACGTGCTTCAGCCAGGTCTTTCTCCAGAGCCTGAATGTGCCGCCGTGCGTTTTCCGCCTCAGCCGCGCCGCGCTGGAAATCGGCCAGGGCAGTTTCCTTTTCCTGTTTAAGCGCCAGCGCCCATTGCGTGCGCTCTTCCAGTTCGGCTTCGGTTTTGCGAGCCCACTGAGTGCGTGCCTCCATCTCGGCTTCCACTTTGCGAACCCATTCCAGGCGTTCCGCCAAGGCGCGCTCGGCTTCCTGACGAGCCCGTTGGTGAAAGTCCAGTTCGCGTGCGAGCGAAACGGTTTTACTGACCGCGTGCCCGTACGCCTCCGCGATCTCCGCCGAAGGGGGCCGAAAATTCCCCTTCCGTCCGACAATCGGCAGCGACCACGTCTCTCCGTGGCGGACACCGAACTCCGGGACGTCTTCCGACGCGATATGCACGCCGGTGAACCCGGCTCCTGCGAGGATCTCCTTAAGCGATGTTTCGGTGAAGACGCGCATTTCCAAGGTGGATCCGTCGCCGCCGTGGAACGAGAGATTCTCGAATACCTCGAGCGAGCCGTCGCGACGGCGATTCACCAGTACCGTGCGCCCGCCGGGCGCAGCCAGCGCGTATTCGTGCAGCTCGGGAAAATGCTCGGCCGTGTGTCCATCGATTCTGTACGGCACGGTGAGCAGCAACATCCCATCCGGCTTGAGCATCCGGTTCAGATTCACGAAGGCCCGCTCCACAGGCTGTGGAACATGCTCCAGGACCTCGCTCGAAAGGATGAAGTCGTAACGGCCGATATGCTCCTGCGCGGGTGCAACGATATCGAGGCGTGGCTCCTGATGATAGAACGTGTTGGTGTAATCGAACTTTTCCGCCAGCCGCTCCGCCAGTTCCTCCGGATCGCTCATGCCGACGCCGCGCACGCCTTTGAGCACCGGGAAATCGGGAAGCGGTAGCTCGACGCCGAAGATTTCGCGGGAGAGTAGCGCGATCAGACTCCGTAGGCGGACCGTAGATCCGCACTTGCTGCACCCAGGGACCTCTCGTCCCGCCGGCGTATCCGGTCGCTCGCACTCAGCGCCGCAAATATTACAGGTGAAGTTTCCGGAATCGGAAAACGTCAAACGTCGGCCTCCCGTTGCGATCCTGAATGGTCGTAAGTGGTTCTTGCTCGTAATGCTCGCGCCGGGCCAGATCTTCGAGAGCGGCACGTTCCTGCGGGTGAAACGCGAATCCCGCCGTATGCGCGACGAATACGTTCGAAGGATCGCGGAGCAGGGTTTCGAGCGCCTGGTCGCTGCCCGTATCGGCGTAATACATCGGAAGTTCGCCCTCGCTCAGCAGATTCATGGTCTCGATGAATCCCCAATCCGCGGCGACGATCCGCGGGGCTCGAAGATCAGTCAGATAGCGTTGCAGCGGATCCATCGCGTCGGTCCAGCGGATGGCGGGGCCGTTGCGGATCAGATCGGCGTAGTACTGATTGGTCACCGCTAGATTTGATGCGCACAACAGCGCCGTGACGATCGCGGCCCGCGTAACCGGGAGCTGGGCCAACACCGCCGCAACCGGAATCAGGTGAAACGGCCACAGCAGGATCACGTGTTGCGCGGCGGCGCCGGCGCCCGCGGTCAGCACCATCGGCAGCCAGGTGGCCGCGCAGACGATCAGTCCGAACAGGATCGGCGGGCGCGCGGGCGATTTCCATAGAAAGATCAGCGACAGCATTGAAGCGACCGCCACCAGTAGCATCGCGTTGTGATGCGGATGACCGGTCCAGCGGCTGATGGCGAGCGACAGCGACTGATACCAGTGATTCGGCTGGCCCGGCTGCGGCCCTGGATCGACGGCCGTCAGGAAGCCGAACATCACGTAGCCGTCCATGGTGCGCCGAAGCAGCTCGGTCTTGGCCAGCACCGACGTCTGCTCCAGGCGAGCATTCGCGCGCAGCGTTTCGAGCGGGCGGGCGACATTATAGATCACAAGCGGCAGCGCGCCGGCCAGCATCGCCAATCCGGCCACTGCGATGTTCGCGGGATTGAGATGTTTCCGCAGGTCCCGCGGGAACACCGCGACGGCCGCGACCGCCAGTCCGAACAGCACCCACGCAAATACGGCCTTGTCCCACAACCCAAGACCGAGGAGGAAAAACGCGCCTGCGAGTTCTTGCTTCGATCCGTTTGTATGAAACCGCACCAGCAGCACCAGCGCCGCCAGCTTGAACACGAATTGAAGAGTAACCGGACCATAGTCCGCTGTGTTCAATAAAAGATAGCTGGTGTCGGTGGCGAGCAGCAGCGTGCCGATCCAGGCAGCGCGGCGGCTCATGGTGCGGTCCAGCAGCTCGAAGAACAGCCACAGTGTAGCCGCGGCCAGCAGCAGCATGGGAAGCCTCAGGACCATGGGGCGGGGAGGCGTGAATAGAAACAGACCGTTATAAAACCAGCTCTTGAGCGCGCCCAGGTAGCTGATGATCATGATGGGCAGCTCAGAATCCCCGAACGTCCAGGAATACCAGGGATTGCCGTGATCGTAGATACCGTTCGCGATGATCGCCTCATCCGCTTCAATCCCCAGTCGCGGAACGAACAGCATGCCGGCGGCGACAAAGGCCAGCATTACCCCGATCAGGGCGACTTGGGTTGGTCGGCTCATTCTCCGCTATGGTACCCGTTAGGACTGGAGCTTGAGTTAGGGTTGTGCAGGAGTTTGGGCCGCCTGTTTCGCACGATGCTCTTTGTAAGCCGCACGCGTGCGCTGGATCTGCTGTACGTGCTCTTCCACGTGCTCGGCATTGCCCTTGATGAGATCGAGCAGCGTCAGCGGACCGCTTTCCGTGTGGTTTCCCGTGCGCGCGAAGACCTCCTCAGGCAAAGCCTTGAGTAGGTCGTGGTTTTCCGTGCGAAGCTTGCGGAACGTTTCAAGCGCCTGTGAAATCTTGCGCCGCTGGTAGTCCAGGCGGTCTGCCCACAACTCGCCATTAAACGCTTGCAGCGTGGGATTTTCCTCGGCCGCGATCTGGCGAATCCGCATCACGCCGACCGCTTCCGAATCGGCCAGATGGCACACGATCTGCCGCACGCACCACTTGTCGGGTGCCGGTTTAAAATCGAGCTCCGACCCAGCCGCGCCGGTGGTCGCCATCGCCAGCAGCTCGCCGCCACGCCGGAAGCGTTCCAGGATATCCGCTAAATCACTCATGTTAATAGTAGTCCGCGCAGCTCATGTAGTAGCCACACTGTTCGCACAGAAGTTTGCATTTAAGTTCAATCAGACGGCGGCTGCACACCGGGCAGTACAACATCGGCTCCTCTTCGGAAAGCCGTTTGGTCCGTTCAGATATCGGAGATCCCGGATTAAGCTCCACTGGGAAACCATTATAATGAAGGCCGAGTAGCCTCATGCAGCGAAGACTTTTCCTGATCGCCACCACGTTCTTAATAACCACCTGCAGCGGGCAGACCCAGACCCGCCGGCCGGATCCGCCGATGCGGCAGCCCGTTCGCGGGACCCACGGGGCGGTCGCGGCCGGAAGCGACTGGGCCACCAACGCTGGAATGCGCCTCTACGATCAGGGCGGTACGGCTGTGGATGCCGGCATCGCGACTATGTTCGCGGCCTCGGTGACCGAGCTTTCGCACTTCGGCATGGGCGGTGAAGCGCCCATTCTCATCCGCACCAAGGCGGGCAAGGTCTATTCGATTGCGGGCGTCGGCACCATGCCCAAGTTGGCGTCGGCCGATTTATTCCGGAAACGCCAGGTGCAGCCCGGCGACATTACGTTTCGCGAAAGCGGAGAGACTCATCTGAAGGGTATTATTCCGGACGCCGGTCTGATGCCGGCGCTGGTTCCGGGCATGGTGGACGCGGGCTTGGTCGCCTTGCGCGAGTTCGGAACGAAATCGTTCGCCGAAGTCATCGCGCCCGCGATTGAGCTGGCCGATGGCTATGCCATCGATGAGATGCGCGCGCGCAGTTTTGCCGGGGCGGTGCCGTTCTTCGATCTGTGGCCGACCTCCAAGGCGCACTTCATGCCTAACGGACGAACTCCAGCGGTCGGTGAAATCTTCCGGCAACCGGATCTGGCGCGTACCCTGCGGGCCATGGTTGCCGCCGAGAAGAAAGCGCTGGCCGGGGGCGCCAGCCGTCAGGGCGCAATCGATGCAGTGCGCGATTACTTCTATCGCGGCGAGGTCGCCCACAAGATCGACGCTTTCAGCAAGGCCAACGGCGGGTTGCTGCGCTATGAGGATATGGCCGCATTCAAGCTCACGCCGGAGGAGCCTCTTTCAACGACTTTTCGCGGATATACCGTCTACAAGCCAGGATTCTGGAGCCAGGGACCGGCGATGCTTCAGGCGTTGAACATCATCGAAGGGTTCGACGGCAAGCCACCGCTGAATTCGGCCGATTACTTGCACCGGTCCGTGGAGGCGATGAAGCTGGCGTACGCGGATCGCGATACTTACTACGCCGATCCCAAGTTCAGCAAGCTGAATGTGCAAGCGCTGCTTACCAAGGAATACGCTGCCGAGAGGCGCAAGCTTATCGGCACACGAGCTTCGATGGACTTTCGTCCCGGACCGCTCGATGGCAAGGTGGGGCGGCATCCGGCGTTGTCGGAGATGGCATCGTACAAGATCGACGATGTGCTGATGGCGCACGATACCACCTGCGTCGACACCATGGACAATGAGGGCATCGTATTTTCCGCCACGCCTTCCGGAGCGTGGATGCCGAGCGTGATTGCGGGCGATACCGGCATCCCTCTGACCCAGCGCGGCCAGAGTTTCGTGCTGATTCCCGGGCATCCGAATGAGCTGGCCGGAGGCAAGCGCCCGCGCGTAACCCTGAGTCCTACGCTGGTGCTGCAGTCGGACGGCAAGCCTTTCCTGGCGCTTTCGACGCCTGGCGCGGACAATCAGGAGCAGTCGCTCATTCAGCTCATGATGAACGTGATCGATTACGGCATGAACGCGCAGAACGCGATCGAAGCGCCTCGCTATCAGACTCGTCATCTGGTCGCAAGTCTGGATGAGCACGCCTGGAGCGTCGGCGACCTGATGCTGGACGAGCGCATTCCGCAATCGGTAGCCGCGGATCTGGCGGGGCGCGGGCACAAGGTCCAGATCATGTCGCGCTATAACAACGGCGCCGCTCCAGTAATGATCCGCCTGATGCCGGGCGGGATCATCGAAGCTGGCGCAGATCCGTTTTACAACCGTTCCGCGCGAGCGCGGTGACGCTCCCGCTCTTCGAGCCGCCGTCTTCCTTCGATCGCAGGGCGCTGGCAAAACGCCTGCGAACTTTGGCGGACGAAAATATCTGGATCGGTACAAGTTCCTGGAAGTATCCGGGCTGGCTGGACCAGATCTATACCCGCGAGCGGTACCAGTCGCGCGGCAAGTTTTCGCAAAAGCGCTTCGAAGCCGAGTGCCTGACGGAATATGCCGAGACGTTCCCCATCGTATGCGGGGATTTTTCGTTTTACCAATTCCCGACGCCGGAATACTGGCAGAAGCTCTTCGGCTCCGCGCCGCCTGGGTTGCAGTTCGTGCTGAAAGTTCCCGAGGAAGTGACGGCAGAGGTATTTCCGAAACACGCCCGCTACGGGCCCCGCGCCGGGCTCGTCAACGAATCGTACTTAAACGCCGATGCGCTGGCGGCGCTGTTCCTGGAGCCTCTAGAGCCATATCGCGCGCGCATCCCGGCGCTCATCTTCGAATTCGGCAGGCGAGGCTCCAGCCCGCGCGAATTCACGGCGAGGCTGGACCAGTTCCTGGATGCGTTGCCGGCGACCTTTCGCTACGCCGTCGAAGTTCGCAATCGCGAGTATTTGCAGCCGCCCTACTTCGAGTGTCTGCGCGAGCATCGCATCGCGCACGTGCTGAACGCCTGGAACAAAATGCCATTGTTATCCGAGCAGATGGCGATGGAGGACTCGTTTTCGGCGGATTTCACGGTGGCGCGAGCGCTGCTGCGCCAGGGCCGCGCGTATGAGGATGCAGTACAGCAGTTCACGCCCTATGACCGGATCCGCGACGAAAATCCGGAAGCGCGCGACGCGCTACGCGCCCTGATCCGCCGCATGCGGGAGGAACATCGCGCCGGCTACATCTTCGTAAATAACCGGCTGGAAGGCAACTCTCCGGAAACCATTCAGGCAGTTGTTGGCGAATGAAGCTGCCTATCGATGACCTGCTGCCACGTGTCTTAGCCGCCTGGGAGGCTTCAGGGAATCTGGTCATTGAGGCACCTCCGGGAGCAGGGAAGACGACGCGAGTCCCTCCCGCTCTGCTTGCTCGCGGGCACGGGGAGGTGCTCGTCCTGGAGCCGCGCAGATTAGCCGCGCGCCTGGCTGCCCGACGCGTCGCCAGCGAGATGGGAGAGCGCGTCGGCGAAACCGTCGGGTATCAGGTGCGCTTTGAGGATGTAACAGGGCCGCGCACGCGCTTGCGGTTTCTGACCGAGGGCGTGCTGACGCGGCGGCTATTGTCCGATCCCATGCTGGCCGGGGTCGGGACCGTGATCCTGGACGAATTCCACGAGCGTCATCTCGACACCGATTTGGCGCTGGCTCTGCTCCGACGACTGCAAAGCAAGAGACGCGACCTAAGGTTGATCGTGATGTCCGCGACGCTCGATGCCGCGCCCATTGCCAAGTACCTCGGGGACTGTCCGATCCTGCGCTCGGAAGGCAAACTGTACAACCTCACGATTGAGTACACGCCGCATTCACCCGCGGCGCTCGAGGAACAGGTTGCCGCGGCAGTCGAGAGACTTACTCAGCGCGGTATCACGGGGGACGTGTTGGTATTTCTGCCCGGCGCAGCCGAGATTCGCAGGGCGGCCCGCGCCATCGAGCCATTGGCATCGCGATTGGGCCTGCTGGTGCTGCCACTCCACGGCGATCTTTCGCCCGCCGAGCAGGATCGCGCGGTAGGACCCGCGGATCGGACGAAAGTGATTCTGTCCACCAACGTCGCCGAGAGCTCGGTGACCATCGAAGGCGTCACCGCGGTCATCGACAGCGGCCTGGCACGGGTCGCGGCCGATTCGCCCTGGACGGGACTACCTTCGGTAGAGGTGCGCCGCATCAGCCAGGCATCCGCCGCGCAACGCGCCGGGCGAGCGGGCCGCACTGCCCCAGGTCGCGTCATCCGACTGTACTCGGCCGAGGACTTCCATCGTCGTCCGGCGGCGGATGTTCCCGAGATCCTCCGCCGCGAGCTTTCGCAGTTGGTCCTGCAACTCCGCGCCATGAGGATCGAGGAATCGGGATGTGACTGGCTCGATCGCCCACCTGAGGCAGCGTTCACCGCGGCGAATACGCTGCTCGACCGGTTGGGCGTGACGACGGAGATGGCGGAGCTGCCGCTGCCGCCTCGGCTCGCCAAACTCGTGCTCGAAGCGAAATGGCGCGGCGTTCCCGAAAAAGGCTGCGCCGTCGCTGCGGTTCTCAGCGCAGGCGAGCGCGGGTCATCCGATTTGTTGACGCTGGTCGAATCCGACTGGCAGCCCCAAACGCGCCGAGTCTTCGATCAACTCCGCAACCGAATCGGCGGTCGCGATACGCGTGGCTCTGGCGATGCAAACATCTTACAAAGCGTCCTCGCGGCATTTCCCGATCGTGTCGCGCGCCATCGCCGCGACGGTGATCTGCTGCTGTCGTCCGGCGGTTCCGCTCGTTTCCCTAATTGCCGCTGGGAGTTTCTGGTCGCCATCGATATTGAGGAGCGGCGCGAGCACGGTATCCCGCTAGTTCGCCTGGCTGCACCGATCGAGCCGGAATGGCTGCTCGAACGCGCCTCCGAACGCATCTCGCTCGAATGGAACCGCACGGCCGAGCGTGTGGAGCAGGTGACGGCGCTGGTCTACGACCAGCTCGTGATCGAGAAGTCGCGCGCGCCCGCTCCCCCCAGCGAAGAGGTTTCAAGCCTGCTCGCGCAGAAGGCGCTCGAAGCCGGCGTCGGCCGCTTCGCCGATCAGGACGCAGTCGAGCAAGTGCGTTCGCGGGCTGCCTTCGGAGGACTCAAGATCGACCCGGAGGCGGCACTGGCCGCGCTATGCGAGGGGCGGACCAGTTTCGTGGAGCTGGAAGCAGCCGATCTCCTCCGCGCGATTGGCCCAGGGCGAATCAGTCAAGCCGCGCCGGAGCGTATCCGGCTGCCAGGCGGTCGCGAGGTCAAGGTTCACTACGAATCCGGCAAGCCGCCCTGGATCGAATCGCGCCTGCAGGATTTCTTCGGCATGCGCGACACTCCTCAGATTGGCGGCGCGCCCGTGGTGGTCCATCTTCTCGCGCCGAATCACCGGCCGGTGCAGGTGACTTCCGACCTGGCCGGATTCTGGGACCGGCTGTACCCGCAGGTACGCAAGGAACTCTCGCGGCGCTATCCGAAGCACAAGTGGCCGGAGAAACCGGCCTAGGAGGCGACCAGCCTCCTTCAAGGATTAGATGACAACGCAGGTCCACTCGCCGTCGTCGTCCTGAAAGCCTGAGAGAATGCGCGTACGCGCCACGCGCTCGAAGTCCGCGCGCATCGGACCCATCACATCTTCATTGATGTTGGCGACCACTACATCGAACGCGCCCGATCGCACCGCGTCAACGCTCCCGATAAAGAAGGACTCAGGCCCAGCCGCGTCCGGATCGATGTCGCAGGCGACCACGCGTTTCGCTCCCAGCAGCTTTGCGGCGATCGACAGGATGCCCGAGCCGCTGCCCACGTCGAGCACCGAGTCGCCCGGGCGGATCAACTTTTCCATCGCTTCCAGGCAAAGCTGCGTACAGCGATGGTAGCCGGTGCCACACTGCGCCCCCGGATTGATAACCAGACGGAGCCGCCCCGGAGGCGTCGGTTCGATGCGCCACGGCGCGGCGACGAAGAACCTCTCGCCTACCAACAGCGGCGGAAAAGCTTCTTGCGTTCGCGCGATCCAGTCTTCTTCCACCACCGGCTGCGGATCGCCAAATTGCCGGGCCGTCTTTATGTCGTCAAAATAGGCGTCGACAAACCCGTCGCCTTCCGTGATGCCGAGCGTTCCTGCCTCCCACAGGCGCAAGGTGACAAACTCATCGCAATTCGAAAGGCGGACAACAACCATCAGCCTTGAACCCGCTTGGCATGTCCAACCCAGAACCGCTCGCGCAGCTCGTTCTTGCGGATCTTGCCCGTGCCAGTCTTCGGAAGAGGATCGGTCGAAAACTCGACGATCCGCGGCAGCTTGAATCTGCTCAGCCGCTTCTGTAAGAAGGTGAGCAGTTCCTCGCAGGTCAGTAACGCACCGTCTTTGACCACAATGATCGCCGCCGGAACCTCGCCCCACTTCGGATCCGGGGCCGCCACCACTGCACACTCCAGCACCGCGGGGTGCGCGAAAATAGCCGCTTCGACTTCCAGGGAAGAGATGTTCTCGCCGCCTGAGATGATGATTTGTTTTTTGCGGTCGACGATCTGGATGTAAGCTTCTTCATCCCAAACCGCCATGTCGCCGGTGTGCAGCCAGGGTCCGCTCATCGCGGCGGAGGTTGCGTCTGGATCGGCAAAGTAACCATCCATGACTTGATCGCCCATGACGATGACCTCGCCAATCGTCTTGCGATCCCGCGGGACGTCGCGAAGGTTCACATCCACCACTCGTACCGATGCGCCCACTACAGCCCGGCCCGTCATGGCCAGGCGTTCGTGGCGTGCCGTTTCGCTCAAGTGGATCGTATCCAGCGGTTGCACCCAGGTGATCACAGGAGAAGTCTCGGTCAGCCCATAACCCGCCGAGCATTGGCAGCCCGGGAACGCGCGCTCCACGCGTTCTACAAGTTCTGGCGAGCTGGCCGCGCCGCCGATATTTACCAGCCGCAGGCTCGATAGGTCCCATTCCGTGCGATCCGGCGCATTGATCAGAGCATTGGCCATGGTCGGGACCAGGCACATGCTGGTTCCCCGGTGTTCCTGGATCAGCCGGAACACCTGGGTCGGCTCGAAGCGACGCACCATTACCTGTTTGACGCCCAGCATGGTGGACGTGTGCGGATGCCCCCAGCCGTTCGCATGAAACAGCGGGATGGTGTGCAAGTCAACCATGGTTTCCGGGTCCCGGTATTCGGTGGCCACGCTCAGCGCATGCAGATACAGCGTCCGGTGCGACAGCGCGACTCCTTTAGGTGCGCCGGTGCTTCCGCTGGTGTAAAAGAGCTCGGCGATGGCCATCTCGTCGTACGATAAAAGATCGGCGCGCTCGCGGCAGCCCTGGTCGAGAATTTCTTCATACGTAAGATCCGCTTCCGCATTCTTCTCGCCCAGCGCGACCCAATGTTTGATATCCGGGCAGCTCCCCCGCAGGGTTCGGACGGTGTCCGCAAAATCGTTCTCGAAGATCGCCATCTTCGCGCCCGAATGACGCAGAATCGCGGCGAGCTCCGGTTCGGAAAGGCGGATGTTCAGCGGCATTACGATCCCGTGTGCCTGGATCACACCGTAGTAGCCTTCGAGCAACTGATGGTTGTTGTAACTGAGATATGCGACACGATCGCTTGCTGCGATGCCCAACTTCTGCAGGCCGGTCGCCAGCCGTTCCGCGCGCTGTCCGAGCTCCTTATAAGTAAACTCGCGTCCGCCACATACGACACCAGTTCTGGATCCGTAGAGATCCACGGCGCGATGCAGGCAGCGGAGCGGCGTCAGCGGAACGAACACTTACTTTGTCTTCTCCACTACTTTGTCTTCTCCACGCGCTCGGCCGTCTCCTGATCCTTCTTGGCGGAGGCGATGTCGCCTAAATCGCGCTTGGCTTTCGCGCGAGCCCGATAGATATACGGTGCACCGGGATCGCGATCGATGGCCTGGTCGTAATCGTCCACCGCGAGTTTTGCCCGATTGAGCATCTGATAGGTGAGCCCGCGCTGATAGTAAGCGTCCGGGGTGGGATGAAGGTGAATGGAGCGGGTGAAATCCGCCAGCGCTTTCTCGATATCCCCGCGCGATCGCATGATCGCACCGCGGGCGGTGTAGGCCAGCTCCATGGTTGGATTGATCGCGATGGCTTTCTCGAAATCGGCCAGCGCAGCTTCGATTTCGCCTGCCGCCTGGCGCGCTTTGCCGCGCCCGAGATAGGCATCGGCGTACTCCGGAGAGATATCAATTGCCTTCGCGAATTGTGCGGCGGCGCCGTGGAAATCGCCGGGACCCAGAAGGCGCATGCCCTCCTGATAGTGGCTGCTGGCGCGTTCGGGAGCCGATGCGATGAAGGCATAGACGCCCCACGTGCCGGCGCCGATGGCCACGGTGATCGCAGTCCCGCGAATCAGACGGCGTTGGGCTCGATTAAGGCGTCGGCGCGCCGGCGGAGCAGGTGGAGGCTTCACAGCTTCCCATACCCGCAGAAGTAATGGGGGCATTCCCGCAAGGATTATATCAAGACCTTTTGAAACGCCGCCTAGCGTGCCGCCTTTCCCAACACCTGATCGCGCAAAGCGTCCCTGAGCGCTTCCGCCATGTGCTCCTGCTCGTCTGTCGAAGCAGTGCGGACGGCCCGCTGCGCCGCTTCCAGAGCTTCGGGATAATGGCCGAGTTTCTGCTGGGCATACGCCAGCGCGTGCCATACGTACGACTGTCGCGGCAGAAGCCGGGCAGCGTCGCGCAAGTACGTCACGGCCGCATCATAGCGACGGTCATCCGTGGCGCGCACTCCCAGCAAGAGCTGCGCTTCCCCGAAATTCGGATTCAGCGCGACCACTTTCTCCAGCAGCTCGCGGACGCGCTCGGTCCCTGCTCCCGCATCGCGCTCGAGCAATGCGTATTCGAACAGGATCGTCGCGTCCTTGGCATCGAGTTGCATGGCACGTTCCAAATAGCGGCGGGCATCTCCCGGACGATTCTGCGTCAGCGCGAGCATTCCTAGTCCGGCTTCCGCCGCGGCCGACTCGGGATGCTCCCGCGCAGCCTGCTCGAAGAAGGTCCGTGCCTGTTCCGCGAGACCGCGACGCAGGGCGACATCGCCGCGCAGCAGCATTGCGTCCACGTCGGATAACAGCTCGGACTTGGCGGCCAGAAACGGCGCTGGCGGCGGCGTCCCGAGTTGCACACTGCGGATCCTCCGAAGATACGACGGCAGCTCCGCAAGCGCCTTCTCAAAATCGCGTCCGAATGCACCGCGGAAGGCTTCCGACGCGTCCGTGCCCTGCGCCAGCAGTGTGACGAACTGCGGCAGGTGGTCGCGGTAATTGGGAGACAGGTTCAGCATGTGCATCAGAGCCCAGCTTTCGGCGTAGAACATGCTTTCGGCCTGTTCCTGATCGGCCGATACCGCCGGCCGTTCGGCAGCGAGCTGGGTGGCCGTTAGCCAAGGCCGCGCCAGCAGCAGGTTCATGTGCGGTTCGATCTCCTTCCCGATGCGTACACGCTTCCCGTTGATCTGGGCGTTGGAGTACAGCTCAGCCGTGCCCTCCTCAAACCAGCGCGGCAGCGGCGCGGGGGTCTGATTCAGCAGGAAATGTACGAACTCGTGCGTCACCACGCGCGGCAGCTCGCCGCCGGCGTAGGTCACGATATAGTCGCGTTCCAGGCCGCTCTGATACAAGCCCGAAGTCGACTCGCTCCGCGCGTACTCGCGGAATTCCTTCTCCGAATCGAACAGCACTACGCGAAGCTCGCGGCCGCCGTCATCGCCTGCGGCCGGCAGGATCGCCCGGATCTGTTCCAGGCGGCTGAGCGCGCGCCGCCCTTCCTTCTCGCCTGCATCGGTCAGGAGTTCCGTATGTGTTCCGCGCAGGCGGAGCCAGTCGGCTTGGGCCGGGAGCGCGGCCAGCAGTGTGAGAAATACGGCCAATACCCGCATGCGTTAGTGCGTGATCGAGTACATGATGTAGTTCAGGCCGATGCGAATCCCCAGCGCCGAATACTTCTCGTCGTAGCTGGGATCATCGGCGAACTCCCACGAATCGCCCAAATCCGAGTCGAAAGTCATGGCGGCGATAACCCGGCCTTTGTCGTCATAGATGCCGCGCCATTTCGCCGGGCAACCTTCACACTTGTAGGAAACACCGGTGTAGCGATAGCGCGCGCCGGGCACCTGGTAGCGATCGTCCAGGTCATAGACCGAATGGAAGATCGCCTCCTTGTCCGGCAGGTCGACGATGTCACGATCGGGGAAAACCTTTTTCATGCTGGCTTCGAAGACTTCCCACTGGTCTGTGCCCCAGAAATCATCGCACATGAAAAATCCGCCGCGCAGCAGGAAATCGCGCATGCGGGCGGCCTGTGAATCCGTCAATTCCCAGTGCCCCGGCTGGACCGCATACAGCCACGGCCAGTTGTAGACATCGTCTTCATCGTCCAGATTCACCGGCTGTTCGACCGAGCGCGCGTGAATTCTCGATAGCCGGCGAAGAGCCGTTAGAAAATGGCGATCGGCACGAGGGTAATCCTGCGTCCAGTACGTGTAGCCCTCTCGCCAGTTCCCGTTGGTGCGGCGGCCAAATCCGACGCTAAACCGGACCTCGGGATACATCAGGCGGGCGAAGACGAACTCAGTCTGCTCGCGATAATCGGGCGGCAGAGGAAAGTCGTTGTACTCCATGCCCGGGAATTCTCGGAAGGGGCGTTGGAACGCGTGCAGGGTGCCAAACAGCGCGGTTATACCGGTCGCGAGCCACACCAACTTCCGGAAACGCACGATTCGAGGGTAGCACGCGCCACTCGTGTTTACAGTTCCGCCACGCGCCGATTCACGGTAAGAAAATAAACGGCCAGCAGGATCTGCAAGGCCCCGGCAATCGTGAAGGTCACCGGTGCGTGGAAGTGGGGAATCATTACTGTGCCGACTAGGAGACTACCCACGGGACCGCCGCCGCGCAGCGCAAGGTTATACACGCTCATCACGCGGCCGCGCATGTTATCCGGAATGATCGTCTGGACCAGTGTAGTGATCATCGAGAAGACCGCCATCAGCGATGCCCCGGCCAGGAACAGCATCGCGCATGCCACCGGAGCCGACGGCGACTGCGCGAAAGCCATAGTAAACACGCCCAGCATCGCAAGCATGAAGAGGGCAGAACGGCCTTGGCGCTTCAGACGTCCGATCCCGGCGACGATCAACGCACCGGTGACCGCGCCCGCTCCAGAACAGCTCAGCAGCAGCGTGAAGGTTTGCGTCCCGCCGTGAAACACGTCCTCAGCGAATACCACCAGGAATCCTATCAACGGAAAACCCAGGGTGGTCATTAAGAAAGCCAGGACGATCAGCGATTCCATTCCCGGCTGCTGGCGCATGAACCGGATGCCCTCTTTCATGCTGGTCATGATCGGCTCGCGCGACTTGGCCGGAACGAACGTGGTCTGGATCATATACAACGTGATGATCACCGCCACAAAGGAAATACCGTTGAACGTGAAGTTCCAGGCGGCGCCCAGTTTGATGAGTGCAATACCGCCCAGAGCCGGGCCGATCACGCGCGCCAGGTTGAACTGGATCGAATTGAGCGCAATCGCGTTCTGAAGCTGCTCGCGTGGGACCAGTGACGGAACCAGAGCCGAATAAGCCGGACCGCCGAAGGATTGCGCCACTCCAACCACGAACGACAGGCACAGGATGTGCCAGACGTGAACGACCCCCGTAAATACCAGCGTGGCCAGCAGGAACGCACAGGTCATCTGCAGGTACTGCGACATCAGCAGCACGCGACGGCGATCGTGGCGGTCGGCAAACACACCGCCGAGGAGCGAAAGCAGCACAATCGGGATCTGCCCCAGGAACTGGTCCAGTCCCAGGAAGAACGACGAGTGCATCGAGAGATCGTAGACCAGCCAGCTTTGCGCGGCGGTCTGCATCTGGGTCCCCACCTGAGAGGTGCAGGCGCCCGTCCACATCAGGCGGAAGTCGCGGAACTGGAAGGCCTTGAAGATGCGCCCGAACAGGGCGGACGGCGCCTTCTCAGGAAGCGACTTGGCTTGTTCGGTGGGGTGGGCCAGGGGGCGTAACTCCGGCTACTTCTGTCAAGGTGATTTTAGCAGGTCCGGACGTTACTTTAAAAAGCGCGTTTGTTTAATAGATCTGGAAACAGAACACGACGTTGGAGCCGTTGGGGGAGAGTGAGTACTCCCCGTTTTCGAGCGCTTCGTCGGCCTCTACGCGATACAGGTCCTTATCGAGCTTGGTGATAGAGAGATGAAACGGCCCCGACTTGTCGTTCCGCTTGCGTGAGAGCGTGAGCTGCCGGCGCCCGTTCTTCACGTCGAACCGGTATAGCTCCAGCGCATCCGGCTTGATCTTTTCGCTCCGCAGCAAGAAGATCGGCTCGGCCAAGGGCGTCCGGGCGGATGAAGCGGTACCGGAGACCGCAAATGTACTGTCGTCCTTCTTGCCTTCCTGCGACGCTTCGGTCACCTCGGTAGGGATCAGATTGGAGGCGTGAACCAGGTAGAGCACGTCCGGTTTGGGCGGACGCGGGCCGGTGTAGTCGTCCGCACCGAAGGCCAAGGTTGCGAGAAGCAAAACAGCTAGGAACCGCATACTCAATATCTTAGACCCGTTCACCGGGTTCAGGGTTACATCTCAACGGGCTAGGGCTCCACTACAAAGGCGTCCAAGTCGACAAATAGCCCGCCCGATAGGGGATCTTTTTCCCCCGAAACACGAACTTCCAGCGTATGGGTGCCCAGGGCGAGCCCGCCGAAGCGGCGCATGGACTGCCACTGAGTTTGAGCCGAATACTGGTTAATTCGGGCCTGGGGGCGGCCGTCGATAATCACCTTGGCGATTCCTCGATTCGCAGCCTGCGTAAACACGTAAGTGATTGCGCGGCCGGTGAACGAGATGCGGAACCAGTTTCCAGGTGTATCGGAGTATGTGATCGACTGGTCCGAAGACTGCCGAAACTGGAGGTCTGGCCGCCAAGCGCCAGAGTATTCGACCCGCTCGTCTAGATCGTCATAGCGGCCGGTAGAGAAGGGGCTGGTATCGGGCGGCGTCGTTAGGTCCCGCATTCGAAACAGGCCGAGTGGACCGACCGGCTCCCGAAGCGGATCGAGCCAAAGCCTGACGAACAGTTGCACCGGCAAAGGACCGACTTGCCGCCAGTCCGGCGCGACAACGTAGTGGATCCCCAGGTCGTTGAGAATCGTCGCGACCGCGCGTGGAGTCTGCGCGTTCTGGAGCCGGTTCCAATAGCGCTCGCTATGCCAGCTATCGGTGTACGCGGGACCGTTCAAGTCGCCGGTCTGCTCCGTCGAAAAGAACGCAACCGGCTCGCCGGGCGCGCGGCGGTTCAAGTCGGCGATCAGCAGGCGTACGGGCGCCATGCGCTCCACATAGGGGCGGATTTCCGAATGACGGAGCAGAGCGAAGTCTTTGTTGTACGAGCCGGACGACGGCAGAAACCAGAGATTCAAGGCGATCAGAAAGTGCAATGCCGCAGATGACACCATGCTTGGCGCCTCCGCGACAATCCAGGCGATCGCCAGCGAGGCCAGCGGCAGCGCCGGATAAAGATACCGCAGGTAGGGCACAATCGCTAGAATAATTCCCGCGCCGACTCCCGTGATTGCGACGATGGTCCACTGTACTCTTCGGCGCGCCCATAGAATCGCGGGAACCAACAGAAGGAAGTATTGAAATCCGCCCGCTCCGCCTTGGGCCTCGAGGAACTTCGCGGAGCGGAAGGTGATCCCGTAGGGAGTTTTCCAGGAAAGCGCGGCGGTGAACCGTGGATCTGAAAACGATTTCGCCGTGTCGAAATCAGGAGACCGGAATACCTTGTTGGCGAAGGGAAAGACCGGGTTCCCGGTCTTGGCGAAGGCGTATACGTAGGGAGGCGCCGCAAATAGCGCCAGCAGCACAGTCGCGGTGACGGCAGCTTTCCACTGGCGCTTCCCCAACGCCGCCGCCATCGCGATGATGACGATCGGCGCCGCGAATGCTCCTGCGATGAGCTTTACGGCCATGGCAGCGCCGACAAAAGCTCCTGTGAGGATCAGATCGCGTTGCTGGCCTTTTTCCAGATAGCGCGCGAGTGCAAGCGTCGCCGCCAGGATCATCGCGGCCCAGACGTTTTCTACGAATAGGGATCCTGTAACGAGCTGGACCAACGGCGTGGAAGCGAACAGGGCCGCGATGAGCCACGATTGCGCCGGCGAAACCCAGCGTCGCGCGGCGTGCGCCAACAGGATGCACATGAGAACCAGGAATGCGAAGTTCAGCAAATGCGCTGCGTCCTCGCCGCCCAACAGGTAGGCAGCCGTATACAGGCTATCCGCGCCGGCCGGCATCAAGGCCCAACTGTTTAAGTGAAAATCGAACGCCCAGCGGGTGTCGCGCGCCACGGCCATCGGCAAAGCCAGGTGCATGGAGAGTCCGTCGGCGCTGATTTCTGGTTTCAGGGCGGCCAGGAAGTGGGCTCCCAAGACGAAGAGCAGGACGGCAAGAGCACACGCTTCGGACCGTTCCATAACTATCGTGGCTCGGTTGCGAACGTACAAGGCGCGGTAGCCAAGAACGTAAGGAATTGCGAGCGCTACAGCATACACGCCGCGTGTGTTCACCGGAAAGTGCAGCGCGATCCAGATCAGGAACATCCACACTGCCGCGCCGAGCAGCGTTGCAGTGGGGGGATCCGCATCGCGGACCATTCGCTTCCCGAGACAGAAGCTCGACCCCATGAAGTACAGCACGGCGATCGGCGCCATCGGGCCGCTCCACCACGCTGCGTAGAGCAGCGCAGCCGCCGGCGCGATTACGCCCAGCCAGCGAGGACACAGCCATAGAATGAGTCCCGCGACGCTCCAGAACACCACGGCGTAGCCGATAAAGCGAGCCCGGCCGGCTTCGCTCCACATGGACTGTGCCCACAGCCGCTCGTGCAGGAATCCGTAGACGCCTGCGGCAGCCAGCAGGGCCAGCACCACCCAACGGAGCGTCTTTGAGGACACCCTAGTAGAGTACCTGCACGAATTCCGCGACGATGCGGAAACGATCTTCCTCGGGGTTAAGCTCCCACGCCTCGAACTCCGGGTTCAGCGGCTCCAGCCGGATCATCTCGTGTTCCCAGATCGCGTCAGGAGACCCATCTGGAGGCTGCCGTTTTTGGCTGTGATAGCGCTTCACGGTATGCCGGTCGTTCGCGCCACCGCTCAAGTACTCCACCAGCACCAGGCGTCCTTCGCGCGACCCCGCCACGCCGGCGCGGAACACGCACAGGCTGCCATCTGGAATACGTGGCTCCATGGAACGCCCCGCGATGCGTGCGACAAACATGGCGGGCGTCGGACTGAGCCCGGACGGCGCCTCCTCCCAACCCTCTTCCGCGACCTCGTGGTTTTCCAGAAACTTGCCCGCAGCCACCGCCAGCGAATAACGAGGCAGATGCGTGACAAAGGGCCGCACCGTGGCCTGGACGAATTCGCGATACAGACGCTGCACGGCGCGGCCGAAATCCTCCACCATCACTTCGCGGCGATCGGAAATCGTCAGCGTGTTCGAGAGCGTATCGTGAAGCTGATCGAGCACCCGCGCCGCGCCCAGTTCCTGCGCCTTCGCTGCGAGGTCGGTTTCCAGTTCGGAAAGCACCTGGTCTTCGGCCGGGGCGATCACGTCCCAGTCGCGGCGCAATCGCAGATAAAGCCGATTATTTGCAGGGTCTTCCAGCAGCACACCCGCATTCAGGGGCGCGTGTCCAGGCATCTCCAGTTGCAGGACGGATAAATGCGCGATCTGCGTGGAGCCGATGGCCATGCTTCCCAGGAATCATGGCATACTCCACCGTACCGGTGGTAGACCGGACTCTACGGACTAAACGGGTAATAGTAAGTGCGCGCCCGGACGATCACGTTTGGTATGCCAACCTTCACCTCGATCGAACGTTTAACCCTTGACTCGTCAGTCTCGTTGGGCACATAGCGAAGAACGTACTGCACGGTGATTTCGCCAGCGATATTGGCGATCGACTTGTAAATCGAACCCAGGATGGCCGCCGTATACCCTCCGGTCCCCACCTTGAGCTGGTAGTTTCCGAAGTCCGAGGGTTGGGACAGGAATCCGGGAGTATCCTTGTAGACGTTCAGCAGAGGGTATTCCACGCGGCCGCCGGTTTCCTCGGCCAGACGCACCAGGTTTTTACTGGAATCGCTAGTGAAGCCATACGCTTCCGTACTCATGGCGTTGATGGTGACCTGGTAACGCTGGGCCAGCTCCAGGACCTGCTCCAGGGTCTTGGTGCTCGCGTTGTCATGGCCGTCCCCGATCACCACGATCACGCGCCTCGGATCCACAGGCTCGCCTTCCACCAGCTTGCGGTTGGTGCAGGCCATGTACAGTGCATCGTAGAATGCCGCCCCGCCGCTGGGTGAGACTTTGCGCAGTTTTTCGACAATGGGGTCGGAATCCGAGGTGGTGTTCACCATCAGCTCGGCCTCATTTCCGAAGCCGATTAGGTAGCCGGAATATTTCTTGTCGCCGGGGAGCAGATTCAGCACCAGCTCGGTGGTCGCTTCCTGCAGACTCTTCCACTGGCCGCGGCTTTGGTTGCTCAGGTCCACCAGGAAACCGACCACCACGCGCTGGTTGCGCTCCCGGTTGAAGTAACGAATGGTCTGCTCTTTGCCTTGATCGAAAATCTTGAAATCGCTTTGTTCCAGATCGGATACGAACCGGCCCTTCTCGTCGGTGACGGTGACGGGAACCACCACCTCGTTCACCTGGACACGGATAGGAGACTGTTGTGGCTGCTGGGCCAGCGCAAGCGCCAAGACTGTGGAAAACACCACCAAGCTTCTCAGCGCATGACGACCCGCGCCTCGAGGGTTCCTGAGGAATTGCATAAGACCAACTCGATTATACCCGAGACCGGCCGGAACGAAGCCTAATCGCCAGGCCTCAGGAACCACGGCTATGAGGGGTTTTAGGGGGTTAAGGGAAGGGTTCAGTGGGTGAAATATTGAGGTACTGCTTGGGGGGAAAGCCGGGTTCCATGAGCCTGCGACATTTTCATTACGCTGCTCTAGAAAGCAATCCGGCTGCCGATTGGGAACTGTGCATTTATCTTATTGAGGCAGAAGCGACAAATCGCCAGCGCCGCTGCTAACCACCCGGATTTCCTAGGTGGAAAGACTTACCGAAATAGTGCAGCGGCATGCAGCTAATGAGCTATCGATTTGCCGCGGGTGTGTTCACGCCCGGAATTGTAGCCGCGGCCCGACCGTTCGTGTTTGGCGGCACATCAGGGATCGGACTCGGGGTCTTCGAGAGCCGGCCGTTCTTCGCTTCATCGATCACGATGTTGTTGTTCTCGAGGATCGTGCCCGTGGCCAGATCAAGCTGCAGCTTGGACTGCGCGTAGGCGGTCAGCGCTGCCACTTCGGCTTGCCGGGCGTTGGCGAGATCGGTCTGGTGCTGAACGACGGCGTAGGAGGTCGAGGCGCCCAGCTCGTACTTCTTCTGTTCCGCCTCCAGGACCTGCTGGGAGACCGCGCTGGCCGTGGCGGCAGCCTGGTAGCGCGCGCGGGCATTCTTGACGGCGATCAGACCATTCTGGACATCCATGCGGATCTGGTTGACTTCCTTCTGGATACCCAGTTCGGATTGCCGTAGCTGCAAGTCCTGCTGAGCGTAGGCCGCCTGCGCCGACCGGTTGCGTATGGGGATGTTCACCTGAAACCCGATGGAGTAGTTCACCGTGGGCACGCCGAACAATTGGCGCAAGATGTTGCTGTAGCCCCCGAGAAGGTCTGGAGGGACGCCGACTCGTTGTATCGGCTGAAGGGTTTGCGGGTTGATGTTATTGATGGTGTTAATTGGGCCGCCCGCGGCGGGGTTCGAAACGCTGCCCACAAGGTTTAACTGCGGTAGCAGGGCATTATGTGCAGCACTCACATTGATCCTGGAGTTCTCTACCTGGATGCGCTGCTGGGCCAGTTCCGGGCGATGATCGAGCGCGGTGGCCACCACATCCTGCACCGGCTGAATTGGTTCCACATCGGGAACGGTGATGCGATCCGTTGGAATGATGTGGACGTCCGCGATGGCGGTGTTGGCCAGACCGTTACGGCTGATAAGGCTCTTTAGATTCACTTCAAACTGTTCGACTGCCGTTTGAGCGGTGATGAGATTGGTTTCGCTGGTAGAGACCTGCTGCTGGGCTTGGAGGACATCCAGCGGCGCCATGGTTCCGATCTCCAGTTGCTTCTTGTTGTCATTCAAAAGTCTTTGCGCCTGGTCCAGTGTCTGCTGTGCAACGGTAACCGCCAGGGCCGCGCTAACCAGGTTCCAGTACGTCCCGATTACGGTGTTCAAAGTAGTGTTCAACTCCAGCTCAAACTGATAATCCGTCAGCCGCAGATTGTTTTTGGCGATCCGGATGTTGCGGGTGTTGTACGCGATACCGAAGCCCTGCAGCAAGGGTTGGGTCCCCTGAAGAAGCAAGCTCGACTGGAAGTTAGGATTGAAGTTAATGTTGGGGCTATTGGTGGTCGCAGAACTATTGTTGAACCCCAGCGTCAGGTTCCCGCCGGTCTCGAAACCCTGCTGGATTCCGACGTTCCGTGCGCGTACATCGCTCAGATTGACGGCCTGACCTCCGGACGTGATGTTGTTGACAGCGATATTCGCGTTATGGCCCCAAGTGAGGGTGCTGGTGAGCAAGGGATCGAAGCTCAGCGTTCCGATTCCCGCCTGCGCGCCCAGTAAGGCGGCATCGCTCAGGGGATACGCATAGCGGGAAACTTCGATGTCGATGTTATTCTCAAGCGCCAGCGCAATCGCGTCGGACAGCGACAAATACATATTGCCGGCGCGGATCAGCGACTCAATGCGCCCGCTGTTGGAGATGTTGATGGGAGGAACATACCGGCTGCGGTAGTTGTGCGTGAATCCGGAATACCAGTGTTCTCGCTCGGTCGATAAGCTGGGTCCGCGATCGTTGAGCTGCTGCGAATACACCCCCGGGGCGGCGATCAGTAGAACGCATAGCAGGGCGACGAAGGGCTTCGATTGTTTCATGGCTGAGGTAACCTCGACGTAATTACGATTCTAGCGGGATACTTAGTTCCATCGGCAAATCCGCTCTAGCGTTGCATCCCAAACGCCAGCGCTATGTAATTGAAAAAAAGCGTGGAGATATATCTGCGGTGTCCGCTTTTGGTACTCAGGCGTGCGAAAGCGGGGCATGTTGCGCCCGACGACGAATCACTCATATCGCAGTGCTTCGATAGGATCCAGGAAGGCGGCCTTGCGCGCCGGGTAATATCCGAAAAACACACCCACCAGAGCCGAGAAGAAGAAGGCAGCCAGTATTGAAGGCAGGCTGACCAGGGTATTCCATCCGGCAAAGTACGAGATCCCCAGGCTGGCTAAAACCCCCATCGCAATCCCCAGGCATCCTCCCAGCAGCGCGAGCGTCACGGCCTCCACCAGGAACTGCGACAAGATATCTCTGGTCTTCGCTCCTACCGCTTGGCGCAGGCCGATTTCCTTAGTGCGCTCGGTCACCGACACCAGCATAATGTTCATGATTCCGATGCCGCCGACGATCAGCGACACGGACGCAATGGAGGCCAGCAGGAGGCCCATGATCTGAGTCGCCTGTTCCTGCGCGGCTGCCATTTCTTCCAGACTGCGGACTTGAAAATCGTTATCATCGGTGGCCTGCAGCCGATGGCGCTGGCGCAGCAGCGACTCGATCTCATCCATGGCGTTTTGATTTCGTCCGTCGCGGGCCTGCACCATGATCTGCCCGACTTGCTGCCAGTTGTTCTGCCGTCCGCCGCCCATCACTTTTTTCTTGGCGGTGGAGATCGGCATGATGATCATGTCGTCCTGATCCTGGCCGTTGGAGTTCTGGCCTTTGGGCACCAGGGTCCCGATCACCGTAAACGGCACCTTGCGGATGCGGATGATTTTGCCGATCGGATCCTCACCGGCGAACAGATTATCGACCACCGTCTTACCGAGCAGCGCTACTTTGTTAGTGGATTTGACGTCTTCAGCAGTGAATGGCTGGCCTTCTTCGATGCGGATGTCGCGAATGGTCATGTACTCAGGAGCTACGCCATAAATCCGGGTACCCCAGTTATTGCTCTGATAGACCACCTGCTGCTGGTTCTGTTGGAGCGGCGAGGAGTACATCACACTGGGGCATTCATCCTGAATGGCCCGGGCGTCCTCTTCAGTCAGCGTTTGGGCGTTGCCGTTGCCGCTCTTGACACCGCCGGTGTTCTGGCTGCCGGGTTGGATAATGATGACGTTGCTGCCGATGGAGGCGATCTGCTGGTGAATGCGATCGGTTGCCCCGCTGCCGACCGACACCATCGCGATCACCGCGCCTACGCCGATGATGATTCCGAGCATCGTCAGCGCCGAACGCAGCTTGTTCACGCGCAGCGCGCGGAACGCGATCCTCATACTTTGGAAGACCTTATTCATGCGACTGGTTCCTCTTCTTCCACTACCTCGGGCATTTCGGCAAGTTCACGCTCGGCATTCCGCGGGTTGGCGACGGGCTCATCGACCACGATGTGACCGTCCTTGAACTGGATGATTCGGTTTGTATAGTGCGCGATGTCGGGCTCGTGGGTAACCAGCACGATGCTGATTCCCTTGTCCCGATTCAGCTTCTGGAAGATGCCCATGATTTCGACACTGGTGCGGGAATCCAGGGCGCCGGTTGGCTCGTCCGCCAGGATGAGCTGGGGATCGTTGATCAGGCTCCGGGCGATCGCCACGCGCTGCTGTTGGCCACCGGAAAGCTGGCTGGGATGGTGATCGTAACGGTCGGCCAGACCCACCGCGGTGAGCGCGGCCAAAGCACGCTCCTTAAACTTGCTTTTGTCGCCGTCGCTGTACAGCAGGGGCAGTTCGACGTTCTCCAGGGCCGAGGTTCGGGCCAGCAAGTTGAACTGTTGAAACACGAACCCGACTTTGCGGTTGCGAATGTCGGCCAGCTCGTCTCGCTCGAGGCCGCCGATATCGACGCCATCGAGGTAGTATTTCCCGCTACTGGGCTTATCCAGGCAGCCGATGATATTCATTAACGTCGACTTGCCGGATCCGGACGCTCCCATGATCGCCACCAGGCTGCCTCGGGCGATCTCCAACGATATGCCGCGCAGGGCATGCACATGGTTGTCGCCCATGTGATACGTCTTGTGCAGATGCTCGATGCGAATGAGAGCGGAATCCACGGATAGTCCTTGAGGGCGCCTAGAACGGGAAGCCGCCCCGGCCCTTGTTATTGTTTCCGCCGGGGAATCCCGGCGCATTCTTGTTTTGGTTGCCGCCGGCCCGCGCACCCTCGATACCGGTGATCAACTCCTGGCCCTCTTTGAGATTGCCGCTGAGCATCGCAACAAAGTTTCCGTCGCTGATGCCGGTGCGGATGCGTTCGGCCTTGAGCTGGCCCTTTTCGTCCAGTGTATAAACCGTTTGAAATTGGCTTGCGCCGCGACCGCCGCCCTGGCCAGCGTTAAACTGTCCGCCGCCGCCACCACCATCGCCGCGGTTTCCGCCCCGGCGTCCGCCGCCACCGCCACCACCACCGAAGCCGCCGCCACCGCCACGACCTTTGAACTGGCTGGGATCAAACTTGCCGTCGCCCTTGGCCTGACTGGGATCAGCCTTGGTTGAATCGGGCTTCGCGACTTTTTTGTCGGTGGTCTTGGCGTCGGGGGGCAGCAAGTCATCGGGAGGCCGGAATCGCAGGGCCGCCGAGGGAATTTTCACCGCGGCCGACAGCCGGTCGGTGACCAGCCGAACATTTGCCGTCATGCCCGGAAACAGCTTGAGATCGGGATTATCTACGGCGATCACCACGGTATAGGTAATGACGTTTTGCACGTTAACCGGTGAGCGGCGGACTTGCATCACGGTGCCGCGGAAAACCTGACCCGGATAGGCGTCGACAGTAAATGTCGCTTCCTGGTCCACCTGAACGCGGCTGATGTCGGACTCATCGATGTTCGTGTCTACGTGCATCTTGCTGAGGTCCTGCGCGATGCTGAAGAGCTGCGGCGCGGAATACGACGCCTGCACGGTCTGTCCGACGTCCATGTTCCGCGCGATCACCACGCCGTCAACGGGAGAGGTGATGCGGGTGTGATCGAGATCCAACTGGGCGTTTTGCAGGTTCGCATCGGCTGTCGCCACCTGAGCCGCCGCCGTGACTTTCTGCGTTTCCGCAACCTGTCTCTGCGCTTTCACCGACTCCAGGCTGGCCTGCGCCGATTTCAACTGCGCCTGCGACGATTCCAGGCTCGCCACCGCCTGGTCGTAGACGGCCTGGGCGCTGTCGCGAGCGTCCTGAGTGCCGACGCCTGCATCGAGCATCTTGGTCTGAAGATCCTGTTTCCGCTTGGCGTCGTTGACCTGGGACTGCGCCCGAACTACGGCAGCCTTCTGGTTGGTGATGTTTAGCTCGGCGTTGGCGATGTCCAGGTCGGCTTTCTTGAGTCCAACCTCGGCATTCGTGATCTGCGCCTTCGCACTATCCAGATTAGCCTTGGCCTGATCCACCCTGGTCTGAAACGGGGCCGGGTCGATTTGGGCGACCAACTGGCCCTTCTTAACTATGGAATTGAAATCTGCATACAAGGCGGCCACATTGCCGGATACCTGGCTGCCTACAGCCACGGAAATCACGGCCGAGCACGTGCCGGTTGCAGATATAGCCGATTCGATATCGCCCCGCTGCACTTTGGCCTTAAGGAAATCGACTTTTCTTGAACGTGTGTAATAGGTGAAGCCGCCCAGGGCCAACGCTGCAATCAGCAGCGTAAAGCCCACGAGCCATTTAAGCTTCTTCATCTTAGACCACTCCCCACTGTTTCTTGTCTTCGACTAGAAATGACGACGGGAGACGGTCCTGTTGTTACAGGGTGTGTCCCAACGGAATGTTAAGTCGAACTCGGACTATTATATATGAAGACACTGTGTCCGACTCCATTCTGCATACATTCCGTGAGACCGGGGCCTACCTGAACGGCCACTTTCGCCTTACCAGCGGCCTGCACTCCAGCGAATATCTCCAGAGCGCCCTGGTCCTGCAGCATCCCGTTTTGGCCGAGCGCTTCGGCCGCAGCCTGGCGCAAAGTATGCCAAAAGGCCAGGTAGTAGTTTCGCCGGCCCTGGGCGGCCTGATCATCGGCCATGAGGTGGCCAGGGCGATGGGCGCCCGGTTCCTATTCACCGAGCGGGACGCATCCGGCAAGATGACGCTTCGGCGGGGGTTCTCGCTGAGCCCGGGAGAGACCGCCGTGGTGGTCGAGGACGTCGTAACCACCGGCGGCAGCACCCGGGAAGTGATCGAATTACTGCGAGCCGCCGGAGTCCAGGTTCTGGGCGTCGGCTCGGTCATCGACCGCAGCGGCGGACGCGTCGATCTGGGAGTTCCGCGAGTGGCCCTGGCAACGCTCGATGCCGTCGCCTGGACACAGGAGGAATGCCCGCTGTGCAAGCAGGGTGTTCCGGTCGAGAAGCCCGGCTCCCGCGCGGCGGCCTAAGCTTGTTTCAAAAAAGACATGCGGCGGATTCGAATCACCGTCAGCTACGACGGCACGGAGTATCACGGCTGGCAGGTCCAGCCCGGGTTAGCCACCATTCAAGCGAGCCTCGAAGGCGTGCTGTCCGAGATCGAAGGGGACCAAATTGAGGGCAGTGTGCATGTCGACGGCTCCGGCCGAACTGACGCCGGGGTGCACGCTTTGGCGCAGGTCGCGGCCTTCGATCTGACCAATCCAATCCCCTTACCGAATCTTAAGAAAGCAATCAACCGGCTGCTGCCGCGCGATATTCGCGTCCTGGAAACGGCGGAGGCGCACGAGGGCTTTCATCCGCGTTACGACGCTACAGCCAAAAGCTACGAGTATCGGATCCTTCGTGCCGAGATCTGCCCGCCGTTCGATCGTCGTTACGTTTATCACTACCCTTACCCGTTGGATGAGGCTCGGATGATCCAGGTCGCGCGCCTGCTCGAGGGCGAGCACGATTTTTCCGCTTTTGCGGCATCCGACCCGGCCGATGGCCTCGGCCGTTCCAAGGTCCGGCGCATTTTTTCATCCTGCCTGACACGGGACGGAGACCTTCTCATCTACCGCGTGCGCGGAACCGGATTCCTGAAGCATATGGTCCGCAACATCGTAGGCGTGCTGCTGGAAGCCGGCAAGGGGAACCTGGGGCCAGCGGACATCGAGGCTCGGCTGCAGCCCGGCTGCACGATTCCCGCGGGACCATCGGCGCCGGCGCGGGGGTTGTTTTTGGTCGGCGTGGAGTACCAGAAGTGACGCCTTAGTTCCGGAGTATTTTGACCGGATCCACCGCTGCGGCGCGCATTCCCGGTAAAGCGGACGCGATGGCCGCGACTGCGATCAGAACTATCGCGGCGAGAGCGAACGTGACCGGATCGCTGGGCGGCACGCCGTACAGCATGGTCCGCAGAAGCCGCGTCACTCCCAACGCCACGACCAGTCCGACGGCGGCGCCCGCGGCGGCCAGGGTCACACCCTCGCGGGTGACCTCGCCGAAAATCGTCCGGGGCGTCGCACCCAGCGCGGCGCGGATCCCGATCTCGGTGCGGCGCAGCGCCACGCTGTACGCCATGACGCCGTAGAGTCCCACCGCAGCCAGAAGCAGCGTCGTCGCCGCGAAGCCCGCCAGCACGTATCCCCACGATCGCTGCTGCCACGGCGTCTCATTCATCAGCACATCCATGGATTTCATTTCATCGATGCCGGTTTCGGCGTCCACGGAGGAAACCGCCTGGCGGACCGCATTCTCGAAACCCTTCGGCGACCCCAGGAAGCGGATCGCCACGTAGGCGCTCTCGAATTCCCATTGCGAGGACGGATAGTACATCTCAATCCCGTCGAAGGTTTCGTCCGCTTTGTATCTGACATTTCCGACCACGCCCACAACGCGGGCCCATGGATCGGCCATGCCGTTGGTGTTGTGACGCACTTGGCCGCCGAGTGCGCTCCGGCCGGGAAAGAGAAACTTCGCGGCGCGCTCGCTCAGAATGATCACCCTTTCTGACGCGCGCCGGTCCTGATCGTTGAACGCACGACCCTCCAGCAGCGGAATCCCCATGGCTTCGAGGTACCGCGGCGTAATATCGATCACCGATCCGGGTCCGCGATACGCCCGTTCGACAGATCCTTCGCCCCGCACTTCCATGTTGTAGCTGGGGCGGTCGGCGCTATCGGGCGTGTACGGGAGCCCGTCGGTTGCGCCGACAGCAACTACGCCCGGGACGGCCGCGAGGCTGCCGATGACCCGCCGGAAATATTCGCTGGCGGCATCGATCCGCTGCTGGGCCGGACCGGGCCGGAAGGGCGACAACCGGATGGCGAGCACGTTGCGCGGTTGGAATCCGGGTTCGACGCGCTCCAGACGATTCAGGCTCTTGAGCAGCAGCCCCGCGCAGACCAGCAGGATCGCCGATAAAGCGACTTCTCCTATGATTAGGGAACGCCGCAGGCGTGATGTCGAAGATGATCCGCGCGAGCCTTCGCGCAGCAGACTCTCCAGATCGGCGCGGGACGACTTGAGCAATGGAACCAGACCGAACGCCGCGATAGTTCCAATGGTCACGGCGCAGGTGAATGCCAGCACATTGCGATCGAGATCGAAGTGGATCCAGAAGGGCAGCTCGGCGGGAATGATTCGTGGCAGAGCGGTGAGCAGCGAGCCTGCCAGGGCCACGCCCAGCAAGGCTCCGGCGATCGCCAGCAAGGAATGCTCCGTCAGAAGCTGCAGCAGGAGACGTCTTCGCCCGGCGCCCATCGCTGCGCGAACGGCGAACTCACGCGTGCGAGCGGCGGACCGCGCCAGCAGCAGATTGGCGAGGTTCGTACAGCAGACCAGCAGTACCAATCCTGCTCCGGCCATCAGCAGCAGCACGTACGGCCGCATTTCCGAGGTCTCGACGGCGCGCAGGGGCTCCACTGCCGGCAGGATTTCGCTATTCGAGCCGGGCTGCTCGCGCTGGAGACGTGTACCGATCGCGCGGAGATCGTCTTTGGCGGCTTGGAGCGATACGCCCTCGCGGAGGCGAGCCACCACGCGATATTTCCGGTAAAATCGCATAGCGCGCGACCCGTTGCGGGCTCGCAGCTCGCTTTCGATCGGGATCCACAGCGCGGAATCGCGCGGAAACAGAAATCCCTGAGACGCCACGCCGACCACAGCAAATGAGCCGAGCGAGGTACGAATCACCCGGCCGAGAATCTCCGCGTCGCGATGAAACCGTTTTTCCCAGAGAGCGTGGCTCAGGATGACTTTGTTGACGTCGCCGCCGGGGATGTCTTCCTCCGGCAGGAATTCGCGGCCCATCGCCAGTTTCACGCCAAGCGTTCGGAACAGGCCCGGTGAAATCACTCCGGCATCGACCGGGACCGCGACGCCATCTTCGATGAGGTTGATCCGCTCGGTCGTCCAGGCGCTCAAATCCTGCACCGTTCGCGCGTCATGCTGGAAATCCACAAAATCGGGTAGCGAGACGCCGACGCGATTTCCAGGATCCTTGACGGGAGCGGAGGCGATTCGAACGATCCGCTCAGGCGATGCGTAAGGATAAGGTCGCAGCAGGATTCCGTAAAGAACGCTGTACACCGCCGTGTTGAGGCCGATGCCGGCGGCAAGAATGGCGATCATGACCGCCGTCGCCAAAGGAGCGCGCAGCACCGACCGGACCGCGTAGCGCAGCTCCCGCCAGACGGCCTCGAACGAGACGATGCTCACAGGAATTTTTTCAGCGCGCTCTCCAACCGCTTCAGATCGTCCTCATCATTGTAGAAGTGCGGCGAAATCCGCAGACGGCCGTGGCGCGCCGCGATAACGACATTTTCTTCGCGCAACGCGCGAGCCGTGCGCGACGCATCGAATGCAGTGACCGCGGGAAACCCGGCGATCACGATCTGCGAGGCTCTATTTTGATCCGCTTCGTCAAGCTCAGCTCCTAAGCCGCGCAGGATCGACCGAGCGGAATTCGCCATATCGAGCACGCGACGTTCGATCGCTTCCGGACCGATTTCGAGCATCCAGTCGACGGACGCCTCCATTGCATACAGCAGGTGAAAAGGCAGACCGCCCCCTTCATACTTTTCGGCCGAGTCCTTGAACTCGGGCGTGCCGTGATGCAGGCGGTCCACGTTCCGCCAGTCATGGTGGCTGCGCCAGCCGATGATGTTCGGCGGCAGCTTTTTGCGAAACGCAGGAGAGACGTACAGAAAACCTGCGCCGGTTGGAGACATCAGCCATTTGTAGCCGTGCACGGCCAGCGCATCCACTGGCGTTTTTCGCACGTCGAAGGTCAGGGCACCCACACTTTGCGATCCATCGAGGAACAGCGGCACACCGCGGACTTTTAGGAATTGGGCGATCTCCGTCAGGGGCGGGCGAAACCCGGTCGCGTAATTCACTTCACTAAAAGCGACCAGACGAGTGCGATCGTCAACGGAATCATAGAAGCGATCCCAGGGGACCTTACGCGCGGAGACCTGATACAGATAGTTGGGAAACTCATCGTCGAGCGTCACGATATTCTCGTCAGGACCGGCAGCCAGACCGGCGAGGACGATGGACAGCGCGGCTGCGGCGTTCGGGACGAAGGCAATATCGTCCGGTTCCGCGTGAATCAGCCGGGCAATGGTGGCGCGCATGCGATCGGCGTCGCAGTACCAGTCCAGAAAATCGGTGGAAGCGAGCTCGACACGCCGCTCGGAGTGGCGCATCATGGCTTCCGCGCCGCGGCGAGGCATTTGGCCGTAGGTGGCCGTGTTGAGATACGTCCAGCGCTCCAGCGCCGGAAATTCCCTGCGTACGTCTACCCAGTCCATAATTCCCCTACGGCACCCACGATATCGCCGATGGGCACGTCGGTCGAGCGCTTGGGCCTGCGCTCCACCAGCTCTACGATCCCCTGCGGCAGCTTCTTTCCGACCGTGATCCGGTAGGGGATGCCGATCAGGTCGGCGTCCTTGAATTTCACGCCCGGCCGTTCGTCGCGATCATCGAGAAGGACATCGACCCCAGCCTTCTTGAATGCCACGTAGATCTCCTCGGCGGCTTTTCGCTGCGCTTCGTCCTTGATGTTGACGGGCGTGACAACCACCGTGAAGGGCGCGATCGCAGGAGGCAGCACAATGCCATCCGCGTCGTGATACAGCTCGACCGCGGCGCTCAGGATCCGCTCGATGCCAATTCCGTAGCTGCCCATGATCGGCGCGATCTCCTCGCCCGATTCGTTCGTGACATGGAGCCCCATGGACTTCGAGTATTTATAGCCCAGCTTGAAAATATGCCCGACTTCCACGGTTTTGTGCACCGTAAGGGGCGAGCCGTCGACCACCGATGTATCGCCTTCGGCCGCCTGGCGCAAATCGTGGAACTCGGCCTCGAAATCTTCGCCTGGCGTAACGTGGCGCAGATGATAATCGTTCTTGTTCGCGCCGGCGATCATGTTGCGGCGGCCGCGCAAGGCTTCGTCCGCCAGGATGCGGACGGACTTCATTACACCGATAGGACCGAGTGATCCAGCATCAGCGCCGAACCACTGCCGGAGTTCTTCGGGATGAGCTGCCCGCACGTCCGCCTCCAGCACGCTAGCCAGTTTCGCCTCGCTGAGCTGGTGGTCGCCGCGAAGCAGCGCCAATACTGGATTGCCGCCAGCAACCATCACCAGGCTCTTCATCTGCGATGTCTCGGGCAGGCCGGTGAACTGAGCCACTTCGGCGATCGTTTTCACACTGGGCGTGTGGAATTCTTCGGGCGTAAGATCGCCCTCGGGATCAGGGGCGGCGGGTGGTTTGGAAACGCTGACGGCTTTCTCCAGATTGGCCGCGTAGTTCGCGCCGCGCACCACCAAGTCCTCGCCGGCGTCGGACACCACCATGAATTCGTGCGACTGGCTGCCGCCCATCGCGCCCGAGTGGGCTTCGACCATCATGTAATCGAGGCCGCAGCGGTCAAAGATCCGGCAGTAGGCTTGGCGGTGCTTCTCATAGGAAACGTCCAGGCCGGCGGGGTCCATATCGAAGGAGTAGGAATCCTTCATGGTGAACTGGCGCACGCG